>JBMOIP010000003.1:0-169836 GCA_049317265.1 Bacteroidales bacterium
CACATTGCGATCAGCAACGCTAAAAGAACTTTTCTTGGTGTCTATCATAAAATGACCACAGATTACTTACAAAACTATCTTAACGAATTTGCTTACAAACTGAATCGGAGAAACTTTGCTGACTTATTCGAAAGGGTAATTATAGCTGCTGTTTTTCCTTACTGGTACGAAAGTGCTTAATCAATAATTAAAACAATTATTATTGTACATACAAATATAATAATTATCTTTGCCCCCGAAATGAAGGATAAAGCCACCTATTGCAATTGCCTGTATTACGCCTCCAATGCCCTTGCCCGGGTTGTAACAAAAATGGCGGAAGCGGAATTTTCTGCCGTTGACCTTGCGCCAAGCTACGCCTTCGTGGTCATGACCGTCAATAAAAACCCCGGAATTCAAGCCGGGGAACTTGCAGAGATCATGATGCTGACCCCGTCGACCGTGACCCGGCTTGTCGACAAACTGGAAAGCCGCGGCCTGGTTAAGAAACACAGCGAAGGAAGGACCATGATGATCTATCCTACTGCGGCTTCCGTTGAAATGAACGACGCAATAAAAGCAGCCTGGTACAAACTCTACCTGAGGTTTACCGATATTCTCGGGGAGGAAAATGCACGTCTGCTCACAGGGAGTGTCTTCCAGTCGGCCATTAAACTGGCATCAAAATAGTTTTTTTAATTTATTAATTGTATATACAAATATTAATCATCCACAAAAACACATCAACCATGAAAAAGTACGTAATCACCGGTGCCACCGGAAAAATTGGAAAAATCGTTGCAACTGAATTGCTTGCAAAAGGACAAAGCGTGACCGTTATTGCCCGTAATGCCGACAAATTAAAAGAGCTGGCCGACATGGGAGCGATTGCCATGGCAGGCGACTCCTACGACAGGGAGTTTCTTACAAGGGCATTTAAAGGTGCCGATGCGGTATTCTGCCTTTTAATGCCCGACATGTTCGCGGCTGATGTCTTCCAGGAGCAAAAAAAGATCTCCGACAACTATTTCGAAGCCCTGAAAGTAAACAATGTTCCCAATGTTGTATTGCTCAGCAGTGTCGGAGCTCACCTTCGCAAGGGGGCAGGGATCGTCGACGGTCTCGGCTACATGGAAGACCTGTTGCTTGGACTGAAGGGGGCCAATGTGCTGAACCTGCGTCCGACCTATTTTATGGAAAACACCCTGGGCCTGATCGGGACGATCAAACAGATGGGCATTGCCGGCACCCCGGTCAGCGCCGATCAGAAGTTCCCGATGGTGGCAACAAAGGACATCGGCGCGGTAGCCGCAAAACGTTTGCTCGACCTGGGCTTCACAGGCAATACTGTCGAGTATGTCCTGGGCCCCCGCGACATGACCTATTCTGAGGTCACCGCCATTGCCGGAAAGGCGATCGGGATGCCGGAACTCATGTACGTTCAGTTCCCTTACGAGGATGCAGTAAAAGGGATGGCAGCTTCAGGATTTTGCGGCGAGGATGCTGCCCGTTTGATGGTCGACCTTGCCAAAGCCATCAACGATGGCACGCTGCTGAACGGTCATCAGCGAACAGAGGCAAACTCTACCCCGACAACCTATGAAGAGTTTTCGCAGGTGTTTGGATGGGTGTTTAAGAATAGTTAAATTGCAGACCGACTGATCTTTGCCTAAGACCTTCCAGGTTTTGAAAACCTGGAAGGTCTGCTAAATAAAAAAACCCTGAAACCATTAGGAATCAGGGTTTTTTGTTGGGCGTAGCCCATGGCAGGCAAATATAACCAGTGCCGTTAGCTCTCTCTGAAAAATTTAATTCTATTTAAGGGTTACGACCGGGGAGGATACGGCAAACTAAAATAAAAGGAAGCTCCTTTGTTGGGTTCGGACTCAGCCCATACCCGCCCGTTATGCCTGTTCACGATGCGCTGCACATTGGCCAGACCGATTCCCGTTCCTTCAAACTCCCGCTGGGAATGAAGCCGCTGAAATACCCCGAACAACTTGTGGGCATATTGCATGTCAAACCCCACTCCATTGTCGCAGATGCAGAATACCATGAAATCCTTCTCTTCCCTGCATCCGATCGAAATTTCCGCCAGCTCTTTGAACCGGGTGTATTTGACTGCATTCCCGATGAGGTTTATCCACACCTGATGAAGAAGGGCATCATCTCCAAACACCTCCGGCAATGTTTCCACCGACCAGTTTATGTTCCTGTTCCTGATGTCCGGTTCCATCATTTCGATCACCTCCCGAACCAAAACATTCGTGTCCAGCCTGATTGTATGCAAATCCTGCCGGTTTGTTCTTGAAAACCGCAGCAGGTCGTCGATAAGCGTGCTCATCTGCTTTGAGGTAATCGTAATGTTTTCAAGATAATGGCGGGTCTCGCCAGGTAAATTGTCCTGCAACTCTTCGTTCAGCAACCCGGCATACCCATTGATATGCCGCAACGGGGTCATCAGATCGTGTGATACGGAATAGGTAAAGGCTTCCATCTCCTGATTGGCAGCTTCAAGCTGGGAAGTGCGTTCTATCACACGTTTCTCCAGGTCTTCCTTCGAATGACGAAGTTCTTCTTCTGCCGCCTTTCTCCAGGTTATATCCTCAACAATTCCCAGGTTGTACAGAAAATTTCCTTCCTTATCGTAGGTAGGCATCACGGTCAATGATCCCCAGATCAACTGCCCGTCTTTCCGGATGTAGCGTTTTTCAGTCTTATAAACATCCAACTCCTTGTTGATCAGCTTTTCAATGTAGGGCAAATCATTGTGCATATCCTCGGGATGCGTTACCTCTTTAAATGTCAATTCCCGGATTTCAGGTTCAGTGTACCCCATGATACTGCAAAATGCGGAATTGGCCTTTACAAAACGGAATTCCCCGTCGGCGATGACCATTCCAAACGGACCATTTGCATACAACTGGCTGAACCTGAATTCGCTTTCGAAAAGCTGTCCCTCCTGGCGTTTGATCTCGGTAATGTCGTGGATGAGGAAATAGAGCCCCGTTCTATTCACCAGCAGGATCGGGCCTGAAAACACTTCAACATCTTTGAACTCTCCGCTGCTAAGACGGTGCCGGGATTCAAACTGAAATTTCGTTTCAGAGCTGGCCCGCTTGATTTGTGCTCTGATCAGGGTGGGATCGGCTTTGTCGATTTCATATATGCTTTTCAGGCAAAGTTCGGAGCGGGTCCACCCGTAGTAATCGCATGCAGCCTGGTTTGCCTCTTCGATTTTGCCGGTTTCGGGGTCAATCAGCAGGAGGATTGACAGATTATCAAAAAACAGGGCTCTGTAATGGCTCTCGCTTTCGATGCGCCGGGATTCAAGGATCCTCAGGTTCTGCATGTGTCCTTTCACAAGCAGGTATAGAAAAACGGTGGTGACGGCAATGAAAAAGGTTCCCTTGTATGTTTGATACTGGGTGAGCAGACTATCATTAACCACCAATATATCCAGTACTTCATCCGAAAAAAGAATCCACAGGAACCCAAAAATCAGATAGATGAGTGTGACTTTATATTCGAACCTGATATTCCGGAGAAAATCGGGGAGAGGCGTTTTCATTGGCTGAATATTTGTTCACCGGCCGACAGACCTTTCCCTGCCTGCGGCTTTTCAGCTAAGATAAAGAATAATAATACACAATGAGTAAATGAACAGTGAAAAATAAAAAACCCTGAAACTGTTAAGAATCAGGTTTTTTTGCTGGATTTGATGTGGCATCGACTGAACGCATGGAACGATTCTAAATTAGACCATTTTAACCCCACAAACCTTTCTATTATTATTGATTATCTGCCTATCAACAACATATATTATTATTTAGATACGTTCAGCATTTCTCTTTCCCAACCAACTTAATGTAACAATTTAACCACTTTTTTTAAGCTGTGATTTTTTTAAACTAAAGTGATTCCACCGAAAGATAATACTTCAATTTTTCATGATTTGCATGAAAAATTACCAGATAAGTTGTTTTTATAAATGATTTGCGATATTCAAGAAAAGAGGGTTTTACCTGTTGCAATCTATGTGGATATTTGCATCAATTAAACAACTTCTAACTAATTTCAAACAAAATGAAACATCTCGTATTTATGCTGGCCACCCTGCTGTGCCTGTCTCAAATCACTGCCTTTGGCCAATCGGAAGAGTGTGTTTATGCCTTTAGTCTTAAAACCGGCACACTTTTAAAGAATGTTACCTACGGTAAGAAACAGGAGGTGATTTCGAGTTCCATATCCAAGGTTATCATTAATGACGGGCATACCCTTACCTTTTCTACCGAATCCTATTCCAATTCATCAAGTGCGGGTGGTGGTACGGTACTGACGGATGTTATCTGCAAGGATGGAGAGGTGCTTTACCCGATCGATCCTGGAATAACAGGAGTGAAAGTCTCAGACAATTCTGATAAATATATCAATTTTCCAGTGACCATGTCTCAGGGGATGAAATTAAAAGATATAGTGTATTCGGGGAAAGGCATTACTTCTGACGGATACCCTTTTCCGGTTAAAATGAATCAAAAGGAGAGGGTTGTTGAAAGAGTTGAAAGTATAACCACCCCGGCAGGAACTTTCGAATGCGCCAAAGTTAACTACCTCCTTGAGTATGGCCCGGTAAAATGGCAAACTTCACTATGGATTTCCAAAGAAGTTGGCATTGTAAAAACGGAATTTTACAAGAAAGGTAAGGTAGTAAGTTCCGTTGTGCTGGAAATGGTTACAAAATAGCACCAGATCGTTTCTCAATAAAAATTGCCCAAATTGAAAAAAACCCCGAAACCGTTAGGAATCAGGGTTTTTTGTTGTTTTCGGCAGCTTCACCGGAACCGTTCCTTCCCTGAAAAGTCGGCGCAGGGCGGATAATATGGCCAGTCCATCCGTTCATCACCGTGTTTCCTGAATATTAATTTTATATTAAAATGCCCTGCCAAATTCAATTCTTGTTTCAAAATCGGCCATCCGGATTATTATATTTCTATATCTTTACCCTGTAATTGTCTATTTATTCACAACCGAAAACTGCAGTATTGGGGGGATGGGAACCCTTCAGGGTGCTTCCCCCTCTTTTACAAAGTTAGTTGATCAAGAGTGCATTAACAAACATGATTCATCCCCAGGATTTTATCCACCCCGAAGATGAGGCTGCCCGTCGCAACTTGGAGGCCATTCCGACAATGATTTCCATGCTATTTTTCTGGCCGGTCCTGGTAACTCAACTTTGGGGCATCATCCAGCAATCGAATCTCGATGAGAAAGCGATTGTGGTTGCTGAGGAAAGTATCAGGCAATATGCAGGGTCAGATCGAATGTCGGCCAAAAGTGCAATACAAAACAGGATTTACTGTACCGCATGCGGCACTCCAAATGCAGAAAGTGTTAATTTTTGTATGGAGTGTGGGTTGAAATTTTAACAATAAAATAGTTTTTATAGCTTTTCAATTACAAATCGGAAATGGAAAGATTTCAATATTATGCGTTTATAAGCTACAGCCGAAAAGATAAAAAATGGGCTGAGTGGTTACATAAAAAACTTGAAAACTACAAACTACCGAGTATTATCAGAAAAGAATCAAATGGCAATTTGCCAAAACAAATTCGACCGATCTTCAGAGATAAAACAGATATAGGTCCTGGTGATTTAGAGGTGAATATTAAAAACGAACTGGAGGACTCGCGTTTTTTGATTGTTATTTGTTCACCAGCTGCTGCAGATTCCGCATGGGTAAATAAAGAAATTCGTCATTTTAAATCATTCGGAAGGGGTGAACGAATCATTCCATTTATCATTGAAGGAACACCGGACCCAAAAAATGAGCACGAAAAACAGTGTTATCCTGCGGAACTTTCAACAAATACCTTAGGCGTTTCCGTCAAGGAACTATCTAAGGAGGCAGCGTGTGTTAAAGTTATAGCAGCAATATTGGGGCTTAAGTTCGATCAACTTTGGCAACGGCATAAAAGAAGTGAAAAGCGGAAAATTATTATACGTTCAACCGCTTTAAGTCTCATTTCATTTCTTTTGCTTTCGCTATCGTTGTGGTATTGGGATTACAACCGGGTAAAAATTAAATATTTTGCCGACTACACTGAACGATGGGGAGTACCGGAGGGTATCTGTAAGCTAACCAGGGAAGAAGCTTCCCACAGGTACATATCCTATCTTTTTGAATACAGAAGACGCAAATTGCAAAAGGTTAAAATAGTTGGGAATAAAAATCAGCTGAGGGTAGAAGGTCATGCGGAAAAAGCAAAAAGAGAACCCGAAACACATTTCGAATACAGAGCTGATGGTAAATTACTTATCAAGAAGTGTTTTAACCTTGTTGGATTTGAAACAGTTCGTTACACTTTTAGCGAAGATCTGCGAACAATTAACATTGTTAGTGCTGACGAAAGAACACCACAATCAGTAAATTCGGGACTTACTTCAACGGTGAATTATAACAATCAGAGCGAGATTATCCGGTTTTTAAACGAATATGATAGCCATGGGCGCTTAATAAAGCAGGAATTTGCGAAGGATATCTGGAACACACCGGCAGCTGATGCGTGTGGAATTTATGGTTTGAATTATGAATATTTTCCAAATGATCAAATAAAATCCGTAACATACCTTGATGAATCCGGACATAAAACAGTTAAATCAAATTCTCAACAATATTCCTGGGAGAGCAAAAAAGAATTTAGCTATAATACACAGGGTTGGTTAGTTAAAATAACATCTTTTGACCTTGATGGCGAACCTTCAAATAACGAATGGAACTATTGTTCAGAGGAGGATATCCATGATAAGTGGGGAAATATTATTGAAATCAGATTTTACGACCGACGAAATCAATTGACAATAAACCATCTCAATTTTGCTATTGAAAGAATGGTTTATGATGAAAATGGCAATATTGTCGAACATTCCTATCATGATAAGGCAGGAAATCCGGCAGAATGTAAATTTGGGTATTCTAAATTCACAAATGAATTTGACTTTTCTACAGACATCACGACAACGACTAAATATTTTGATCAATCTGGTCAATTGAAGTTGAATCAACAAGGATTCGCCATTTCAAAGACAATCAACTCATTTCCCGACAGTACAATTCGAGTAACTATTGAATATTACAATCAAAAACAAAAACCTTGTTTACTTAAGGACTATGGCTATTTCTCTGTATCATCTCAATACGATAAACATGGGAATCTTTACATGATAGTTTACCGGGACACATTAGGGAAATTCTGCGTTTCCAATTATGGATATGTAGCCTATTTTGCCGAATATAAGGATAATTTAAAAACACTCGAAACTTATCTTCCTCTGGATAGTTCCAAATTGATTGTCGAACATCTGGGTTACACGAAAGTGACACATCAATACGATAAATGGAGAAACCTTATCGAGAACCGTTACTTTGATAGAAAAATGAATCCGGTAAATAATGCCAAAGGTTTTCATAAAGAGTGCTGGGCTTTCGACGAAAAAGGCAATATCAGATCAGTAATATATTACAACACCAATGGAGAACTGGCCAATAACCTGGATTACAATGCTGCAATTTATGAAGCGGCTTACCAATATAACGATTATGGTACTCCAACGATTACCAATAATTGGTACGACAAAAACCGGGATCCGGTAACCAAAAACCTGCCATTAAAAACAACCCCTTTGCACTATGCATGTAGCTCAGGACAGCCCAACATGGTAATGCAACTTCTTGCACAGGGTGCCGATAAATTAAGCATAGGCGAAGATGGTTTGACACCAGCCCAAAATGCTGCCCTATTCAACAAACCCGAATGTCTTGCATTGATCTACCCGAAATTTAATTATAACATGCCCGTTACAAAAGTAAATAACAGGGAAGATATTGATATTCTGAACTGCCAGTTGATTTTAGCGGGAAAAGAGACTGATATCATCCAGCGTTACAAGGCTGCGATAAAACTCGAGAATCAGATCATCCTGTTTTCAGCTAAAAACCCAGAGTTAGTACTTAGCTATTACCGGTGTGTTGCTTTAATTGCCGATCAGTTAGGGGATTGCCAGGTTGCATATTCGATGTTTCATAAAAGTTATAAAATGACTGTTCTGCGAAATGAAAACGATCAGATTAGAAGAGGAATGGCTTGTTCGTGCTCCTGGTATGCCTTAAAAGCCGGAAAATTCAATGAAGCGTATGATATTTTAAAGCCTTATGAACAAACCATTCGCAGTGAAAAGAAAACAGAATCATTAACCATGAATTTTGCCCACGCTTTGTTTTTCAACAATAAAGTGGAAGAAGCTAAAGAGATTTATTTTGCAAATTCCGGGAAACAGTTCCCAAAGTCAAACCATCAAAATTGGAACAGCATCCTGGTGAACGATTTTAAAATTTTAACCTGGCTGGGTAATGGGAAAAAGGAGATGAATGAAATATTGAAAGAAATGAATCTTGAGAGTTTTGAAGTGTCAACAACTCGCAATGACAAACCACTGCATAACCAACCGATATTTGGCACGTGGAAATGTATTGAGAATAAAACCATTATTGAATGGGAAATAGATCGGAGCGGTCTTTCCTTTTATAAGTTTTTTGACAGTCATAACAACTTGTTGCAAAAAACCGTGGGGGTTTGGAGAGCACGACAAGGTGAAAACAGTATTCAGTTCGACGAATATTATGGTGCACAAATAGACCAGTTTGCCCAGGCTTATATCGAAATAACTGACAATGACCATTTCACATTAACGATCATAGAAAATGGAAATAAGTTATACCAGTTTAAAAAAAGAAAATATACCAGAATAGATTCTAAAAAGATATAAATAAAACAGCAATTTCAAATGTCAGCAAATGCACTTCATTACACCGATACTACTTCGGAATGCCTGTCCAACGTCCTGGTTATCTCTATTTTATTGATGCTTTTTGGCATTTACCTACTTTACTTCAGGCGAAAGAAAGAAGGCTTTCTGAAATTTATCCGTTTTTTCCTGTTGCCCTTTACCTTTTTTAGTGGTTTTGTGGTTTATTTTATAGGTTACCAGGGGGGGAATACACCCTACAGTCTTTATTCTGTGCTGCCTGACTTCCTGGAATCGGTTTTCTCTGCCACCCGTTTGTTCATCCTGGGCAACGATTTTGTAGAACTGGAGGCATCTTTCAAACATAACCCGATTTTTCATGCCATGTTTTCGCTTGTGGCAGCTTTGGCAGCATTTATTTTTATTTCCGTAATGGTAAGCGTGTTCTTGAAGGATTGGCTTATCAAACTAAAAATAAGCAATATAGATGCCGAGGAAAACCACTTCTTTTTCAGCATCAATCACGCTGCGTTTGCCCTGTCGGCAGATTTGTTGAAAAACAATTCAAAACGCCTGGTAGTGTTTGTCAACAACATGAGTGGGAATGAAAACCAGCACCTATACTCCCGGTTGCCTGATACAGCCTATGTGGTCAGGAACAAATCATTTTTCGACAACATCAACCTTGAAAAAGAGGAAGGACTGCTTCATTTTTTTCGTCACAAGAAAGAACCTGAACATGCCAGGGACGCCAATGACAGCATCTTCCACAATCTAAAAATTATAGAAAAGAAAATCGGGATTGCAGAAACCCACCTCTATTTTTTATCCGACGATGAAGATTGGAATGTGGAACATGCAAAAATGATACTAAATAAATTAAAGAACCGCCTGATTAACAAACCAGTCAGAATTCACGTTGCAACTTATACAGAAATTGCCGAAAAGCATTTTGCTCAATACACCCGATTAAGTACAACGGAGATAACCGTCGTTATCCACCATTATGCATCCATCGTTTCTCGACAGTTGATTTTGGAGCATCATCCTGTGGATTCAATGGAGATTGACAGCGCAACAGCAACTGTCACAACCGATTTCAATGCGTTGGTCATTGGATTCGGGCAAATTGGAACGCACGTGTTGCGTAAACTGATTGAGCATGGGCAATTTGCCGGCGCCGAATTTCATGCCATGATGATTGATAAGTGCATGAACGTCCTGAGAGGAAGATTTGAATATCTTTACCCGGGTTTGCCAGCAAATTATGAACTCAGTTTTGCAGAGGCAGAAGCTGGCAATACCAAATTTTACAATGAGATAAAGAAGCTCATCGGAAAACTAAACTACATCGTAATTTCATTGGGGAATGATGCCCTGAATATCCAGACTGCACTGGAGATATTGGAAATGAACGATATAAGAAGCAACAAGTTACTAAAGATTTTCATTAAACTGGAAGAGGAAAGCCACTGGAAAGAGACACTTGAAGGGTATAAAGGTCAGATTTTCATCTTCGGTGAAGCATCCCGTGTTTTCACTGAAGAGAACATACTGAAGGGCACCGCCGAAAGGCGTGGAAGAATAATCCATGATGTATATAACGATCTGATTTATCCAAATCCTGATAAACAACCTTTTGATGCAATTTCCCGGCATGAGCAACTTTCAAATATGTCATCTGCCGAGCATTTGTATGCCAAAGTACGATTATTGGGGTATGACAATCCGGATGATATTTCCGCTAAATTTACCAATAATGCCGGTTTTAATAAATCTCTTTCCGAAATACAGAAACTGAATTTGTCAGTTGGGGAACATCTCCGGTGGAATGCTTTTCACTTTATCCATGGATGGGCGAAACTACCCTTCGAAGAGATAAATGGCACTGATAAAAAAACAAAATATAAAAACCGTAAGAACACAATTCACAGAAAACACGCATGCCTGGTAAGCTGGGAAAAATTAACTGAATTAAGCGATTTGCTGGGCGAAGATATGCAGAAACCAGATGTAGATTCTGTTGAAAACATATACAATTTCATCAATTACCATCCCCGGAATAATGCAGGATAGATCAATGACCGAAATAATGTCGGAGGAATCGTTTGTGGCAACGCTCGAATTTCTTTCAGAAAATGTTCACAACCAATGGATGGCCGGACGGATAGCCGAAGGCTGGAAATATGGCAAACAAAGAAATGACATCCTGAAAGAGCATCCTGGTTTGGTTCCATATCAGGACTTATCAGAGGAAGAAAAAGAGTATGACCGGCAAACAGTTGTGACTACTATAAAATGCCTGATAGACTGTGGGTTTGAAATAAAAAAGAAGAAATAAATAGTACTTATAAGTATATGGATCATGATGTTTTTATAAGCTATTCCAGCAAGAATAAGCAAACTGCCGATGCGATCTGTCATGTTTTGGAACAACATAAAATCAAATGCTGGATAGCCCCGCGTGATATTTCGATTGGAGATAAATATGGCAATGTAATTGAACAGGCAATCTGTACATGCAAAGTATTTATCATTATCTTCTCAAAAGAATCAAGCCTCTCACAGTGGGTGGGGAGCGAGCTGAATATTGCATTTACCGACTGCCGTGTAATTATGCCATTTCGTATCGACAGCACCAGACTGGAGGGTGAAATGCGATTAATGCTGAACAACAAGCATTGGATTGATGCGTATCCTGCTCCGGAAGAGCGTTTCGCCGAACTTGTATCTGCGGTGGCGAGGGAAGTAGGTTTAAAAATCACTCCTTCAGCTTCTCCTTTACCCAATGATGATTTGCCTTTCAAGCGGGAACAACCGCTACGGGCAGAGGAAAAAGAGAATCAGAAAACCCAGCAGAAAACCTGTCCAAATCCCGCGTGTAAACGAACCGGATTGTCCGGAGAGGCTGTGTATTGTCCTTTTTGTTCCACCAAACTCACTGGCTCAGGCAGTAACTTTGTCAACTTTACTGAAACAGTAAATGGCGTTACTTTCGACATGTTGGTTGTTGAGGGAGGGACTTTCATGATGGGGAGCAATGATGGAGGAGATGATGAAAGACCTATTCATAAAGTTACCCTGTATAGCTTCTGCATCGGTAAATACCCGGTAACCCAGAAACTATGGCAGCTGTTAATGGAAAACAACCCAAGTCACTTTAAAGGCTACCAATTGCCGGTTGATCAGGTAAGTTGGGCCAATACCCAGGAATTTATCCAGAAGCTCAATTTTATAACCGGAAAAAACTACAGGTTACCAACCGAAGCCGAATGGGAATATGCAGCCAGAGGGGGGAATCAAAGCAGGGGTTATACCTACAGCGGTAGTAACATAATTGACGATGTTGCTTGGTATAATAGTAATTCAGGTGGAGAGACCCATCATGTGGGGCAGAAACACGCCAATGAACTTGGGCTTTATGACATGAACGGGAATGTTTGGGAATGGTGTAACGATTGGTACTCGAAAGATTATTATGCAAGTAGTCCAGAATCTAATCCTCAAGGCCTAGCGGATGGCTACTACCGCGTGAATCGCGGTGGCAGTTGGTACAACTATGCTCAGGGATGCCGTGCTTCGGATCGCGGCCACGGCACCCCCGTCAGCCGCTGCGCCTATTTGGGTTTTCGGTTGGTTCTTGTCCCTTAGTTCAATGGCAGATATTTGGGCCATCCCTTATAAGCTGAAAAAGAAATTTGCAAAAGTGAGAGAAGGACGGCCGAAATAAAAGCCAACGAGTACTAATACACACCGCGCAGCGGTCGGATTTTTTCCTTATATGACAGGAAGAACAAGAAGACAGAATGGAGTGAACGTTGGGATAAAAGGTTACGAAAATATCTAAAAAAAAGATGGCATATAGTTTAAGTGTTTCTGCTAAAATATCTGATGATCATAAGGTACGGATTGAACCTGCATGGTGGGATAGAGATGAGTTGAAAAAAGCATATACATTCGAAGAAGTATGGGCGAATGGCTGCTATTTGGACTATATTTTAAACGTAGATAAAAGAACCTTTATTGACATTGTAACTTCTCAGGAAAAGCATAGGCAGGAAGGAGTATTTAAGTATGAGGGTTGGATAGAGACCAACGATTTAACAAAGGCGGAGATAGAAAATTTAATTGAAAATATGCCTGAAAATGAAGTCGTTGAAATTCTCATATTTGAATGGGAATCAGGTTTGGGTTAATGTCATAATGATATCTGCAAAAATGATTACATCCTATTCCATTGAGAATCCTTTCGAGTTTCTTGGGGTTTCGTACAAGAATTTACAGCAATTCAGAGATCAATTGACTGAAATTGATAAACATCCTGATCCACTCTACCGAATTGTAACGGATAACCGTCAGAATCTCTTTTTAATACGGTTTGAATTATATCCTTGTTTCGACTCCAGCGACCGGATTTACGAAAACAGGCATTACCGATATCTTTTCTATTGTAAAGATCGTGAAGAACTTGCCATGAAGTTAAAATATCTCAAAGACATCACTTATTTGAGCACAGGCGCCCAGAACAATCCTAAACTAATCCCCAACCTTTTTTATGGGGAAGACACCTTGTTCTTTGAAATCGCTGAAAAAGACGCAATAGTCCCTGATTTTCAAATAAAAACCTAATTATTTTCACTCTGTTAAAGATTTCCTAAACGATAAATTAGTCCAACATTCTAACAATAATTATCGATGGAGGCCATCAAAGAAAAAGTCAATGAACTAAGTTTTACCCTCCTCCCCATCCCTGGCGGCACTTTCCTGATGGGCAATGAAAACGAGCTGGCCACACGGAACGTGCATAAGGTGGAGATCAGCGATTTCTACCTGACTGAAATACCTGTTACGGTTTCGCTGTTTTACCAGTTTGCACGGGAAGTCATTGAAAATGGAGAACATGAGGAAAGTGGCAGCTACATGTGGATGAAAAGCGGTTTCCGTTTTACAGGGGGAATCAACTGGCAGCATGATGAGAAAGGACAACTACGGACCCATTTTAATGACAATCGCCCGATTGTAAATGTGAGCTGGTATGAAGCCGATGCCTTCTGCCAGTGGCTGGGTCGTAAAACGGGAAAGCCTTACCGGCTGCCCACCGAGGCTGAATGGGAATATGCTGCAAAAAGGGGAGTAACCGGTGCCGACCTTCCAAATTTGACGAAAAGTGGTTTTGATCCTGTCCAGCTGGATGAAATGGCCTGGTACAGGTCCAATTCAGGCTCATCCCTCCATCCGGCAGGGCTAAAATCGTCAAACAAATTTGGGTTGCACGACATGATCGGGAACGTATGGGAGTGGTGCAACGATTGGCATAGCCCGATTTACTATCGTTATTCTGCTTTTCAGAATCCAGGCGGCCCGTCCGCAGGGATAAATAAGATATACAGGGGTGGGGGCTGGGATACCACACCTTCGTTTTGTACCCCAACTTACAGGGGCATGGATAAACCAGAAAAGCGTTTTAATTTTACCGGGTTCAGGCTGGCACTTGATACCCTGGCTGGAAAAGAAACAGCCGATTTTCATCCTGCTTTTATTAGAATTTGCTCGGCCTGTGGCCAGAAGAATTTTTTCGGCAATGAAAGCTGCCGAAGCTGTGATGCCCCTGGTTTTATGCCTTTGCTGCCCAAACAAGCATCATCTGTTTCAATTGATCAGGCCTTCACTCAACCTGGGATGGAACCGCTGCGGGTTCAGGGGAGAATTTCCGATCCGGGCAATTCAAAGATCGTTACCGGGCGGATTGGAAAAGTTGAATTTAAGATGTTACCCATAGAGGGCGGAACTTTTACAATGGGGAAAGGGATTAGCAACAGCGGGTTATTAAGGCATTTGGTAACACTGGATGGCTTTTTTATGGGCCAGGTTCCTGTTACGCAAGCCTTATGGATGGAAGTAATGGATTTTAATCCGAGTGAGATTACAGGTGCCGATTTGCCGGTGACCAATATAAACTGGTATGATGCCGAAGCCTTTACCCTGAAACTTGCCTGCCTTACCGGTCAGAATTATCGTCTTCCGACCGAGGCTGAGTGGGAATTTGCCGCACGCGGGGGCAACCTGAGCAGGAATACCAGGTATGCAGGCAGTAACCGGTTAACCGAGGTCGGAGTCTTCAATCAGAAACGCGGAAATTACGGTCCCGGGCCAGTGGCCACCCTTAAGCCCAACGAACTGGGATTGTATGATATGAGCGGAAATGTTTTGGAGTGGTGCAGCGATTGGTTCAACGATTATCCGGGTACGCCCCAGGTTAATCCAAAAGGACCGGCTTCAGGATCGGACCGTGTTCAAAGGGGCGGGTATTTTTATACCAGTGCACCAGGCTGCCGGATTATAACGCGTGCATATGGCAATCCATTAAGGTATATGTCATGGTATGGTTTCAGGCTGGCATTGAGTTAAATGGCAACCATATTTCCGATCCTGAAGCCATTTACGGTTAGATAAGGCATGTATTGCCATAAAAAAATTCCTCCTTCTTTAAAAAATTGTTACTATTTGGAATTCTGTTAAATTTATCGGAAGGACCTCATATTTTTGCACTTAAAAGCGGGGACATCGCAGATACCTATAAATATTGTTTCCGAAAATCGGGCAAATCATCATGAAAAACATCCAAACGATCTTAATCCTTTTCATTTTTTTAATAATAAATCAGGTATCAGGCTTTTCACAGGAGGAGTTCAACAAAGGGAACGTCTGGGTTCAATACCTCACCGGTAATAAATGCTTCATGCAGGTTCAATCATTTACTGATCAGGTGACAAAACCTGAACTTGATTCATTGGTTTCATTACTCCTCGGTACGTCAATCGAATCCCGTGGTTTCGAGCAGGAGTTCCGTGATATCATTCCCCTTCATGCAGGGTTGAGCTATGATTCACTTCAAATAAAGTTGAAGGAGAGTGCAAGGATAGACGTTTTAAATTTCGAATCGACGATCCAGAGACTTTCTGCATTCCATTGCCCTGTCGTTGAATTTGATTCGCTGAAACAGGCATTTATTTCGAACTACTTGTTACGCCAACATTATAACAAGATTATTCTATCATTCATACAAACCGGAAACACGGCCGTTTACCAGCAACAAGTGATGAGTCTCTTTTCTGATGCTGTGGTTCAAAAGGTGCTGAATGAACTAAACAACCCGGTGACCTTTTACGAAAAGTTCTTCGAGGTGCCCATGCGAATCTATTTTGATCTGAAGGAAAAGCTATTCCCAATGGCCCCCGTACAAGCGTTGCAAGCCCGGCTGATGGACCGTATGCAAATCAGGATGATTATCGATGATTGTGAAGATTAATTGGAACAAACGCTCGTATTGACCAACCTTTGCCGGAACGGACTGACCCTCTCAATTAATTGATTGTTATTGATATAAAGCGATCAACCAAAACAGGCGGCAGGTGGTCAGGTGGTGCGGTTTGCCCACTGCTTGTCGACGACAATGAAGCCGACAACTATTTTCACAGCAGGATTCTTAAAGAATCTGGTATCACTGACCATGTTGAAATTGCCATGGACGGCGAGGAGGCGCTGGATTTTCTTATCGCGAAGGGTAAGGAAGGGGTGGCTCATAGGCAGGATATTCCGTCTTGTCCATTCACCCCCACCCGGCATTTCAATTTTATGTTAAATTAATTGTATCTTTATCCCGAAACTGGTTTTTCCCTCCTGACCTTGAAACGAACCTGCAAATCGGTTGCAACCCTCCTGGCGATAATGCTGACAACAGCACTATTTGGCCAGGAAAGAAATTTTCAAACAAGGTTCGATTCTCTATATCACAAGGCGCTTGGCTCTCTTGCGACCGATGTCAGCACTTCCGTCAAATGCTTTGAAACGCTTTCTGCCTGCAGGGATCAGCTTACCGTTGTTCAGCATGCATGGCTCGGCTACCTGCAAATGAGGATCAAAGAGACAGGGAAAGCAGGGACATCGGAGGCCATGAAAACACCACCTGCCAACCCTGACCAGGTCAGACATCCCGACTCCCTGCCGTCCTATGCCCAATGGTATCTTGAGCGGTCAATGCCCGACAACGCTATCAGACTCCTGATGCGGGCGATCGAGATACTCCCCGAGAGTACAGCCGATGCCGACTTTGTCAGGATTGAACTCTCCGAGGCCTATCGCCAGAAACTGGAATACAATAAAGGGATCAGTTTGATATACCAGCTTCTTGAACGACCTGTTCCTCTTTCCGATAAAAACCAGGCTTACGCCTGGAATCGCCTGGCAGCGTTATACAACGAATCCGGGAAACCGCTCTCAAGTTATCGGGACTCTGTTTTCAAGTATTCACAATTATGCCTGGAACTTTCTAAAAAGACAGGCAACAAGCGCGATCTTGCTACGTCCCAGAATGAGCTGAGCTATCAGTATATCAAGTGCAGGAATTATGAAAAAGCGCTTGCTTTGTCACAAAAGTCAGTTTCCAATTTCCTGGCAGCCGGCCTGCCTTTCCATGCTATGAATTCGTTGATCAACATGGCAAATCTCTATATCAGTAAAAAGGATTACCCTTCGGCATTCGAACCCCTGGATAGTGCAACCCGGCTTTCTCCCTTGTGGAAGAACCGGAATCTCTACATGCGGATATATGAGCTGTATGCAATTGCTTTTGCGGGAATTGGCAAATACAGGGATGCGTATGAATTTCAAAACCTTTTTAGCCTGTTGAGGAGCGAATTTTACAAGGACCGGATGAACAACCAGATAGTGGAGCAATCGGCCAGGTACGACCTGTTTGTTAAGGAACAAAAGATCAGGGAGGAGCAGAAAAAGAATGAATTTAACCATCGCCAGATCATCCTGCTGGTCATCATCTCCATTGCTCTGATCCTGGCCTTTGTTTTCAGCCTCTTCTATTTCAGACAAAAAAGACAGGGAGCCCTGAAACAAAAATTGATAGAAGCTGTTGTGGAGACGGAAAACAACGAACGAAGACGTATTGCCCGTGATCTTCACGATGGGCTCGGCCCTGTTCTTTCTGCCATCAATCACTATTTCCAGGCGTTTCTGGATGCAAAGCCCGAGAACAGGGAAGCCATCCGGAGCCGTTTGCAGATCGTGATTTCCGAGGCAATCGACGAAGTTTCCCGGATATCCCATAATATCAGCCCGCATGTACTGGAAAAATACGGGATGGTAACTGCTTTGAACAATTTACTGGGTCCGTTGATTGCCAGTGAAAAATATGAGATATTCTTTTCTTCCGGATTTGACGAAAGATTAGACCCGAAGATCGAGCTTGCAGTATACCGCTGTATCACTGAGTTAATCAACAATACCCTGAAGCATGCAGATGCAACCAAGATGAGCCTGGATATCGGGAAAAGCGATGGCAGGCTGGTGATCCGCTATACCGACAACGGCAAGGGGTTCACAGCATCGCCGGGGAACCATATGGGACAGGGAATACCCAACATCACGAACAGAGTAGAGTCGTTTGGAGGTACACTGTCGGTTATAAGTTCTCCGAATTCCGGAATTTCAGTCGACATCATAATGCCCTTGTGATATGGGAAAAATCAGACTTGCAATTATAGATGATCATAATCTTTTCCGTGAAGGCATCATCCTCCTTTTGAACCAGGTCGACGATATCGATGTGGTTTACGATAACTCCGACGGGAACCGTTTTTTGGAGGCGCTTCATGAAACGGAGGTGGATGTTGTACTGATGGATATTGAAATGCCAGCAATTGGCGGCGCTCTCACTACCGAGAGGGCGCTGAAAGTAAAACCCGGGCTGAAAGTGATTGCCCTGACCATGTTTTCTGATACCGGTCATTACACCCAGATGATCCAGGCCGGAGTCAAAGGATTTATCCTGAAGAAAGCAAATAAATTCGAGTTGGAACAGGCCATCCGGGAGGTTCATGGCGGAGGGGTCTTCTTCAGCCAGGAGATCCTTCAAATATTGGCGTTCCGATACAAAGGAAAAACAATGGTTGCCGGAGAACTGAGCGCCCGCGAGATGGAGATCCTGGTACTGGTCTGCCAGGGATTTACAACCCAGGAGATATCAGAACGCCTTTACATCTCCAGCAAGACTGTTGATACCCACCGTGCCAATCTGTTTCTGAAAACTGACGTTCGGAACGTTGCCGGGCTGATCGCCTGGGCCATCCGCAACCAGGTTTATTCCGTTGAATAATTTCCATCTGTGTCACTAAGGGTAAACCCTTAGTGAAATTCAGGTTATTCCTTCCCGGTTTTCATTGGTTTGCCTTAGAACTACCGCTCATCCTCCATGTAATTTTACATTCGGTTTAGTATATCAATGATGATCACAATCGCGGTTGCCGATTTCAATAAAACATACTGCCAGGGGTTGAAAACCTTGCTCGAACAGGTGGAGGGTTTTGAGGTTGTGCTCCTATCGGAATCCGACTTTCGGCCAGAAGTTATAACGAAATTATCTATTGATATCCTTTTAGTGGATGAAGACATCTACCAGGCCTGCAAATCCGGAATAGGAGACCCTGGTTCACTGTGGCCGGCAGCAAGTACGATCGTCCTCACCATGGATCACGATGTCATTGGATTTCCGGAACGCGAAGTAACCGTTATTTTTAAAGGATCAGACAAAAGGGAATTTTCCGAAATGATTCAGAAACAGATGTTGACTCCGCAAAAAATCCTTCGCTAAAAGCAAATTGTGCAAGAAGACTTGATTTTAACCAACCATACATTAACGAACAGCAAAACACAGCATTATGAAAACAACCACACGACATCTTCTTGTTTTTTTTGCACTGTTTATCCTCGGATTTCAGTCATTTGCCCAAACCCAATCGCCCCTAAAAGCACTTAGCTACGACGGCGTAAATGATTATGTTTCCGGCGCATCGGGAATAAGTACAAGCCTTACGGCAATAACCATCGAAGCATGGGTGTATCACAATACCCTGCCCGCAGGAGTGGTTCAGCGATATGTAACCATTAACCCTGAAGTGGCAGTATTGCGCTACGATGGAAGTGGAGGTGTAAACAATCTGCATTTCTATATTAAAAAAACAAATGGAACGCTTTATGCTTTGCAAGCTAACAATGTGTTGAGCACCGGAACCTGGATGCATGTTGCCGGTACTTACGACGGTACAAATATGAAACTTTACCTTAATGGCAAACTGTTAAGTAGTGCCACACCTGCAGGGGGATTGTATCCACCTTCGGGAAGTTTTTCATTTAGCGCCAGCGGTTCAGAAGCATTCAACGGTAAGATGGATGAAGTGAGTGTATGGAATTCTGCTCGTACTGCTACCGATATACGCGAAGATATGTACCGCTCAGCACCTCTCGCCAATGCAAATCTTAAAAATTACTGGCAGTTTAACAATGGAAGTGGAACTACATTAACCGACCTGAAAGGAACAGCCACCGGCACACTCCAGAATGGTCCCACCTGGGTTGCTTCCACCATTCCATTTGCAGCAGGATGTGTAAATACCCAGATTGTTTTCGAAGCATTACCAAAAACCTTTCCCGGAACCGGTTTGATTATGGATTATACCGGTATAGGAGGAACCGACACGGTAGCGGTTAGCCGAATTGATACATTACCTAATGTCAAGCCAACAGGAGTACAACATGTTTACGATAACCAGTATTGGGTTATAAATCATTATGGAACTAATAACTTTAATACGAACCTGATATTCACTCTAAGTGAGGGCATTACAACAGCACAACAATCCGGTCCCAACAGGGTTTTGCTTTATTCCCGGAGTGGCAATTCGGATGGAGCATGGACTTTTGTTACTTCTGCATCGAGTTTAAATGCAACAAATGGTACAGCAACGTTTGATGGATTAAATGGAGCAACAGGTTTGGGCAAGCAATATATCGTTTGTAATAATTTCCCTCAAACTCTTCCCGGGACAGCCCTGAATTTCGACGGAACCAATGATTATGTGAATTGCGGAAATGCTTCCGGCCTGAATATCACCGGGGCTATTACGATAGAAGCATGGATAAATGCCGATAATTGGAAAGCCAATTCATGGGAAGGCACGATCGTAGGAAAAGATAACACGAACGCCACCGGATACAACCTTCGTTGTGGCAACAATGGCATGTTAAGCTTTCTTGTTGGTGCAGGTGGTGCATGGAATGAAGTCCTTTCCGGTCCGGTAATGTCAACAGGCCGCTGGAATTGTGTAGCCGGTGTTTACGATGGAACCACCATGTACATTTATATAAATGGTCTACTCAGCGGGCAGCAGGCACTCTCATCGGCCATAGGCGTATCAGCCCAATCCTTGTTTATAGGAAACAGCCCCGGATACCCTACACGCTTTTTCGACGGCAAGATTGATGAAGTCAGGATCTGGAATGTAGCACGCTCACAAAGCCAGATACAGAGTGACATGTATAATACGCTTGCAGGCACTGAGACCGGACTGGTGGATTATTGGCAGTTTAACAATGGCACGGGTACAACACTTACTGATCTTGTTGGAAGCAGCAGTGGGACCCTCACTAATATGGACGCAGCCACTTGCTGGATCGAAAGTTATGCGATGGTAGTGCCTGTTCCCATAGCAGCTTCAAACATCACTTCAGCAGGGTTCACAGCCAATTGGACTGCGCCTGCTATCGGAAGCGTTACAAGCTACAAACTGGACGTATCAACGAATAATACGTTTACTTCCCTGGTTTCGGGTTATAATAATGTAGATTGCGGTAACAATTTGTCAAAAGTCGTAACAGGTTTAACAGCCGGCACTACCTATTATTACCGTGTAAGAGCCGACAAAACCAGCGTTACAGGTACAGGCGCCAATCATTTTACCTATACTTCTGTTTGTACACCTTTTTCTATTATCAGCCAGTCAACAGCTACACAAACCCAACCTTTAAACGGAACGTTTACTCCGATTACTGTAACAGCAACAGGTAATGTAACTTATCAATGGTATAGTAATGCAAATGCAACCAATAGCGGGGGAACTTCGCTGGGTTCAGACAATGGAGCACAAACGTACAGTTATACACCGCAAGCTACCACCCTGGGAACGCTGTATTATTATTGTGTGGTAAGCGGGACATGCGGCGCTTCACAAACCAGCGCCGTATCCGGGGCAATTATTGTAAACACCGTGGTTGCAGGTATTACGGGAACCGGCACTGCAAGCGACCCTTATCAGATCGCCACCCTTGATAATCTCAACTGGCTCCAATCGATGAATCATTCCATGTATTGGCAATTTCATTACATCCAGACGGCCGATATCAATGCTGCCGCATCCCGAAACTGGGACAGCGGCAATGGTTTTTCACCGATAGGGCGATTCAGCATCCCATCCTTTACCGGCACGTATAATGGGAAGGGACACACCATCGACAGTATTTACATCAACCGGACAGGAGCAGGATATGTTGGATTTTTCGGTCAGATCAATAACGCAAAAATTGACAGCCTGAATTTAACCAATGTTTCCATAACCAGTAACAATGGTCATATCGGCGCTCTTGTGGGAATAATAAGTTCAAATTCTACGGTTAATCATTGCAGCAGCAGTGGAAGTGTTAATGTATCAATGATTAACTCTAACATAGGTGGACTTATTGGGACAGTCTCAGCAAACACGGATACTATAAAATATTGTTATTCCACTGCCATCGTGAACTGTAGCGGAACCAGCAATAATTATACAGGTGGTTTTATCGGAAAAAATTCCGGCATCATAACCCAATGTTATGCCTGCGGATTAGTCACCGGAAGTGGCACTTATCTCGGTGGTTTTGTAGGTCAAAGCACCAATGCCGACCAATGCTACTGGGATAATCAGACCAGCGGACAAATTTCCGGCGGCACCCAAAGCGGCACCGGTACGTGGAATTTATATGGAAAGTCCACAACCGAGATGAAGACCCAGGACACCTATACCGGCTGGGATTTCACCAACAACTGGTATATCTCAACCAATGCGAACAATGGGTATCCCTGTTTTTATTACGCCCCCGAACTAAGTACGCAGGCGGTAAACAATATAAAAACCTTTACAGCAACTGCTCATGGCACCATTGTCAGTAAAGGGGCAGCAACTATCGCAGCGTACGGTGTATGCTACAATACCACCGGTTTGCCCACAACAGCCGATGCCAGGTTAAACCTGGGCTCCGCATCCTATTTTGGCGCCTTTACGGCAAACATGAGCGGGCTGCACCACGGTACAACTTATTATGTGCGTGCTTATGCTATAAATGAACGCGACACCATTTACGGTGGACAGGTAAGCTTTACAACCACAAATGTAACGCAAGCCAATACCTGCCTCAACAATGGCGACCAATACAACTATATCAGCATTCCCAACAACAGCTCGCTTCAGTTAACCAATAATTACAGCATTGAAGTATGGTTAAAACCCGGGGTGGCGGTAACCACCAACCGGATTATCGTGTCGAAAGGATATAATGCAAACGGCTACACACTGCTGTCGAACGGAAGTGGAAACAAACGCGGACTGATTTTCGATGGCATGGCAACTGCCGATAATATACTCACGCAAAATCAATGGTGTCATGTTGCTGCCGTGAATGACAACGGCACAAGGCATTTGTACCTGAATGGCGTTGAAATGCCGCTAACCGGAACCCCGGTAAGCGTAACAGCAAACACCCAGCCTTTATACCTTTCGAATTATGATAATGGCGGGAGCAGCAATTGTTTCAGGGGATATATTGAAGAATTACGCATATGGAATTCCCCCCTGAGCTTCTCCCAGATACGGGAGAATATGCACTTGCCGCTCACAGGAACCGAATCGGGACTGGTTTCGTACTGGCAGTTCGACGAAGGGCAACCCCCCACGGTATTCGACAAAAAAGGGGTAAATAACGGAACATGGTATGCTTCTGTTATCAATCAATATACAAACTCTACCATCCCATTCGGAACCGGATTCAGCCATACCAGCGTTGTGAATGCTACCGGGAATTACGATTTCACGAATACGGGACTTTCCATCAACTTCACGGCTAAAAGCGGGCCCGATTCCATCGTAGTGGCAAAAATTGACACCTTCCCAAATCTGAACCCGAACGGACTTCCTGCGGTTTTTGACCGGCAGTACTGGGTGGTGCACAAATATGGCACCGGATCGCTCACGGCAAACCTAACCTTTACGCCAGCTGAAGATCTGACGATGCAGGATCAGGCAAACCCCGCCAATTTGAAGCTTTACACCCGAAGCAGCATGGCAGATGATGCAAGCTGGATATTGCTGGCCTCAGCAACATCGGTAAATGCGGCCACCAACCAGGCCACCTTTGAAGGAATAACCGGGTTCAGCCAGTTCATCATCGGCAAAACGTTATTGGTCCCGGCGAACCAGACTGTTGCAAACACCACCATTCACAACGGCGAAACGGAATGTTTTAATGCCACGGAGGTTGTATCTGTTTCAAACTTCACGGTGGAAACCGGCGGAGATGTAACCATCATCGCCGGCGGTCAGATTCATTTTACACCGGGTGTTGTGGTGCAGCCAGGAGGGTACTTGCATGGGTATATTACTACCACACAGGAGTACTGTGGCACGGGTTCAACCATGGCAGCACCGGTAACTTTAGGAGAAGAGGAGATTTCTTCCCTGGGCGGCGGCAGTTGGTTCAAACTCTATCCCAACCCTACATCAGGCACCTTCACCCTCGATTTAACAGGGGTCGAAAACCGGGCAGAAGTCCATATGGAGATCTACAGCATGCATGGAGAGAAAATTCTGCAAGCCGAGATGTACCGCGAAAACCAGAGAACGTTCTGCATTGGGGCCGCCGCTTCCGGTATCTATATCATAAGAATAAGCGCCGGGAATGAAACAGTTTTCGGAAAATTGGTGAAGATGTAATCATATATAAAAATCTTCCTCCTGAAATTGACGATTAAAACCATCTGCTGGCTGGCAGTGGTTTGGGTGGAATGCTGGTAGTAGAACAATAAAGGGTTGTCATTACCTGCCCAATCCGAATTTTCTGTCACAACTTACAGTCAGTCTAAGTTTTTATCCCTATTTATCAGGGTTTTCCCTGAGTGAAATTCAGGATTTTCCCTCCCTGTTTTCATTGGTTCTACTTAAAACCATCCCTCATCATCATTGTATTTTTACCATACAGTGTTATTTGTCAATGATGATCACAATCGCGGTTGCCGACGTTAATCAAACTTATTGCAAGGGGCTGAAAACAATGCTGGAACAGGTGGTGGGGTTCAATGTGGTATTTCTACCGGTATCAACCTCCTGGCTGAAGGCATTGAATAAGCAAACCATCGATATTTTACTTGTGGATGAAGACTTGTACCATTCCTGCACTGACCAAGATTCATTGTGAAATGCGAGTTAAAAACAACATAAATCTATCTCTAAATTAAGAAAGGAAAAAAGTTATGTCGAGTAAACTAAACCTTAGGATTAAATCTCAATCCGTTGGAGGCAAAAAGTCATTCCGGGATACAGCAAGAAAAATCATCAAATCATCACTTGTCGTGTTCATTGCCGTTGGTGCTTTCGTAGGTGGCTGCAAGAAAGACACTACCGACCCACCCGTTCCAAACGGTGAAACCCTTCGTTTCGTATTCCTGGCCGACAGCCGTGGCGACTCGATGGGCTATCCTGTTGACACTACTGCCCTGAACCCGATTATCCGCCAGATCGCGAAGTTATCCCCCCCACCTTCCTTCGTTATGTTCGGCGGCGACATGTCCTACAGGGGCTATATGAATAGCGTTTACACCTTCCAGGCATGGAAAGACATGTGGGCACCCCTCGGTAGTGGAATCCCCCTTTATACAGCCATCGGCAATCATGAGTTGTATCACCACCACGCTTCATACGGTTCCCTGCTCGTTAACCAGCAGGAGTACCAGAAGGTATTTTCGGAGAACCCCACCAACGGACCTGCTGGCTATGACCACCTGGCTTACTCCTTTACCTCCCCGGGGGGCAACTCCTTTTTCGCAGTACTGGATCCCTATTTTGTGTCAAAGGACACGATGCACCTTGGGCTGGGGGGGCATATTGAAGACACCCAGATGTCATGGCTGAAAGCACAGGTTGCCCAGACCACCGCAACTCACAAATTCCTGTTCATTCATACACCTTATTACTATGTTTCCGATGACCCGGAGGAGCCATCAGCGGCCGACACAACCTTAACTAAGCTATGGTCTTTCGCGGATGTGAACAAGTTCGACATCTATGCCTGCGGACATTCGCATCTCTATTCCCGTAAGGCCATTGACAGCAGCCTCCCCGCTAACCCACCCACCAAACCACCGACGCCTGCATGGAAGAACAATGTTATTCAGCTTCTCAACGGCACTTGCGGCGCCGGACCATCCACCGGGGTCATCGATCCGGCAATCAAAACTGCATGGAATGTGCACAATGACGATAAAACCTATTACTTCAGCGTCATTGACATTAATGGCAACACAGTAAAGGTAAACAGCTATGGTGGCAACAAAGGAACCTACAGCGTGATCGATGCTTTCACAATTACCAGATGAACATGCAAGGTTGCCGAAATGTAAAAACCATAAAAGCATGAAAACCAGGTTACGGGTCACCGGCGCGGATTCATCTGCCGTTAATCCGTTCAGGAGTGAACCAATTCCCGGAATGGCCGGACAGCATATCCGGTTTGTCGTTTTCGGAGATTCAGGATACGATGATACAATTCCTTCCATACCTGGTCAGCTTTTCAGAATGTAGTTGAATATCCCATTAAAAAAGGAGGTTAAAATGAAATGGAATATCCTGATTGTTTTGTTAGCAATCATCACTGCGACCGGTCTTGCCGGTTGTAAAAAACAGGAAAGTCCGCCACCGGAGGTGGTCGATACTACCCAACATGACAATTGGGTACTTCTTACGCCCGACTTTGGCAATCCTCCCCTTTCATTCGCACTGTCCGATCACTCCATCTCAAGCGGACAGCCCTGGGACGGCATCTCTACCGGCACACAGGGCTCCAGCTGGGGGATCGACGCAAAGGCGGGACGCCATAAAACAAGCAGTGTTGCGAGCTGGTTCAAATCACATGCCTCATACGCTATCTGTGCGACCTGGCCCAGCATATCCGATGCCTGGCCGTCAGAATTGAATTTCGCTTTCACCGGCACCCTCACGATCAACGGTACCGGATATCCCATCACCATTGGCCAGGGTTCGGTACCACCCCATAACAACTGGTGGCTAGGCGGTCCGGGTTGGACTTACTGGAATTCACCTTTTGGCGACTCTGTGGTGACGCCCGACGGTAAATACTACTTCGAAGCGGCCGACGACACGTTCAACCAGTTCTGGATCCGGGTAAAACCTTAACCGGGAATCATTCCCGGATGCCTGCCGGAAATTTACATACCCTGCGTTTCATTTGTGATTCATCAAGTTTAAAAATGGGAAAAACCATGTCAGACAAATTAAGAAGCACACTCCGGGTCGTGAAAAACCATGTCAACATCGTCGTTATGATGTTACTGCTCATTGTTGTTGCGATGCAGAGCGGTTGCAAAAAAGGCAAATCGGACCAACAGGAGCCTCCGGTTGAAACCACTGAAACACTTCGTTTCGTCTTCCTTGCCGACAGCCGGGGTGATTCGCTTGGATATGCCATTGACACGACTGCGCTAAACCCGATCATCAGACGAATAGACACCCTGAACCCAAAGCCCTCTTTTATGGTATTCGGAGGTGACATGGCCTACAGGGGTTATATGCATAAAAAATACACCTTCGGAGAATTCAAAAACCTATTCTCGGTTCTGACAAACAAAGGAATCAAATTGTATACGGCCATGGGTAATCATGAACTCTACCATGAGCATGCGAGTTACGGTTACTTCCTTGTCAATCAGCAGCAGTTCCAGAGTACTTTCTCCGAAAACCCGGACAACGGACCAGCCGGGTACGAGCACTTGGCCTATTCCTTTACCAATGAGGCAACCAGCTCCTTTTTTGCCGTATTGGATTCGTATTTTGTGACACAGGATACTCAGAAAATAAACATGGGTGGCCATATCGATTCGACACAAATGGCCTGGCTGAAAACAAAGGTGGCCCAAACCAATGCATTGCATAAATTCCTTTTTATCCATGTACCCTATTATTATGTCGACAATGACTCAACAGAAGCCTCAGAAGCGGACACAACACTTACGAGGCTCTGGTCCTTTATTGACGTCAACAAGTTCGACATCTATTCATGCGGACATTCGCATCTGTATGCCCGTCGGACTATTGAAGGCAGTTTAGCCCCGAAACCACAGCCCACAATTCCGGTTCTGCCCTGGAAAAACAATGTGGTGCAGCTTATCAATGGCACATGCGGTGCAGGTTCCGGCGGGGGGTACATCGATCCGACGGTCAGAACCGAATGGAATGTTCACAACGACCACAAGACCTATTATTTCAGCGTTATAGATATCAACGGTGCCACCGTTACGGTAAAAAGTTACGGAGGGTATACAGGGGCTTACAGCCTTATTGATTCGTTCACCATCACTAAGTAGAACATGCCATGATGCCAATGAACCCCAAATCCCTGGTACCTTTCTTATGGATCATGGCTTTCTGCAGCCAGCTCATCCTCCTGCAATCCTGTAAAAAAAGCGACCCTTCCGTCGAACCACTCTTTTTGACTGTTAATTTACCACGGTCTGAATTCCGCAACGATACATATTATTCGCTGAATTACCTGGAGCGATCAATCGAACTGGAATTCAGTATGCCGGTTGATTCTGCGACCATTCCCGGGAATATCTCTTTTTCTCACAAAGGCGGCCCCCTCGACATCATGTATAAAACCATAAGTTCGGGAAGAAAGGTTATCATCGTGCTGAAGGAAGATTTCCAGCTCCATGCAGGATGGAAATACCTGATTTCCGTCAAAACCGGGTTGAAATCTTTATCCGGTGTATCCCTTGCTACAGACAAAACCATCGAAGTAAGAACAAGCGCCATACCGCTGGGTGCCACTATCGACACCGTCGCCCGCAACTCAATTGTATGCATCAGCGATATTCACCTGGGCGAACAAAGGTCTGTGAATCTGAGATATGGCTGGTTCGGCAAAAATGAAGCTGCCCTCGAAAGTTTGCTCGGTGTAATCCTTTCAGGCGGCCAGGTGCGACAGCTGGTCATTCTCGGTGACCTGTTCGATGAATGGGTTGTTCCATACCGGCTTTCTCCCTTTGATTCGCTGGCCGGGGTCGCCGACTCCAGGGCGTATTTTCTTTCCGTTGCAAATGCTCCGGTAAATATTGGCATTATCAATAAATTGAGAGCCATCGCAGTTGGCAGTGGAACTCAGTTGATCTATATCCCCGGTAACCATGACATGTTATTAACCCGGGAGATCATCCAGGAAATCATCCCGGGTGTTGTCTGGATGGGAGATTCATCCGGACCCGGGCACTATTCCCCCCTGGGAGAAATCACCATGGAGCACGGTCACCGCTATGATTTCTTCAATTGCCCGCAACCACTTGTAAACCAGGGACATGTTCTTCCTCCGGGTTATTTTGTTTCAAGGCTTAATGCAGAAGGATCGATGGAATCAGGCGAGCCTAAATGGAAAGACACCAGGTCGGGCAACGGTGATGTTGAATTCCTCGCCGCCTGGACTGCGGCCATTGAGTACCTTAAAATTAAATACTCCCTCACAGTTGCGGCCGATTCAGCCAACATCCGGATGGATGGTATTGATCTATATGCTCTCCCTTTCAGCTACAATGGGGTAAGAGACATGTATGCAGGAAACATCGAAGCCGTGTGGCCGGCCACCCAAATCAGAAATAGCGTACCGGTCGCCATGCCGGTGCTGATGGCCATTCTGAATGGCAGCGTTGATCTCTATGCAACTGCTACCTATGAATTCATGCAGTCACAGGCACCCCGAAAATATAAAATAGTGGCTTTCGGACATACCCATAATCCCATGGTGAAGGTTTACCCGGCAGGTAAAAATTATACCGGCATCTATGCCAATACCGGCTCCTGGGTTAACGCAGAACTCACCTCCAAACCGGTACGAACATTCCTGGTTATCAAGCCTGCTGAGTGGACAGGGTCAGATCTTGATGTAGTCTCCCTGTTTCAGTACAATCACGACAGCGGAAGCGGAAACCCGGACCCTGGTTTTATACCGGTCCTGATTTCAGAAGAGAGTATTGGCATTTCTGAATAAATACCAGCGAAACAATCATTAACAATCGTAGCCGTATGAAAAACAAATACATAATCCTGCTTGTTGTAGGTCCCATATTGCTCGCATTTTGTTGTTTGCATTTGTACGATTCAACCTCTTTTGCAACCCATAAAACAGGAAATGAATCCGGGAAGAAACAGAAAAAAATGTCAAAGGCCGGACTGCTTGCCATGCAGGCAGATTATCAGTTTTCCAAACTCCGGGACCCGAAAACCGGCCTGATTCCTTTGGGTATCCGTGCGAAAGAGCTTGAATTTGTGTCAAGGGTCCCGGTACATTCAGAAAAACAAGGCCAATCCTGGAACTGGCGCGGTCCGGCCAACATCGGCGGACGCATGCTGTGCATCACGGTTGATGTTGACAATGAGAACCACCTGCTTGCCGGCAGCGCTTCCGGGGGCATGTGGGAGTCGAACGATCGCGGGCTGAGCTGGCATAAAACCACCGCTCCCGATGCAGAGCAGAGCGCCACCTGCCTGGTTCAGGACAAGCGTCCGGGCAAGCACCATACCTGGTATTATGGTACAGGTGAAATGCTTAGCACGACAGACAGGAACATCAGCACCAATGCCCGTACACTCGGCATCGGCAACGGGATCTATAAATCGACCGATAACGGAACAACATGGCAGCCGCTGGTGGCAACACAGGGAGGATCAGCAGCCAACCTGGATGAGATTTTCCAGGGTGTATGGCGAATCGTCACGGACCCTGTAAGAAAGGATAAGGACATTGTTTATGCAGCCTGCTATGGGGCCATCATGCGATCCGAAAATGGCGGCATTAGCTGGCAGGTTGCTTTGGGCGACCTTTCAAACAAATCCTTTTCCAGCGACCTGGCCATTACCTCCGATGGCGTGATCTATGCTGCACTCGGTAGTTTTTGCTTGTCAGTTGAACCTCCGGGCAAGGCAGGCATCTGGAGATCGACCGATGGAATAAACTGGGATAAAATCACCCCGTCAGGCTTTCCGGTTGACAACCGGGTTACCCGGCTGGCGCTTGCCCCATCGAATGAAAAAGTGATGTATGTCTTTACGGAATCACAAAACCCTGACCTCAACCCGTTCAATGGATATACCAATACCCTGAACACCTTTTGGAAAATGACCTGGAATCCGACAACCAACGCTGCTGTGTGGGAAAACCGCACCCATGGTATTCCAGGGGCAGGCGATGGGAATATTAACAGTTTTCCGTATTCGCTGGTGGTATATGGCGGGTACTGTTTTACCATGGGGGTTAAGCCGGATAATGAAAATGTGGTATTCCTCGGAGGGATGAACCTTCACCGGTCGGAGAATGGTTTTTCCGACAGCCTGATGACCACCTACATCGGGGGGTATCCTTACGACATGGACTCCACACATCAGCTTCATCCTGACCAGCATGGAATAACCTTCCTGCCCTCTGATCCATCCGTCATGTTCATGGCAAATGACGGCGGGGTATACCTCACACCCGACTGCATGGCCGACAGCAGCAGGATGTCGTGGCAAAGATTAAACTATAAACTGACAACAACCCAATTTTACAGCATTGCCATCGATCACGGTTCTACGGGGGATGACTGGATACTTGGCGGATTGCAGGACAATAACTGGTACTACACCGTAACCGATAACCCGGCAGAATTATGGTTCAATATCGACATATGCTATGATGGTTTTGCCACCTGTGTTGCGCCCAACTGGGAATATTGCGCGATCTCAGCCTACAGCGGAAATATCTGGACGACCCGGTTTGACAATGCAATGCATGCCAAAGACATCTTCCCGCAACTGCCTGATACCCTTTTAAAATTCTATGATCCGGTGATGGGCAGCAACTCTCTCTTTCCATTTTACCAGAACTTTGCTTTGGATCCGGCTCATTATGAAACATTCTACCTGCCAACGGTTACCAGCATCTGGCGAAAAGCAAATCTGAAGGCAGCAGCCTACGACACCAATCTCCGGAATGCGGGCTGGAGCCATTTAAGTAACGTAAATGTCGGAACCGCTGCGGAGATCAGCTTTCTCTCCGTATCCACCTTCCCTCCAAACCGGCTCTATTACGGAACAAATCTTGGAAAATTATACCGCCTCGACAATGCAAATACCGGGAATCCCGTTCCAACGGAAATAACCGGTAGCGGTTTCCCGGTCAATGCTTTTATTGCCGACATTGACATCGATCCTGACAATGCCGACCGGCTGATGGTCACATTTTCAAATTATGGCGTTCAGAGCCTCTTTCATTCGACGAACGGCGGCTCATCGTGGACACCTGTAGGGGGTAACCTGGAGGAGTTCCCGGATGGTTCGGGAAATGGTCCGTCAATCCGCTGCACAAAGAAGTTGTTTTACCAGGGCAAAAAAATCATTTTGGCCGGAACCTCCTGTGGTTTGTATTCCACAACTGAACTGAACGGAGACTCCACCGTTTGGACCAAGGAAGGGGCAAATACCATTGGAAATGTGATCATTGACATGGTCGATGCCAGGCAAACCGACGGGTTTATTGCCGTAGGCACTCACGGCAACGGAGTTTACAGCGCCTTTTATAATCCTGCGGCGGGGTTGAATGAATCAGCTGTGAATCAATCTTTTCGGCTTGGAAATGTTTTTCCAAACCCGGTCTGCGATATGGCGCAGGTGTCGTTAACGTCCGAAAAAACCGTCAGGATCAAAACTACCCTTTATTCAAATACAGGATCCCTGGTTAAGGAATTTACTGAAAAAACCAGTCATCCGGGAAACCAAAATCTATCCTTCCAGTTCACCGGCCTCCCTGATGGCATTTATTACCTCGCTTTTGAAGGGGGCGGAACACGGTTGGTGCGAAAGGTCATAAAAATTTCATCCTCCGCCTTCGGATCTTAAGCCCAGGCTCTAAAAAGATGTGTGCCGAAAACGCCCCATCAGGCCATCTCACACAAGATATTCCTGCCACGGAAGAAATCACGGAAGGCTGATACCTGGAGATGATCATATTGCTGAATATAGTCCAGCTTATATGCCATCCCATGTTCATCATATTTTTCCCTTCCAAGGCTGTGATATGGCTCCAGGCAAATACGGTCAAGTTTTAACTGGTCCATAATTTCCGCAATGGCTGCAAGGTTCTGAGAGGTATCGGTAATGCCCGGTATCAATGGGAAACGGATGATAATATCTGCCTTTTCAGACGCAAGGAACGCCAGGTTTTCGAGGATAGGGGCTACAGGTTGACCGGTATGGTAAAGGTGTTGATCAGGGTCAATAATTTTCAGGTCGAACAGAAAGAGATCGGTGAATGGAAGGATATTCTGCCACGCTTTCCGATCGGCCCAACCGCAGGTTTCAACAACAGTGTGTATCTCCAGTTTTTTACACTCTTTAAGGACTTCCAGCAGAAATGCCGCCTGCATCATGGGCTCACCGCCCGAAAAGGTGACTCCTCCGCCTGAGTTGCGATAAAAAGGAATATCCAGGGCAATGATTTTTGTCAGATCTGCAACGCTGATCTCCCTTCCCGAAACCGAAACAGCATCGTGGTTGCAGGTATCGATGCAGTTTTTAGCCAGGCAGGCATTGCATTCGTCAAAGGTGCGGCGAACTTCTCCGTTCCAGTGCGACACAGAAGCAGTCGGGCAATGCTCCACACATCTGAGGCAGCCTTTGCAGCGGAAAGAGAAGTATCTTAACTGTTTGACAGCGGATTGCGACTCAGGATTACAGCACCAGGCACACCGCAGCGGGCAGCCTTTCATAAAAACCAGGGTCCTGATCCCCGGGCCGTCATGCACGGCATAATTCTGGAGATTTAGAATCGTCCCGTTCATTCCCTAAAGGCTGTGTTCAGTCCGCCAGATAACCTGGTCCTGCAGCGGTTTGCTCATTTCCACCCAATAGGCGGAGAACCCGGCAACTCTTACCACCAGGTCGCGGTAGTTTTCAGGATGTTCCTGGGCGTCAAGGAGCATCCTGGAATCAACCACGTTAAACTGTACATGAAACCCGGGTTTTTCGAAATAGGTTTTGATGAGTGCGAGCATATTCTTCGAGCCGCTCTCTCCTTTTAAGGCTGAAGGATGGAATTTCAGGTTGAGCAGTCCGCCTCTGATGCGGGTGTGATCCACCTTCATCGACGAACGGATGACTGCCGTCGGACCACATATATCGGTGCCGGGGAATGGTGAAGTTACCCCGTCGGCAAGCGGTTCGCCTTTCATGCGCCCGTCGGGGAATGCATGACAAACTTTCCCGAAAGGTACTGGGGTCGAAATTGCCAGCATGGAAGGATCATATGGTTTGCCGAGGTAATTATCCTGTCCCGAAACCCAGTTGCAATATTCATTGAACAGATCAAGGAAGATATCATCCACATAATCGTCGTCATTCCCCCAGTGCGGAACTGCGAGTGCTTTTTTCCTCAACCCCTCATGTCCCTGCCAGTTTTCCCTGACTGCCTGAAAAAGTTCATCGATGGAACAGGTTTTATCTTCAAAGCACAGTTTCCGAATTACGGCGATAGAGTTGGCCACATTCACCATTCCTGACGAAAGTGTGGTGACAGACTGGTTGAGCAATGCCCCCCCGTCATCCATGCATTTCCCGCTCTGCAGGCAATTGTTGACAAACACGGAGCAAAATACCAGGGGAACGGTATTCCGGTGGGCGATCATTACGTAATTCCAGTATTGCTGCCAGTTCCTTACGGCAGCTTGCATGATTTCAAGGTAATAGTTGCGAACCTCTTCAAAACTGGCGGGTTTGCGGGCCTTTACCATCCGGATTCCTGTGACCGGGTCAACCCCTTCATTCAGCAGAAGATCGATTATTTTCCCATGGTTCACAAAACCTGCCTGGACAATGCCATAGGACATGCCCTGCAGGGTTGGTTCGGTACATCCCCCAATGGCGCTGTTCTTTCGTATCATCTCAAGCGGCAGCCCACTGGTTTTCAACTCATGCTGCACATAGGTTGACTGGTTGAAAAATGCCGGGTATCCTACGCCGGTTTTAACACATTCGGAGGCTTTCAGGAGGAATTCGCGATCTAGTTTTTCATCCCACCAAACAGACAGGGTCGGCTGGGTCATCTGCATGTTGATCTGAGCCTGCAGAATTGCCATGGAGACTTCATTGTCGGCCCTTTCGCCATGCTCATCCACTCCGCCAAGGATCAGGTTCTGGTAAAGGTTACCGTGACCCAGACCCTGCCAGCTCATGCTGGCAATGTATTCAATCTGCGTCATTTTTACGAATAATTCCTCGAAGAGAGAAATTGCTTTGGCCTGCGTAATATCCGGATCATTTTTATAATATGGGAAGAGTACCTGGTCCAGTCTTCCGGGAGAGTACCCCAGGTGGGACCCCTCCACATGACCCAGCAAATAGGTGAACCAGAACGACTGCACTGCTTCCGGGAAGTTTTGCGGGCGTCCCCTTGGAACCCTCCTGCAGATCCGGGCCATCTGCTGAAGCTCGGCCCTCCTTATCGGATCGCCTTCTGATCCGGCCTTGCGTTCTGCCTCTGCCGCATAGTTTTCGGCAAAAGTAATGGCGCCTTTCAACACGGTAACGGCAGCTTTCCAAAAATTCAGCCTGACACCTTCCCCGTTACTTGCAGGCTGAAAGGCGCGGATCTTCTCTTCCGTTTCACGAATAACCTGGTCAAATCCCTTTGCCAGCGCTGTTTCATAGTCAAGGATCAGCCGTCCTTCAGGACAAGGCTCATGAGGGGCGGTATACAAACCAATCTTCCAGCCATCCTCAATGAAGGAGGCATTCCTGAAATTGTTTTTCCACAACAGGTTTCCCTGCTCCATGAAGCATTTATCTTCCCAGTATTCACATATTTCCCTGAACTGTTCAAACTCCCCTGTTGAAATCAGGAATTTACCCGATATCAGCATCAGTCCCTTCTGTTCTGCTTCCAGCCGGGCTTTCAGGATACCCCCGCCCTTTCCCTGTTCCATGTGCTTCGACTGTGCATCCTGCTCCACTTTGCGCATTTCATTCAGGAATGGTTCGGCAGCATAATTGGCATAGGGTATTGCACCCCGGATGAACCGGGTCTTGTTGCCGGCAAGCGTGTCATTGTCGTGAATTACCGGTGTCATCCTTGAAAGCGCGTAGGAGTGATCTGTGGCACGGCGTTCAAGCACATCCATGCCGTTTGTGACCCTATGCGATTCGGTAAGGTGTTTAATATACTCTATATCCACCATCAGTGGAGAATCAAGGTAACGGGCTTTGAAATAGGATGATCTGCTTTCAGAGGGATGGCCATGTATTTCACGGTCTTCAATCGGTTCATGCTGTGCTTTCATATACAACCATTTAAATCCAAAAATTACCAGATATATTCTTCCTGTAAAACAGAAACTATTCAAAACTACTCATTATTCTGGTAAAATCCTATACAATCCGTTATTTCTTAGGATTTGCAGAAACCGGAGTTCCCGACCACCCTATGTGGAAAAAACCCTCTCATTGCCCGGTCTTTGCCGGCATACCCTGACCAGTTCATTGAATTGACTGGTAACAGAATAAGGTAGTGAGCCAAAATCGGCGGCGGGTGGCCAGGTGATTCGGTTTATCCAATCATAAGATAAAAATGGTTAATTAATTTGTAGGTGAAAAAAGTGTATATTTGTTGGTAATTAGTCTAAATTAACACTATTTGTTGTCACAATCTTTGCTTTCCAGGATATTACTCCCATCAGCTCTTTGAATTCCAAGGGTTTAACATAGCTCCATTCATTTGATAATCAATTAAGAAAATTCTAAAACCATGAAAACAATAATACTTTTTATATCAGTGTTAATCGTTGTATTATTTGCCAGTGACCTGAAAAGTCAGGCCTGGACGGATAATCTTCCCCAGGGAAAATTACAAAGCGGGGAACTGACCTTCTATGAAATTCAAAAGGCATTCAATGATTATTGGGAGCCACTGAATGTCAAGGATGGATATTATAAAAATCAACAGGGAGAAATGGTAAAAGCACCGGGGTGGAAGCAATTCAGGAGATGGGAATATTATTGGCAACCCAGGATCGTTAAAGAAACAGGTCAGTTTCCTAAAACATCAGCGAGTGAGGAACTTGAAAAGTTTTCAGCAGACAATCCCGGGGGAAAAAGTCCAAATGGTAATTGGACAAGCCTGGGCCCCACCAGTTCAGCGGGCGGTTATGCAGGATTGGGAAGGGTGAACTGTGTTGGTTTTGTTTCAGGAGACAACAATACGATCTACATTGGTTCGCCTTCGGGTGGAATATGGAAAACCGCCAATGGCGGAACAAACTGGGCACCGCTTGGTGATCAGAATGCTGTTTTAGGGGTGAGCGATATTGTTGCATACAGGCCCGTTTCTTTACCAGATGTGATTTATATTGCCACCGGCGACAGGGATGGCGGAAGCATGTGGTCACTTGGCGGCGGGAATTATAATGACAATAACAGCGTGGGGGTTCTTAAATCAACTGATGGAGGAACCACCTGGAATACAACTGGATTAACTTTTACCCCAAGTCAGTACATCACGGTGAACAGGCTGCTTCTTTCCCCCGCAAATAATGCGATCCTTTACGCTGCAACAAGTGACGGTCTTTATAAAACGACCAATGCAGGAACCAATTGGACAAAGATTTCAACCATTGTTTTCATCGACATGGAATTTAAACCGGGAACTCCGGCAACGATTTATGGCTCTACATTTTCCGGGGCTATTTTCCGCTCAATAAATGATGGGGCAACCTGGACTCAGACGCTTTTCACCAGCGATGCCAGAACTGAACTTGCTGTTTCAGCTAACAATTCAGCCATTGTTTATGCAATAGTATCCAACACTTCCAATGGCCTGGCCGGAATATATAAATCCACCAACAGCGGTGCAAGCTTCGCCATGATTTTCAGCGGTGCAACTACCAATATGCTGAATAGTTCATGCGGCAGTACAACCGCCGGAGGGCAGGCATCGTATGATTTATGTATCGCTGCTGATCCCACAAATGCGGATATCGTATTTATTGGCGGAGTCAATACCTGGAAATCAACCAATGGAGGCACCGCCTGGACCCTTTCAAATGTCTGGACTTCTACCCTGGGATGTGGCGCACCCGTTGAAGTTCATGCGGATAAACATTGCCTTGCCTATCAGAACGGAACCTCGAATCTTTTTGAAGGTAATGATGGTGGGGTGTATAAAACGGTAAACAGCGGGGTTGCATGGACCTATATTGGAAGTGGTATCGTAACAAGCCAGATTTACCGTCTTGGTGTTGCCCAAACAGTCACCAATGAAAATATTATCGGATTACAGGACAATGGAACAAAAGCATTTCTTTCAGGCGCCTGGAGTGATGAATTGGGCGGAGATGGTATGGATTGTGCCATCGATTACACAAACGAGAATACAATGTATGGTGAATTGCAAAACGGGGCGCTCAGAAGATCAACAAATCATGGAGCCAACTGGTCAGTTATAACTGCAGGCTTATCCGGATCTCCCTCCTGGGTTTCACCATTTACGATCGACCCCAATGTAAATACGACAGTGTATTATGGTTATCAAGATGTTTTTAAATCAACGAACCAGGGAACTGCCTGGACCCAAATAAGCGCATGGGGCGGAGCAAATATTCTATCGCTGAGGGTAGCTCCTTCAAATTCGGCTTATATATACGCAGCAACCTCATCGATTTTATATCGTACAACAAACGGAGGAACTACCTGGACAAATATAACCGGAACAATCCCGGTAGGATCGGGCGACATTACGTCCATTTGTGTTAAAAACAATGACCCGAATACAGCCTGGGTTTCACTGGGAGGCTATAACAGTTCCAAAATTTATCAAACCATCAATGGCGGTACAACCTGGACAAACATCTCGGGTGGGCTTCCGTCAATTCCTGCCATGTGCGTGATTCAAAACAAGCAAAACACAACAAATGTTGAATTATATGCCGGTACCGATGTGGGTGTTTATGTAAAGGTGGGTGCCGCAAACTGGGCGTTGTTTTCTACAGGACTGCCAAATGTAGTGGTAACGGAACTTGAAATTTATTACAATGCTACTGCGGCAAACAGCCGGATAAGGGCTGCCACCTCCGGAAGAGGATTATGGCAATCTGATCTGGTATCTGCTGCCGCCTCACAGCCTCCTGTGGCAGATTTTGTTGCCAGCACCACATCTCCGATTGTCGGTACGCAGGTTGACTTCACTGATCTTTCAACCAACAGTCCGACAAGCTGGAACTGGAGTTTCTCTCCTGCAACCATAATTTATCTGAATGGCACAACAACTGCATCCCAAAACCCCCAGGTTCAATTTACGGCAGCTGGTTCTTATACGGTAACCCTAACGGCTACCAATGCTTTAGGCAGTGATCCGGAAACCAAGACAAATTATATCAATACAGTAAATTGTACCGTTACCTCATTCCCATGGAACGAAGGATTTGAAAATGGAGGCTCAATTCCGGCATGCTGGACGAAACAGTTTGTAACCGGCACCCTTGACTGGACATACAGAGCCGGCACAATTCCGGCATCTCCCATAACCGCTGCGCATACAGGCAGTTATAATGCATACTTTTATGAAGGCGATTACGCAACACAGAATGTTACAAAACTGGTTACCCCGCCCCTGAATATTGCTGCATTGTCCAACCCCCAGTTAAAATTCTGGCATACCCAGGGATTCTGGAGCCCGGATCAGGATGAATTACGGATATATTATAAGACCTCATTCGCTGGAAGCTGGATATTACTTGCTACATACACGAATGATATTCCCGCCTGGACCCAGGAGACAATCGATCTGCCGGGTCAAAGCGTTGACTATTATATTGCCTTTGAAGGTACTGAAAAGTATGGGTTTGGTATTTGTCTGGACGATGTTCAGGTCACCTGCACGCCTGTACCCGTCAGCATTTCTGTTAGCGCCTCATCTAATCCTTCCTGTGCCGGAACGAGTGTTACCTTCACAGCTACACCGGTGAACGGCGGAGCAAGTCCGGCCTATCAGTGGAAAGTGAACGGAGCAAATGTGAGTGGGGCCACCAATGCAACCTATTCTTTTATACCAGTCAATGGCAACACGGTTTCCTGTGTGCTCACATCCAATGCACCCTGTAAATCCGGCAATCCGGCAACATCGAACACCATTACAATGACCGTCTTTGCTTTGCCCTCCGCTACAAGGACGGTTACAGGTATTACGGTTACCAGTGGACAGTCCTTCTGTTATGACGCAACACAAACTGTGACGGTTACCGGGTTATTGGTCCAGACCGGAGGAACCGCCAATGTCATTGCCGGTCAGAACATCCTGTTTAAACCCGGAACAATGGTGTTACCTGGTGGCTACCTGCATGGATTCATTTCATCAAATTGTTTATGGTGTAATGCTTACCCAAATGTTAATTTACCTTCTTCACAACCTGGTGAATCTTATGTTGAAAATATTCCTGAACCGCTGATCAGTCAGCAGTCAGGTAATTTCTTAAAGGTATACCCGAATCCCACAACCGGAGTCTTCATAATTGAATTATCAGAAGTGTCAGAAAAAACGGTCGTGAACGTGGAAATTTATGGAATGAGGGGTGAAAATTTGTTCAATGATCAATACAAGGGAGAGAAGCAGCATCAGGTATCACTTGAAGGAAGACCATCAGGGATCTATTATATTAGGGTCAAATCCGGGAATGTGTCAGAATCTGTGAAGATATTGAAAAACTGATTGTTCTTAGGAAGGCGTACTGACTGCAAAATAAAAAACCCCGAATCTTAATCGTTTCGGGGTTTTTTGTTGATCTTGATGTGGCATCGACTGGTCTTCTGCCTGCTAATAACTTCTTATAATTTCCCTTCATACAGATCATAAACAGGAAAAATCAAATCATAGTCGTTCCGTTAAAAAAAACATTTCTTTCTAATTTTCTGAATGTTATATTTGTATCCCGGTATTATTTATATGTTTGTACCGGGTATCCTTTTTTTCCAGTCACTGCTGTCAGATAAAGGCCCTGTTAAGGTGCTTAAAAACAAGAACAAGGGATGGAAATACACCGAACCAAATCCAAAGCAACTGATCTGCGCCAAAATGCAGACGCTAAAACCCCCGACCAAAAAGGGGAAGAACGGTTCCGAAGCTATTTTGAGCTTCCCTTTACCGGCAGGGCCATTACTTCCCCCGACAAAGGCTGGATTGAGGTGAACCAGGCCCTTTGTGATATGCTTGGATACACGAAGGCAGAATTGATCAGGACAAACTGGGCCGAATTAACGCATCCCGATGACCTGGAAGCAGATCTAATGCATTTCAAACGGGTCATGTCGAACGAATCAGACGGTTATACACTCTACAAGCGGTTTATCCATAAAGATGGTCATACAATTTATACCCATATTGCCGTTCAATGCGTGAGGCATCCCGATTCACAGGTCGACTATTTCGTTGCCATCATCCTCGATATATCGGAAGTTAAAAAAACAGAACAGAACTTACAAATACAAAAAGCGCAGTACCGGAATCTGTTCGAGAATTCTTTGGTGGGGATACTTGTAATAGACCGGGATGGGATTTTTCGGATGGTCAATCATACGGCAGCAAATAAATTTGGATTGACACCGGATGAGATTGTCGGAAAATCGTTAGCTGATCTGATTCCCCTGGAAAAAGCACAGGAATATCTTAAGCTCAACAGCACCCTGATGGATTCCGGAGGGCAGCGGGAATATGAAGATTCGTTTTGGATGAATGGTGAACTAAGGACTTTTCTCATATTTGACAAGGCAATTGCTGATGAAAACGGGGTTTGTGATTCGATCCAGAGTTCCTCGATAGACATCACTGAACGAAAACTAATCCAGGAAAAATTAATAAAAAGCGAGAAAAATCTTGCTGAAGCAGAACGCATCGGGAAAACAGGTAGTTGGGATTATGATGTTGCAACGGATACAGCAACCTGGTCGGAAAACATGTTCCGTATATTCGATGTTGATCAGGATATGCCAAAAGAGTTGGTTTTCAGCAATTTTGTCGAAAATTTAGTCCATCCGGATGATAAGGAGCAGATCCTTGGTGTTTTCACCGATGCACTAAACGGGAAAAGGCCTTATAATCTTGAATACCGGGTAATTAATAAAAACGGACATGTCAGGATTATCCATGCTGTTGCAGATACCATGCGTGATGAACATGGCAATGCAACCCGCATGGTTGGAAAAGTGGAAGATATTACTGAACGCAAACGCCTTGAAAACGTTCACAATTTTCTCATAACCAGTGGTTATCCGGGTTCAGGTGAGAATTTCTTTGAATCCCTGGCGAAATACCTGTCTGAAATCCTGGGTGCCGAATACATTTGCATCGACAAACTTGAAGGTGACGGCCTGACAGCCCAAACCGTTGCTGTATACAACGAGGGAAAATTTGATGCCAACGTTTCCTACACATTAAAACAAACCCCTTGCGGTGAAGTGGTTGGAAAAGCCATTTGCTGTTTTCCTGAAAATGTATGCCAGTTATTTCCGCATGATGACGCACTTCAGGAATTAAAAGCACAAAGTTATGTTGGAACTACCCTGTGGAGTTTCGACGGGAGACCCATCGGACTCATTGCAGTCATCGGGCAGAAACCCTTGAATAATGCTGTTTTTGCGGAAGAGGTATTGAAATTGGTTGCTATTCGTGCAGCCGGCGAATTGGAACGGATCCAGGCGGAGGATGAATTAAGATTGGCCAAGGAAAAGGCCGAAGAGAATGAAGCCAGGTTGAAAATGGCCCAGGAAGTAAGCAATTCAGGCACCTGGGAATGGAATATTTCGAAAAATACTTTTTATTGGTCGGATGAATTTTTGACGTTATTTGGATTGCCGGAAAACACGCAGGCAGGTTTTGAAGCCTGGACGCAGGCACTGCATCCTGACGATGTTGAAATTGCATCAAAGAGAATTATGGAAGCAATTGAAAACCATACCTCCTTGTTGAACGACTACCGGATCATCCTTCCCGGGAATGAAACCCGGTGGATAAGGTCAACCGGGCATGTATCCTACGTAAACGACCTGCCGGAAAGAATGATTGGAATGTGTTTGGATATCACAAATCAAAAAATGGTAGAAACCGAGATTCGCAGCCTGAACGAAAATCTTGAAAAACGTATTGCAGACCGAACACAACAACTCGAGCATAAAAACACCGAACTTACATTTCATGTCAAAGAAATTGAGCAGTTTACATACATTGCCTCACATGACCTTCAGGAACCTTTACGAACACTGATCAACTTTACCAACCTGATTCAGAAAGATTATGGTGGAAAACTGGACGAAGAGGGGGAAAAATACATCAGCTTCATATCTGGTTCGGCAAACCGCATGAGGGCGTTGGTAACAGGATTGCTTGAATATACATTATTAGGAAAAGAGTGTATATTGACATTGGTCGATTGCAATAAACTTGTTCACGAAGTTCTTCTTGACTTATCAGATTCCATTAATCAGGCGGATCCTGATATCACGGTACAGTCCCTCCCCGCCATCAATGGCTATGCAACCGAATTGAGACTTTTATTCCAGAACCTGATTAACAATGCGATTAAGTTCAGGAGAAAGGAGGTTCGTCCGGAAATCACGATCAATGCAGAAAACCGCGAAACAGAATGGCTGTTCAGCATCGCGGATAATGGCACCGGTATTAAAGAGCAGGACAAAGAGAAGATTTTTATCATTTTCAAACGGATGCACAGACAAAAAGAGTATCCGGGAACAGGTATAGGACTTGCCCACTGCAAAAAGATCGTGGAATTACATCGCGGCAGGATTTGGGTTGACTCAACGCCTGGTTCAGGGAGTACCTTTTTATTCACAATCCCGAAACAATAAAAAGAGATGAAGAAAAAGGTAAATTATGTCCTGCTTGTCGACGACAATGAAGCCGACAACTATTTTCACAGCAGGATTCTTAAAGAATCTGGTATCACTGACCATGTTGAAATTGCCATGGACGGCGAGGAGGCGCTGGATTTTCTTATCGCGAAGGGTAAGGAAGGGGTGGCTCATGGGCAGGATATGCTTCCTGAACTCATCTTTCTTGATATCAATATGCCAGTCATGGACGGTTGGACATTTCTCGAGGAATACGACAAACTCGATGATGTGCTGAAAAGCAGAATAGTCGTTGTCATGCTTACCACTTCCGTAAACCCTTCTGATAAAAAAAGAGCGGAAAAGTGGAAAAAAACCGTTAGTTTTCTTTACAAGCCGTTGACTTTGGAAATGATCCATGAGGTCATGCAAAAGTACTTTTCGGATTACCTGTAAACGGCGATCAAAAAGGAACCCTGCTGTAAAATTCGAGACCATTACTTTGATCCCCAAATCCTGCCCAATCTGAAAATAAAAAACCCCGAAACGTTTAGGAATCAGGGTTTTTTGCTGGATTTGATGTGGCATCGACTGGAATAATCCCTATACCATTCAGAACTATTCAGTTGAAACAGTGATTCTGTTATCATGTTGGTCCAGTTGTGATTAACCCTTTCCTCTTTAAAGTAAAACCAACACGGAACTACTCGGAACTACTTATTTTGTTGCCCAAATCCTGCCCAATCCGTTTTTTCTTTAGATTTGCTAAAACCGAAATTACTTCCATTGGGACTCTACCTCAAAATTCGGGGTGATCACGCTGATAATAAAGGCGTTTGACCGACACAGTTCATGTGTTCTGACAAAGGTCTGGTTTGCGGAAAAACATGTTCTGATTTTGTCCTAAGTAAACGTAATATATCACACTACGATTTATAATGCCCTCTTATTGAGTGGATAAATAACCTGTTGCCTGCTATTTCGTAAACAAGCCGATATTCAAGATTTATTCTCCTTGACCAGGTTCCTGTTAAACTGTATTTCAAAGGTTCCGGACTTCCTATTCCCTCGTAAGGGTTTTGATTAATTGCCTCAATGAGTTTGCTGATCTTCTGCAGAACAACTTTGTTCCCGGATTTAACCCAGAAGGATAAGTCTTCCCTTGCAGCAGGTGAAAAGACTATTTCCATAAATCATTGAGTTCTTCCATACTAACAACAGTGCCTTTCCCATCCATAAGATCTTGCCTGCTTTGCTCGATTTTCTCAACAAACTCCGGATGGTAGATCTTCCCTTTTGAAATCTCAAATTTAATTTTAAGCGCTTTCATAACTGCCTTAATCGCTTCAATCTGGGAAGCATCTTCGGTATATGCAGTAATATTGATTGTTTGCATGATGTTAAATATTTGAAATTATGTTATAATTGCACCTTATTGTCTAACAAAGTTAAAGAAAAATCCTTCTAAGGTCAATTAATACTTCACCACCTTCCCTGTCATCACCTCACCCCCCGTTTCAACGCGGATATAATAAACCCCTGATGGTCTGCCTGCCAGTGAAAACACGCCCGGCGAACCGTTGGTCATGCCTGCTTCGAGGATCTTTTCGCCAAACGTGCCATACACCGTAACTTTCGTCATGGCTGCAGGTGTTGCGGAGGGAAGAGCCAGTGTAAACGCTCCGCCCGTTGGGTTTGGATAGACCGTGAAGGATGCTGAACCTGGCTTTGCCGGATTAGTCCCGGCGCTTTCGACTGTGGCCGCAACCGCCGGCATGGCCGGCGCACTGCACCAGGGCCCGCCGGGGGCAATGTACCCGTGCAGGTACCCGCCCGCCTCCACCGTGGTGCCGGGAAGGAAGAAGATGTTCTGCCCGGCAATCATTTCGGCACTGCCTCCACCCTCAACCTTAAACAGGGTTCCATTGCCTGCCACGGCAATGGTCTGGGTGGCGTTGTAGCATGCAGACTGGCCATTGGAGAGGTTGTTGCTGCCAACCGTCACCTGAACAGGGATCGGCAGGGTGTATTCGTATGCCCCTATGTCGATACTGTCGTTTGTTATACGTGGATTTCCCGCCAAATCTGTCATGGGAAGAGTACCAGGAGGGATTCCACCGAGCGTTCCTATATTTATATCAGGAGACGAAACGGTAAGATTCCAATTAGCACCTAATCCATCACAAGCGTCACCAGCACAAGCTGAGGGAGCTACGAACTGATTAGGAAGATCGATGTTGTTAGTGTAGTTAGCGGTAGTATAATTGCTACCACTACCAGGACCACCAAATCCACTCATTCCTCCTTGGATGTTGCAATGATCAAAGTAGGGGTCCGAATTAATATTCCACATGGTGATTTGGTTTCCATAAGTTGGATTGTTAGCTACATTACCATAGATGATGCAATTTTTGATATATGGATCTGAATTATAATCAAAAACTATACCAGATCCAAAATCATGATTATTATTTACTATGGTAGTATTAGCAATAAATGGCGAGGAGTTTGTGCAAAAGATTCCGTTAGCAGTATTATTTGCAATGAGCATATCGATTATCTTTCCAGAGTAGTTTTCCAAATGCAATGCTCCTCGCCCCCCAGGAATAGGTGTTATGTTATTACAGATTTTGTTGTTGGTGAGTGGTATGGTTCCAGACAGAATGGCTCCGCCAGCTCCATTAGGAGCGTAGTTATGTTGAGATATATTCCATGCAAATGAGATGTTGTTCACTGCAATGAAATAAAATCCACCACCTTCACCACCAGCTACATTGTCGTGTAGGTTATTATGATCCATAATAGATGACAAAGTATCGGTTGTACTAACGAATATACCTCCCCCTTGGAGTGAAGCATGGTTACTATAGATATCGCAGTATAGCACCTTGATAGGTATATACCAAACAGATATCCCCGCTCCATATATCCCATGGTTGTTATTAATCTTGCAATGATCTAAAATGAGCTTTCCATATGCAACACACGTGACACCACTTGCATGACTGTACTCTACTTGAGTATACATCATTTTGCTGGTATCGTTGTCTGCCATCGTAAGGCGTGCAAGATAGTTGTTATCAAAACGTACGCCATTCCAGCCATTTGTAGTATCAGAAGCAGTAAGTTTAACGTAGTTTGTAGAGGTACCATTGCATACTAATCTACCGAATACATACAGTCCGCACCCGGGTGCAAATTTAATTACCGCGCCAGCATTGATGGTGAGGGTAATCGAATCTGGTACCCAGACATTGGTAGTAAGAGTCATATTGCTTGACCAGGTAGTGTTAGTTACGAGTGTGCTGCCGTCATTAGGCTTGATGCCCATAATGGCCTGCTGATTATTGGTGAATACATTACCCCCTGGGTTAATATTGCCAAGAGAATAATAGCCATTGTAGTTACCATCCCAACCGAAATTGAAATGGTATAGGTTAGCATTGTCTACACCATCGCATACCCATGCATGACCAGAAGTACCGTCTCCACTATAATAAATTGGTCGACCGGCAACAAGTTCGGTTTGTAGATAGGTATCCCACTGCGTAGTTGAGTAGCCAGCTTTTTCCATATATTGCATGGTAGAGCTTGCCATTTTGAAGTCATTTTTGAATGCTCGTGTCATGGGATCTTCGCCAGAGTAGTAGATTACGCTAGTACCTCCAGCACCCCATTGAGACATAGTACTCACTGCTGAATGATACGCGATTGTTGAGATATCGGTATTCACGGCAGCTGTGCTATTGGGCATGTTCGCCCAATTGTACGGGGTGTTGAAGTTAGCGCTCGTGACAGGATAGGTTCCTGATTGATAGCTAAAACTACCGAGACCAACCGCAGGATTACTCCAAAACTTCAAGATCTGTGCTATAGCTGTGCCGACACATCCAACCCACACATGCCCGCCGGGACCGGAAGGGTCAGCAGGACACATGGAATTGTAGGGCCATCCCTGGCCCCAGGTTGTAGTGAGCAGCGGGGCGACTGTCACCGCGGGAGCCTGAGGCATGTTGCTGCCATTTTCTAGCTTGAGCCATTTTTGGGTAATGTCTGCGGTACCGGACAGATTGTTTTCAATAACATAGGCGATCACCTTTTTGTAGGTATTCATCAACCCCTGAAAGTTGTTCCCGAATGCAGTGTCATTTTCTTCAGGTACTATAAACGGTCTGCCTTCATTGGAATAGCCGAGTATCGGTTCAACCCGGTCGTCAGCGGCCACGATGACAAATCCTTTCGCGTAACCAAAAACATATAACAGGTTTATTCCTTCACGCTGTTCTGTCTGCAGAAGTTTAAACGCTGCCGGATCAATCCCTGTGGATGAAACTGTGCTTAAAAAATTAAAGCCCACTGATCCGGCCGTTTGCACGTCAACAGGTTTTGCCTGTATAGCAGGTATGCAGTAAATAAACAACAACAGAACAATGGATGAATGTTTTAAAAAAGTCATAGGAGTTAATTTTGACGGTTATCTGGACGTATGTTTTCGTTCAGAGAAATACGATATACTGTTGTAAACGGTAAATAACAATGCAGGATTTCGGTAAATAAGCATGCAAGTATCCCTTTTCCCAAAGATAGCACCTTTTTACCTGATTAGTCCTGATTATGACTTTCTGAGAAAGAGATATGTTTTGAGTGGTTGCCCAAAACCTGCCCAAATCCCAAAAGAAAAACCCCGAACGTGTTAAGGTTCAGGGTTCTGACTTGGTTTTGCTGTGGCATCGACTGGAATTGAACCAGTGACACAAGGATTTTCAGTCCTCTGCTCTACCAGCTGAGCTACGACGCCATCCTCAATTGAGGGAGCAAAAGTAATACATTATTTTCAATTTGCAAAGAGAAAAACGAACTGATAACTCTAAGATTATTTATATTTGTCAGGTTCTATATAAAACCGTTGACACACAAGTATGAGGCAACCCTTTTTCAAGAGAGTAAAGCGAGCGATCAGGCACGAATTCCGGCGAATCAGGGACGAACACAGGAGCACCGGAAGCAGAAGCAGAAGGAGGAGGCCGCCATTGTCGGTAAGGCTCAGGCACTGGTTCAAACGGCTGACTGCGAAAAGTGTGAAAGTTGAACGCAGGAGACCTGCAAAACCACACCTGCCGCCTCTTTCAAAAAGAATCAAATCGTTTTTCAGGAGGGAGTGGGCGCAGTACTCCATTGTATTTTCCAAAAAATACCTGGTCATCGCCCTCAATTCCACCTTCATATACCTTCTCTCCTTTTTCCTGATCCACTTCCTTACCCACCTTGTCACAGGCGTTACCGCCTATTTCTGCGACATCAGCACCACGCTCAAGTACACGATGGTGGATTTCCATATCCGCTACTGGAACTGGACAGAGGAGATGGTCATCATGGTTTTTTCCATCCCTGCCATATTCGCCCTCATCCTTGCATTGCTCAGCACCATTCCCTTTGCACAGAACCTGAAGAGGCCGCAAATTTTCAAACGGTTGCGGTACATCACCCGCAAACAGCGGCGTATCCATCACAAGCGGGAGCGCCAGGATCAACTCGCCCGCCAGGTTCAACGGATCAATAAAACCGGCGAGCCTGTCCAAAGAAAAAGGATCAGAAAAAAATTATCGTGGCAGATCAGGCTGTTCTTATTGTGGACCCTCTACCACAGCACCACCTACTTTTTCAGCGGAATGCTTTACTCATTCCTCTTCCACCGGAGGTTCGGCTATGTGATCTGGTACGCCTTCGATGCCAAAGCCTTCGACCTGGTGTTTTCATTCGCCGCATTTCTCCTGCTGATCATCATCGGCTATGCCTTCTCGGTGCAGTTCTTCAACTCGGGGCGAATGTACCTCAACACGCTGAACGACAGAAACCGGATGCCTTTCGTCATCAGCCAGGCCTTCTTCCCTTTTATCCTGGGAACCATCGTAACCATTGCCGCACAGATCCCGGTATTCGATCCCGCACTGGTCCTGCTCAACTTTTCGCTCTTCTTCCTCCTGCTGCCGCTTCCATCCAGGGCTGCCCGTCACGACACCCTCCATTTTGACACCCACGAGAAGAGTCCGAAAATATACTGGAACTGGATCATCACTTCATTGGTTACGGTTACCGCCATCCTGATCGCGCTGAAGGTTGGCATCCATTTCCGGTTGCATTGACATTGATTATGAACCTGATCCTCGATCTCGGAAACACCCGGAAAAAAATTGCCCTGTTCGATGGCGGCAAGTTGCTGCTTGTTGAAAACCATCCCGGCATTTCACGGGAAACTATAGAACAATTTATTGAAGGCCACCCCGGAATAACCTCCTGCATTATGTCATCGGTGGTGGATCATTCCACCGACCTGACGGATTACCTGCGCCGTCAATTGCATTTCATCACCCTGGATGAGCAAACACCGATCCCTATTATCAACAGGTATGAATCAAAAGGGACCCTGGGAAAAGACCGTCTCGCTGCCGCTGTGGCTGGTGCAGCAACTTTCCCGGGGCAGAATGTGCTGGTTGTCAATGCAGGAACCGCCCTTACCTTCGATTTTGTCAATGCACGAAATGAGTACCTCGGGGGCGCCATCTCCCCCGGAATGGCGATGAGATTCAGCGCCCTGAATACTTTTACTGATAAGCTGCCGTTATTATCCTACCGGGAACAGGTCAGCCTGATCGGACCGGATACCGATATGAGCATTATATCGGGGGTTATTAACGGAGTTGTTGCTGAAATTGAGGGAATTTCGGGCAAATACCGGGAAGAATATCCGGGATTGAAAATCATTCTGAGCGGCGGAGACCTTAATTATTTTGTCAAACGGCTAAAAATTAGCATCTTTGCACTCCCAAATATCGTCATATACGGTTTACAACAAATTCTCTCATTTAATGTCAATAAAGTCAACTAGCCTGCGACTCTCCATCCTGCTCTGCCTGCTTTTCCTGAACCTGCTGGTATTCTCCCAGATCCGGATCGTATCGCCCTATTCACGTTTCGGGATTGGCGACCTCACAGGTAACAACAATGCATGGAACATGTCGATGGGGGAGCTGGGCATCGGGTTACGGAACCCGCAACACATCAGCTACACCAACCCGGCCTCCTACACAGCCCTCGACTCGCTCTCCTTCGTTTTTGAAGGCGGATTGACCGGCCAGTTTGTAAACCTGAAATCGGATGTACAGAATATTAACCGGAATTATGCCTCACTCGGATATCTTCTTTTCGGCCTGCCTGTGAACAGGTGGTGGAAAACCAGTCTCGGCCTGATCCCCTTCAGTGATGTGGGATATCTTGTGGCAAACTATGAAGAGTACTCAAATTCAGGCACGGTGGCCCGGCTTTATGCCGGTTCCGGCGGCATCAGCAGGCTTTACTGGGGAAACGGATTCCGTCCCTTCAGAAATTTCTCCATCGGCGCCAACATCTCCTATCTATTCGGGAGCATGGACCGGGAGGCTACAGTTCTGTTTCCCGACTCGATCTATGCCCTTAATTTCCGGGAGGCCTTCCATATCATCATGAATGATCTCTATGTCGATTTCGGGGCACAATACAAGGCAAAGTTAACAAAGGACATCGCCCTGAACCTCGGCGCCGTTTTTTCCCCGGCCCAGAACATCTCGGCCAAAACCGACATCCTGGCAAATACCTTCCTGGTAACCACCAGCGGGGTGGAATCTCCACGCGACACCCTGGTAAATGCCACGGGATTCAAAGGGAACATCACCATTCCGATGATGATCGGCGGAGGATTCTCCTTCGTTAAAACCGACAAATGGACCGTCGGCGCCGATTTTAAGTGGCAGAACTGGGAAAAGTTCAAGGTCTACAACACAAGCGATTCGCTGGTGAACAGCTGGCAGGTCAATCTCGGGGGGGAGATCATCCCCAACATCGATAAATACAACAACTACCTGGCCCGTGTCCATTACAGGCTGGGCTTTAACTATGGCAAGACCTACCTCCAGCTCCGGGGACAAAACATCAATGAATATGCGATCTCCTTCGGACTCGGGCTCCCGCTCCGCGGCATGAAAACCATGCTCAACCTGGGCGCACAGTATGGAAGCAGGGGCACCACCTCTGAAAACCTGATCAAGGAGAGCTACTTCAGGATTGTTGTCGGATTCTCCATCTACGAGAGATGGTTTGTTAAGCGTAAGTACTTCTAACCTTGAGCCCGACCCGTTTCATTCATTATCTCATATGCTTGCTGCTGCCTGCGCTTCTGCTCATGGGTTCATGCAGCAAGGCGCCGCAATCCGACGAATCCGTCAGGATCAGGGAGAACGATCCGCTCATGGCAGCGCATAACATCGAGGTGTACTTCAGCGACTCAGGCAAGATCCAGGCCCGGCTGACCAGTCCGCTAATGAACCGGTTCGGCGGCGAAACTCCCTTCCTTGAATTTCCCAACGGATTTAAGATAAGCATGTTCGATTCGGTGATGCAGGTAACCTCCACCATCACGGGCAACCGGGGCACCCGGAAGGAACACCTGCACATCATGGAAGCGTGGGGCAATGTGGTGGTTCGAAATGAACAGAAAAACGAACAGCTGAACACCGAACATCTCATCTGGGATGAGCGACAGCACAAGATATTTTCCGATGTGAAAGTAAAGATCACCAGGCCCGACCAGGTGATGTTCGGAACAAGCATGGAGTCGAATGAAGCCTTTACGCACTATTCAATCAAGGATCCCACCGGGGAAATGCAGGTAAAAAAAGATTCGATTTAAGCGAAATTATCCGCATTATGAATCCCAATGCTTTGTTGTTTCGTGAATTATCTCTACTTTTGCACCCTATTTTAAATTAAAAATATAGTAGCATGGCGATTATTGGAAAAATCAGACAGCACTCAGGACTAGTAGTCATCATTGTGGGTGTCGCAATTGCTGCCTTTGTGATAGGAGACTTTAGCAAGAAAACGGCCAGAGGTACCAACGACATCGGCACTGTGAACGGGGAGAGTATTCCGTACGCAGAATTCAACGGTAAAGTTGAGAAGAACCTTGAAATCCAGAAAGAGAATTCAGGCAACGATAAAATTACAGACCAGGAGACTTACCAGCTGCGCCAGAGTACCTGGAGCCAGACCGTGAAGGAGCTTCTGATGAGTGAAGAGTATGAAGAACTGGGACTTACCGTATCCCCCGAAGAACTTTTCGACCAGGTACAGGGCAAACAGCCGCACCGCCTGATCCTTCAGTATTTTAAAGATCCCCAAACGGGCCAGTATAACCCTTCCGTGGTTCTGAACTATCTGAAAAATCTTGAAAAGATGGAACCGAAAGCCAAAAACCAGTGGCTTCAGTTTGAAAAAGCCATCAAGGATGACCGCCAGGAGACCAAATTCAACAATTTGCTTACCAAGGGATATTATGTTCCAAAGGCTTTCCTGAAAAAGGATTTCATCAACCAGTCAAAAGCGCTGAAGGTCCTGTCAGTTTCCCCCGATGCAAATTCAATTGCTGACAATACCATCAAACTTACCGATGCCGATTACCAGAAATTCTACGACAAGAACAAAATCTACTTCTTTGTTGAAGATGCCACCCGTGAACTTGACTATGTTCTTTTTGAAGTGAAGCCCTCGGATATCGACCGGAAAAAAACGACCGAAGATGTTGCCAACCTGTATAGGGATTTCCAGACAAGCATCGACGCCATGACTTTCACCAATGCCAATTCGGATGTGAAAGCAGACACTATGTTTGTGAAAAAAGGCACCTTCCCCGCCCAGCTCGACACGTTGCTCTTTGCTTCCAAGCCAGGCGCTTTGTTCCCCCCGTTTGAATTCAACAATTCGTGGTACATGGCCAAGCTGATCGACATGCAGGCCCGCCCCGACTCCATGAAAGGTTCACAGATTCTCCTTGCGTTTTCAGGTGCCGGCAACGAAAATATCAAGCGTACCAAGACTGAAGCCAAAGCAAAAATCGACAGCCTTCTGAATGTTCTCAAGAAGAACCCTGCCAGCTTTGCAGAAGCAGCTAAAAAATATTCAGACTACCCTACTGCCAAAGATGACGGCGGTGATTTGAAATGGTTTAAAGACGGCAACCCAAATTTTGACCCGTTTTTCAAAGCCGGGATGGAACTGAAGCCGAACGAGATGAAAGTTGTTGAAACCCGCATCGGATACTCCCTCTTCCTTCTTACCGAAAAATCGGCGCCTGTAACCAAAGTAAAGGCTGCAGTGATCACCAGGGCCATCGTACCCAGCAACCAGACCTTCCAGGACACTTATATGAAGGCCAGCACCTTTGCAGGACAGAACAAAACACCTGATTCTTTTGAAAAGGCAGCCGTTGCCCAGGGTCTGCAGAAAAGGTCGGCTCCGAACGTAAGGGAGATGGACAACTATGTTATGGGACTCCAGTCGGCACGTGAAATGGTTCGCTGGGCGTTTGCAGAGACCACCAAGGTTGGCGAAGTCAGCCCTGTGTTCGACTTGTCGGGGAAATATGGCATCGCCATCCTCAAAACCGTTTCTGCAAAAGGCCAGCAACAGTTAAGCGACGTTAAAACCCGGATTGAACCCTCTGTAAAAGGCATGAAGAAATTCGACCTCATTGCCGAGAAGTTAACAAAAGAGATGGCCGGCACCAAAGACATTGCTGCCATTGCCGCTAAATTGAATGCCAAGGTTGACACCTCCATGATAACCTTCTCAGGAATGAATAACCGTTCGAATATTGGCCGTGAAGGCGAAATCGTAGGCAAACTCTTCAACTCCAAAAAAGGCGAACTGCTCGGACCGCTCACCGGAAATTACGGCTCCTACCTGGTCGTGATCACCGATGTGGTTGAAGCTCCGGGGAAGGATGACTTCTCTTACGAAAAGATGATGCAGATGCAGAATTTCAACCAGCGGGTAAGTGGCAACATGTACTCGGCTCTTGAGAAGACTGCAAAGATCACCGATAACCGGTTGAAGTTCTACTAAACCGTTAATCGCCAAAACAGAAAAGGCTGATTCTTTGCAGAGTCAGCCTTTTTTTATGTTATGCCATTGAGATCTATTCTGCCAGAACCAGCACTTTATTATTGGACACCTCGATAACTCCGCCGTTGATTTCGAAAAACTGCTCCTCCTTTTCACCTTTGTTGATCAGTTTGATCTTTCCCTTTTTTAACACGGAGATCAATGGGGCATGGTTATTCAACACTTCAAACGACCCGTCGATGCCGGGCAGCTGAATCAGCCCGACGTTGTCGCCGGTAAAAATGGTGGAGTCGGGGGTTATAATTTCAACTTTCACGGTTCAAATTTCAATAATCGATATTCCTATTTGCTGTCGGCCATCATCTTCTTACCCTTCTCAATGGCTTCCTCAATGGTACCTACCATGCTGAAGGCTGATTCGGGATATTCATCCACGGCGCCATCCATGATCATGTTAAAGCCCTTGATGGTATCTTCGATGTTCACGAATGCGCCCGGGATCCCGGTGAACTGTGTGGCAACGAAGAATGGCTGTGAAAGGAAGCGCTGTACGCGGCGGGCGCGGGAAACCACGAGTTTATCCTCGTCAGACAACTCATCCATCCCGAGGATGGCGATGATGTCCTGAAGCTCCTTGTAACGCTGCAGGATGCGTTTAACACGCTGTGCGGTGTTGTAATGTTCGTCGCCAACCACATCGGGTGAAAGGATGCGGGAGGTTGAATCAAGCGGATCCACTGCGGGGTAGATACCAAGCTCGGAAATTTTCCTGCTCAATACCGTGGTGGCATCAAGGTGGGCGAATGTCGTTGCCGGGGCTGGGTCGGTTAAGTCATCGGCAGGAACATAAACAGCCTGTACCGAAGTGATGGAACCTCTTTTGGTAGAGGTGATGCGCTCCTGCATGATCCCCATTTCAGAGGCCAGTGTAGGCTGGTAACCCACAGCAGAAGGCATACGGCCTAAGAGCGCCGATACTTCCGAACCTGCCTGGGTAAAACGGAAAATGTTATCAATAAAAAAGAGGATGTCGCGTCCGCCCGATTTCTCATCGCCATCGCGGAAGTACTCCGCCATGGTAAGACCCGAAAGGGCCACGCGGGCACGGGCTCCGGGAGGTTCGTTCATCTGTCCGAAAACTAGGGTTGCCTGTGATTTCAGCAGCTCTTCGTGGTCAACCTTCGACAGATCCCATCCGCCTTTTTCCATATCTTCCTGGAACTCCTTGCCGTAACGGATAACACCGGATTCGATCATTTCGCGGAGGAGATCATTGCCTTCACGCGTGCGTTCGCCCACACCGCCGAAAACCGACAAACCGGCATATTTCTTGGCGATGTTGTTGATCAACTCCATGATGATGACTGTTTTTCCCACACCGGCACCACCGAACAGACCGATCTTCCCGCCTTTGGAGTAGGGTTCGATCAGGTCGATGACCTTGATCCCGGTAAAGAGAACCTCCTTGGAGGTGCTGAGGGTATCAAACTTCGGAGGATCACGGTGAATGGCATATACATTTTCCTCGGAAACAGCGCCTAGTCCGTCGATCGGTTTCCCGATCACGTTGAACAACCTGCCGCGCACCATATCCCCGACGGGCATGGAGATCGGACGCCCTTTTGCCACGACATCCATTCCGCGGCGCAAACCATCAGTTGAATCCATGGCAACCGTACGCATGGTGTGTTCACCAACATCGTACTGGCATTCGAGCACAATTACATCACCTTTTTCATTTGTCACCTCAAGGGCGTCATAAATATTGGGAAGTTTTACATCTTCATCAAATACCACGTCGATTACCGGACCGATAATTTGAGAGATTTTTCCATTATTTTTCGCTTGCATGATATGGCTTAATATTTTATGCAAAGATAAAATATCTGGTTGATTAAATGTTTGATGTGGGAAATTTTTACCGTAATTTTGTCGTTTGTTAGCAATGAAACCTTACATTTTACCAATGAAGTTATTAAAATTGTGTTTGTTACTGGTTTTCATCTTTCCAATGTTCTCCTTTGGGCAGCGGAATGCGGATGCCATTATCGACACACTGGAGACCCCGAAAGGAACCGTAATCCTCTACAAAAATTTCACCTGGGAATACCTCCTCGATGAGCCGGTGATGATGAGCCAGGAGGATGACTCAACCGGGTTATTTACTGCACAATGGATTAATGATCAGATATTTGCATACCGCCTGAGGCCCGACTCCATTCATGACACCGTGGTCATGCTTACCTCGGTGGACCGGCAGTTCACCCTGCCGATCTACGGGAAGCTTTTCAGGGGATTTACCTATTCGCACAAAGGACTTGACATCAAGCTGAACAAGGGCGACACGGTCAGGGCTGCCTTCAACGGTGTGGTCAGGTATGCAAAATATAACCGGGGCGGGTTCGGAAACCTGGTGATCATCAGGCACTATAACGGACTTGAAACCTATTACGGCCACCTTTCGAAGATCAATGTCAGGGTAAACCAGGTGGTTGCTTCGGGCGAGCCTGTTGCCCTGGGCGGTTCCACCGGAAGAAGCCGCGGCCCACACCTCCACTTTGAGGTACGTTATAAAGATATTCCGCTAGACCCGCTCAGAATGATCGATTTCGATAACAGGAAACTCATTTCCAACACTTTCCCGGTAACAAGAAAAGTTTTCTATCCGAATGACTGCCCGGCAAATGCCCAGGTTGTTAGGATTAAAAGCGGGGATACCATCGGGAAACTCGCTAAAAAGTACAGGACATCCATCAAGGAGATCTGTGCCATGAATAAGATCAAACCGACGACCAAACTGAAGGTGGGCCGGTCGATCAGGGTCAGGTAAGGATTTACGATCGGACGATTTACGATTGAGGGATTTCGGCAGATTGCTTCGGAATGAAGACCTTGTTCTGGAAGAAGATCAGGATTAATACACCCGTGGTGATGGATGAATCGGCAATGTTGAAAACAGGCCTGAAAAAGACAAACTCTTCGCCTCCCCACACCGGCACCCAGGTTGGAAAGTGCGATTCAATGATGGGAAAATAGAGCATATCCACCACTTTCCCGTGCAAAAATGCGCCATAACCACCTTCTTTGGGAAGAAATGTAGCCAATTGCATGTAGGTGCTCTCGTTGAAGATCACCCCATAAAACGCACTGTCGAGAATATTGCCAAGCGCACCGGCAAGAATAAGTGAAATGCTCAGAATCAACAGGTTGCTTGCTCCCTTACGGGTAACCCGGTAAAGCCACCAGCCGATGATGCCGACCGCACAGATGCGAAACAGGCTGAGCAGCAGTTTCCCGTAATTTCCGCCCAGTTTCATGCCGAATGCCATGCCTTCATTCTCTGTAAAATGGAGAAAGAACCATTGCCCGATGACGGCATGGCTCTCTCCCATGTAGAAGGTGGTCTTCACCCAAAATTTAAGCACCTGGTCGATGACCAGGATGGCAATGACAAGAAGTACAGCTTTTTTCAAATGTCGCTTTGTTGCAGGAATTACTATTCCAGGTCGGGATCGACGGTGCGGGAGGCAACTGGAATTGCTGCAACCTGAACTCGTTTGGCTTCAATGCTGAGCGTAGCGTGAGGCACACTGCGAAGCCGATCGGCCGGGATCAGTTTATTGGTAACCCTGCAAATTCCGTAGGTTTTATTTTCAATCCGGATCAGCGCGTTCTCCAGTGATTTGATGAATTTCTCCTGGCGGGCGGCGAATTTACTGTTCTCCTCTTTTGAAAAAACCTGGTAGCCCTCTTCCAATACTTTAAAGGTAGGCGAGGTATCACTGATATCATGCTCATTACCGTTTGTATAGGATTCGGTAAGCAACTTCAGGTCGTGGTGTGCCTTCTCAATTTTTTTCAGGATAATCTGTTTGAATTCTTCAAGTTCCTCATCAGAATACCTGTTTTTTTCCGTCTGTGTTCCTGTTGCTTTTTTCATATCTCAAATGGATTAGTCAACTTTTTTAATTTCAATAAATGTTGAAATGCTGTCGGTTATTTCAACAAGGTCTTTTTCAATAGCTTCAATGGAAGCAACAACGTCAAACGACTGCGCCAGAGTTTCCGAGCAAATATATGCAATATTCCGATGCACGGCTTGATCTGCATCGGCATGGGATTGGAATTTAACAGTAATTTTATCTGTCACTCCGAACCCCTTATCCTTTCGCAGGTTCTGTATCCTGTTAATTACCTCCCTTGCAAGGCCTTCCTCGATGAGCGCAGGTGTGAGCGTGATGTCGAGCGCAACGGTGAGTGCTCCCATGCTGGCAACCTGCCATCCCGGGATGTCCTCGGAGAGAATCTCTACATCATCTACCAGGAGCTCAACGGGTTCGCCATCAACCTGTATGGTGAGGGTTCCCTGTTTTTCGAGGGAATGGATCTCCTCCTGTGTGATGGCAGTGACAGCAGCAGCAAGCTGTTTCATGAGTTTGCCATACCTGGGACCCAGTTTTTTAAAGTCGGGCTTGATCTTCTTCACCAGGATACCTGCCGTATCGGTGATGTACTCCAGCTCCTTCACATTCACCTCCGAAAGGATGAGATTTTTAACGGCATCAACCTGGGAGGTAAGGTGGTCATTCATCACCGGGACTAATATTTTGTTGAGCGGCTGGCGAACGCGTAGTTTGGTTGATTTCCGGATAGACAGCACCATCGAGGAGATCTTTTGTGCAATCTCCATGCGCTCTTCAAGGTCCTTGTCGATCAGTGAAAGGTCGGCTTGCGGGAATGCGGTAAGGTGAACAGAATCCACCTCATGCCTGCCGGTCACCTGGTTGAGGTCGACAAAGAGCCGTTCGGCAAAGAACGGGGCGATGGGCGATGACAACTGTGCGATCACCTCGAGACAGCGGTAGAGTGTCTGGTAGGCGGAGATTTTATCCGCTGAGTAATCCCCTTTCCAGAAGCGGCGGCGGCAGAGGCGCACATACCAGTTGCTGAGGTGTGCATCCACGAAATCGGAGATGGCCCTGCCAGCCTTGGTAGGTTCGTAATCGGCATAACACTCGTCAACAACTTTGATCAGGGAGTTAAGTTCAGATAATATCCAGCGGTCGATCTCCGGCCGTTCGCTGATGGCGATTTCGGGTTCGCTGTAGTTAAATCCGTCGATATTTGCGTAGAGGGAGTAGAAAGCATAGGTATTGTAAAGGGTTCCGAAGAATTTCCGCCGGATCTCTTCGATGCCTTCCACATCAAATTTCAGGTTATCCCAGGGCTGCGAGTTGGTGATCATGTACCAGCGCGTGGCATCGGGTCCGTATTTGTTGATGGTTTCAAACGGGTCAACGGCATTGCCGAGGCGTTTCGACATCTTGTTCCCTTTTTTGTCGAGCACCAGTCCGTTGGAGACGCAGGTTTTAAAAGCGATTCCCCCGAAAAGCATCACGGCGATGGCGTGAAGTGTAAAGAACCATCCGCGGGTCTGGTCAACGCCTTCGGCGATAAAATCGGCCGGGAAGTAGCTCTCCAGCTTGCGGGCCTGTTCAAACGGGTAGTGGTACTGTGCATAGGGCATGGCGCCGGAGTCGAACCACACATCGATGAGGTCGGTCTCGCGGTACATCGGCAGGCCGCCATCCGTTACCAGGATGATGTCGTCGACAAACGGGCGGTGCAGGTCAAAGGAGTGGTAATTTCCATCCGTGGTGTCATCGGGATTGAAATTTTCCAGCGGGTTGGTTTTCATGACGCCTGCTTTGACAGCCTTGGCGATTTCGCTCTTCAGTTGCGCCACCGACCCGATGCATATCTCCTGTTTCTCGTCGGCTGAGCGCCAGATCGGAAGCGGGGTTCCCCAGAAGCGTGAACGGGAGAGGTTCCAGTCAACCAGGTTCTCGAGCCAGTTGCCGAATCGCCCGGTGCCTGTTGATTCAGGTTTCCAGTTGATGGTCTTGTTGAGGGCGATCATCTCGTCCTTATAGGCGGTGGTGCGGATAAACCAGGAATCGAGCGGGTAGTAGAGAATGGGTTTATCGGTACGCCAGCAATGCGGATAGGAGTGTTCGTACTTCTCCGATTTGAAGGCTTTGTTTTCGTGCTTCAGTTTAACGATGATGTCGATGTCGACCGGCGGGCAATTTCCTTCGGTACAGGCAGCATCGTATTCGGGTTTTACATAGCGTCCGGCAAATTCGCCCATCTGCTCCGTAAATTTCCCCTGTTTGTTGACGAGGGTGAGTGAGCCTAAACCATACTGCCTTCCAACGCGGAAGTCGTCGGCGCCAAAACTCGGGGCAATGTGCACGATACCGGTACCATCTTCGGTGGTGACAAAATCGCCCATCACCACGCGGAAGGGATCTCCGTCTTCAGGTTGGGCATAAGGGAGCAACTGCTCGAAACGGATGTTCTCAAAATCCTTTCCTTTGAACTCTGCCGTTACCTGGTAAGGGATGTGTTTGTCGCCTTCATGGTAACTCTCCATCTCCAGCTGGCTGTTCTTCTCCGGGAAATAATTGTGGAGCAGCTCTTTGGCAAGAACAACCGTTTGTTCGGTAAAGGTGTATGGATTATAGGTTTTGACCAGCACATAGGTGATCTCCTTTCCCATGGCGAGGCCGGTATTCGAAGGCAGGGTCCAGGGAGTGGTGGTCCATGCCAGGATGTACAACTCCCCGAAGAGGTCGCTGTAAAGGAACTCCGATTTTGCATCCCTGGTCACCTTGAACTGGGCCACTACCGTGTTGTCTTTCACCATTTTATAGGTGCCCGGCTGGTTCAGCTCGTGGGTGCTGAGGCCGGTGCCTGCTGCAGGAGAGTATGGCTGGATGGTGTATCCCTTGTAGAGGAGCCCCTTTTCATACAGTTGCCCCAGAAGGTACCAGACACTTTCGATGTATTTGTTTTCGTAGGTGATATAGGGATCATCGAGGTTGAGCCAGTAGCCCATGCGGATGGTAAGATCGTCCCACAGGTCCTTGTACTTCATCACCTCGGTACGGCACTCTTTGTTGTAATCCTCGATGGAGATCGATTTCCCGATATCCTCCTTGGTGATGCCCAGCTTTTTCTCCACGCCGATCTCGATGGGAAGTCCGTGGGTATCCCACCCTGCCTTGCGGCTGACATAGAACCCTTTCATCGTTTTATAGCGGCAGAAGATATCTTTAATGGCCCGTGCCATCACATGGTGGATGCCGGGGATGCCGTTGGCGGAAGGGGGTCCTTCATAAAAGACATAGGGCGGCTTGCCTTCGGTAAGTTTCAGGCTCTTTTCAAAAGTGCCATGTTTTTCCCAGTAGGACTGGATTTCGTCACCAATCCTCGTAAGATCGAGATTCTTGTATTCTGCGTATCGTTTACTCATCGTTTTTCTTTCGTCATGCCGGGGATTTTGAGCAGGATTTAAACCTGTAATTCCCTGACTTTGCTATAAAAAGGCGTGCAAAATTACGAAAATTTCTTTTATCTTGATTCATCGGGTCATTCGTTCTGAAACTGTGGTTGTTTTGAAACTAACTTCCCGGGAGGACAGCAAAAAACCACAGTAGGCACAATAGGACACAATAGAAAGACACAATAGAAATATATTAAAATTGTCTCCCGGGGAAACAACCTACTGTGCTCCCCTATTGTGCCCTACTGTGCCTATTGTGGTAAAAAACTCCTGCGTACTCCGACCCGCAAAACGATTTGACACCTGCATTCCCAATTTATCCATAATTTTACCCCTCAAATCTTACTCACATGACTGACAAAACGACCATTGTACTCGAGAACATACAATCCCGCAAGAGTGTACGCAATTTCACCGGCGAACCTGTCACAAAAGCCTGCCTGCTCGCCTTGCTGAAGGCCGGGATGGCCGCCCCGTCGGCACGCAACCGCCAGCCGCTGGCCTTTGTGGCCGTGATGGAACGCAAGCTCCTGGATGCACTGGGCGAAGGACTGCCCTTCACCAAAATGTTGTTCAAAGCCGGGGCGTGCATCGTGGTTTGCGGGGATTCGTCGGTTGGGTTGCAACAGGGCGCCACCGACCTATGGGCCCAGGATGCAGCAGCAGCCACAGAGAACATCCTTCTGGCCGCAGAAGCCATGGAACTTGGCGCCGTATGGTCTGCACTATATCCCATGGAAGAACGTGAAAATCACGTCAGGAAGCTGCTGAAACTCCCTGCCGGGGTAAGCCCGTTCAGCATCATACCAGTTGGTCATCCCACCGGGGTGGATCAACCCAAGGATAAGTTTAAGGGGGAGAAGATTCATTGGGAGGTTTGGTGAACGGGCGGACGGGCGGACAGGCGGACAGGCGGACGGGCGGACGGGCGGACCTGACGGGCACCACAAATCGTAAATCGTAAATCGTCCAATCGTAAATCCCCTTATCTTTGTCGCATGATAAATAATCCGGAAAATTCCTACTACTCCGAGGTCGAATCCTACTACAACGAGGATGCCGGTCTGGGATTTGAGTCGAGGGCCGACGGGAACCGGAGCCTTGAAAGGATCAGGGATGATTTCAGGGAGATCTCGGTTCGTTATCCTTTTACCAGTGCACTTGAAATTGGCTGCGGCCCCGGGTTCGATGTACACTGGTTTGCAAAGCGTTTCCCCGACAGGCAGTTCACTGCGGTCGATATCTCTGCGAGCATGGTGGCGCTGGCCCAGGCACGGCTCGACAAGGATCGTCTGACCAATGCCCGTGTTTTAAAAAGTGATGAACGACAACTGGTTTCTTTGTTCGGAAAGGGTAGTTTTGACCTGGTTTACGTCTATTTCGGGGCGCTGAACACCGTGGAGAACCTTGATTTTGCTGCCTCGGAAATTAAAACATTGCTCAAACCCGGCGGAATCGCCGTGGTGACTTTTGTGAATAAATGGTATCTGCGCGAACTGTTCGTTCAGCTGGTCAAACTCAATTTCAAAACGGCATTTGCCCGCCTCGGGAAAGTGTGGGGCGGCTATTCTGTAACCAGGCATCTCCCGTCACATTGCTATGCTCCTTCCCGCATCAAAGCAGCCTTTAAAGATTTTAAACTGATGGAACGAAAGGGCTATAGTGTGTTTTATCCTCCCTGGTATAACGATCATAAGATCCGGAATCATCCTGAAAAGGCGAAACGTTTATGGAAAATCGACCAGAAGATTCAACATTCACCTTTTTGGGCAGCCGGGGAGTATACCTTGTTTGTGTTTCAGGCTTAAAGCGTTATTCGTGAAAGGAGCTGGTTCAAGGTTTGGGAAGAACCTGCAAAAGATTCCGGATGGATGGTACCCAGGAGAATATTCGACGTAAAGGCCTCCAGGACAGCCTTCTCTAACCCTTGCGGATAAAGGTTTCCATATTCAGTTACAACTCCTCCATAATGGCTGGCGACCGATTCAGCAAAGGCTCTCTGTGTGATCACATGGGGTGCAATAACATTATAGATGCCGCTTTGTCTATTTTCAACGGAATATTCTACCATTAGTTTGGCTGCATCCTCCAGTCCAATCACCGACATCATGTTGCTCCCGTCACCGAAAAGCGGAACCAGCTTTTTCTCCCGCAATGGTTTCAGGTAGAACCACGAGAACCAGGAACCGTCACCCAGCAGCCAGGGGAATCTCAACATGATCACCTTATGATTTTCCTGGTGTATAGCATCCAATACAGGACTTTCACCACGATGATACTGTCTCGCATAGCTCACCGGGTTTAACACCGCCGTTTCATCATGCGGCAACGGGCTGTTGCCGTACACCAGGCTCCCGGAAGCAAAGACCAGGGTAGGTTTGTCCCGACTTTCGCCAATTTGTGAAAGGAGCGCCCGGTTGTACTGTTTCGCCCGGAAGGCAGCCATCACCCTTCCCCACCGCCTGAACCTCGGCATAACGGGGCGGGCACAGTGAAAAATCACCTCCGGCCCGATCTGGTCCAGAACAGCAGTGGTTAATGCCTGAATTCCTCCGTCAATGACCGTAAGTCTGCTCTCCTGGTTTATCTCCCGCCTGTTTTTAGTGGCATAAACATGAAACCCTGCTACGAGTAAACGTCGGGTGACTGCCGACCCCAAAAACCCGGAACTCCCGATAACGATTGCGTTCCTCATGGCTGAATTCCGGGCAACCCGGTTTTGTGTTCCAGGGCTGATAAGATCTGCTTCTGAAAGTTTGCCGGGTGATTTTTCGATACATGGAGGGAGGTGTGAAATGCCTGGTCGTACGTTTCCATCGGAAATCCTCTGCCATGCCATTTTCTGCGCCACTTCCTGTCAGTGAGCTTCATCAGAAAACGGTTCAATTTTTCCGGCCAGGCCAGGTTGATCAGCCGTTCGGCCAGTTTTTTCAGCGGTTGCTTACCTTTGGTTGAGAGGTATGCCAGGTCCTGGCGGTTGGTTTCATTCGGAAGGTACTCCCAAAGCCAGGGGTTCACCTCTTTCACATGGTTGATCAGCTCGGGATTGTAAACCGGTATCAGGGTGGCAAGTTCGATCGCCGTGTAGATATTCCTGTCGGTCAGCAGCAGTTCCTCCATATCAACAAAATAGTTCATGCAGAAATAGTGCTGGTACCCCGGGATAAAAGTGAGCTTTTTAAAGAGGTGGAGCAGGCTTCGTGCAATCCATAACCTGCTTCCCTTAGTAATGATGAAATAGTCGATATCAGCATCTTCACCAGCGTAATATTTTGAGAGAGAGCCGGAGATGGCGATGGCATCAACAAAAGGGAAAGAGCTGATGATGCGGGAAAAGCGAACCGACCTTGAAAGCAATCCCAGTGCTTTTTCGTTTCCTGTTTTGCGCCGGGAGGACCAGCTTTCCTGTGCCTCCCGGGAATAAAATCCATCGATGGAACAACTGACCCTGCCACTCTCTTCAAGGCTGGCCAGTGTGGCAAGAACTTCTTCATACGTGCAGCGGATATGATGAAACCGGTGAATCTCTCCGGGCAATAACGGATACCGGAACAACCCGAAGTATTCGAGTGTCTCCAGGATACCGGCCTTGAGGTCGTCATGGTGTGCATCTCCCGTCCTCATCGCTGAAAAAGGATTTGGATGGTTGTTTGTATGAAAATCAGGAGGTCGCTAAACGGTGACCATTTTTGAATGTACTCCAGGTCGGAATTCAGCCGGGAATGGTAATCTTCGGTACCATGGATCATCCCGTGAAATCCCCTCACCTGCGCCAGCCCTGTCATTCCGGGCTTGACAAGATGCCTGAAGTGGTAATTCTCCGACATTCTGGCAAATACAATATTTTGGCGCAACATGTGCGGGCGAGGCCCCACGATGCTCATCGAGCCGGCCAGGACATTGAAAACCTGCGGAAGTTCATCAATGTGGTATTTTCTTAAAAAACCACCAACCCGTGTAATCCGGCGGTCGTTTACCTGGACCTGTATCCTGTGGCTCTCTTTGTTGATGACCATGGTCCTGAACTTCAGGCAGGAGAACGTCTTACGATTCCTGCCTGTGCGTTTTTGAAGGAAGAACGGGCCTCCACGGGAATCGAGAACGATGACCACGATGACCAGCGTGAAAAGCCATGGTGCAATGAATACGATCATCAGCAGGGCCATGATGATGTCCATCAGGCGTTTGACAAACCTTGAAAAGGGAGTGTTTATCGCATAATTGCCCTCTGCTGCAAGATTCAAAATCGCTATTTCTCCTGTTTCAGGGGTTTTCATTGTTAATTGGCTTGTATCCATCTATATAATCAGCAGCATATGCCAGGCAAAAGAAAACAATGCCTGCCTGTCTTCCAAGGACCGATTCGGATAAAAAGAATCCGATGATGATCAAGATAAACAGGGGTGGAACAAAGCGCTTGTTGCCGGGATGAAATGCAAAGGTAAAAAGTATCAGCATTAAAATAACAACCCCGGGAACACCAACCCGTACGAAGGTCTCAACAAATTGATTATGGTAGTTATAATTGAGGTAGCCGGAATCTTTTCCATCCGGGGTGCCGGTATAGAGGCCATATTGACGGATCTTCCCGTTTAGAAAACCCCTCGATTGGCTCATGCCAACCCCTGTCAGCCATGCATTTTGCTCTTCCAGGATCTCCATTCCGAACCGCCAGAAGATCAGCCGCAGGTTCAGCCCGTTCGGTTCAGGGCAATTTTTAAAATTCACCGAGGCCACCATGTCAAGGTTGGGATGAAGTATATTTTGCACCCTTTTCATGAAGGGCAGCGCACCAAAAGCTATAAGGATAACCAGGGCAACCATCCATTTCCTCCGGGTTCTCCATAACGCTATGCCCAACCGGCGATAGTGCCATCCCAACAGTGGCAGCCCGATTCCGATCATCATTTTTGAGGCTAAAAGCAGCAACATCGACATGAGAAAAAACGCAATGATCACTTTGATTTTCAGACGGTTGGTGAACCAATCGGGGTCATCCAGTTTGAAAAGGACAAACAGAATGTAAAAGCTGAAGTAAATGGCGCCGCTGTGGAAGGGCTTTGCAAGTGTGTGATAGGTAAACTCAACAACGTTTCCCGACTGAAGGAACCTGGAAGTTGCAGCCACCAGCATGATCGTTCCACAGATCACCAGGGCGGAAGTGAACCCGGAAAGCGCCACTTTCGCAAAGGCTTTATGATCAGTTCTGCTGAGCAGGAAAAGGATCGGGATGACCAGGAACGAGAGCATCTGTTCGACCTCTTTCCAAACAGGCCAGGCAGGATGCACGATCAGCAGCTCTTTTGAATGCCATAGAAAAAACACTACCGGCAACGACAGGTACCAGATCTTCCGGCGTTGCGGCATGAATGGTCTCCTTGCAAAGGATGCCAGGATGACCGCAGAAACCAGGATAAGGCTGGCGCTGTTCATCTTCAGTGAAATAGGCAGACTGAACCATACCAGGAACCAGGCCGCCTGCTCTGCATATTCAAAATTCAAGTACCTGGAAGAAAGCGCTTTCATACTCCTGTGTGATAAAATCCCAGTTGTGGTGATTTCGGATGATGTTCAAATTGTTTTCCGCGATCCTGTGTCTGTTTTCCTGTGAAATGGATTGTTTCAATAAGTCTGCCAGCTGTTCCGTATTATGAAAATAACCGCCGTTAACATCAAGTACGCTTCGGTTGAAACGATTGTCATGGGCGAATATCATAGATCCGCAAGCCATCGCTTCCAACAGGGATGGATTCGTACCGCCAGCAGAGTGTCCATGGATATAGCAGCGTGAAAAATGGCGTAACGAGTTCATCGCATCCACCTGGTAATTGGGACCCAGGAACCGGATCATCGGTTCACGCTGATATCGCAATTTAAGATGGTTTCCGTATTCAGTTTCGTTAGAAAAGATGAGCAGCGGGAATTCCGGCTTTTCGCACAGTTTGGCTTCCACAGCCATCCCGATGTTGTTTTCCGGCTCCATCCGGGCAATCAGCAGGTCGTATTGGTATGGATGAACATTAAAACTCCCAGGCACCTCCACATCGAATGATTCCGGAATTGCGGCACCATAAGAGATGAAACGAACCGGCGTTGAATAGTTCGATTCGAGGTATTCAAGAATCCCCATCGAATCTGCAATCAGCAGGCTGCTGCGGCTTGCGGCCCGCTTTTCGGCCTTTTTGAGGAATGCACGGACTGCCGGAGTGTACTTTGAGCGCATCCACTCCATCCCATCCATGTTGGTCAGGTGCCTCGATTTACGGCTCCAGATCCAGGTCCACACCGAATCACTTGTATACCCAAGATGAAGGATCACATCGTACGACTGGTTAAGGGAGTGGAGATTGCAGTTCAGGTCGTAAACGAACTGGCCGGCAGTCCCAATGTGTGATTCGGGATTATAGCAATAAACAAGGCGTACCCCATTCAGTGTATCCTGCCTGTATTGCTGGTCATGCGAACAATATACGGTTACCTCGTGACCGAGCTTGACCAGCCTTTGCGACACCTGCTCGGCAAAAGCTTCGAATCCTCCATACCTGTTGGGAATTCCACGGGTGCCGATGATGCCTATCTTCAGTTTATTGTTCATCTTCCAGCGCTTTATGATAGGCTGCAAGGGTTTCCGAGGCAGCGTGTTCCCAGGTATAGTGCGAGAGGATATAGTCGCGAAAGGCAAAAGTGGTCGGCCTCCCCAGCTCAGTCTCCAGGGCTTTTTCAATACAAACCGCATCCTGTGCATCGCAAAAAGAGGCCCGGTCGCGGAAATAGGAACGGGTATCGCCGCCTGTTCCCACCACCAGGTTGCAGCCCATGGCGCCTGCCTCCAGTGAACTGAGTCCGGTGGTCTCAAACCAGCTGGGCAAGGCATGTACCTTCGACTGAGCATAAAAGCGAACCAGCTCCTCCTGTGGCATAAAATCATGAAATTCAACCCTGGAATGAGCAGTTTTCCTGCAAAATTCATAGTATGCACCGTGATTCGGTGGTGGTTTGCCGATGATAACCAGCTTCACCGGCATATTCCGTGTTGCTTCAATGAGGCGGTGCTGATTTTTCAGTCCATAAATCTGGCCCACGCACAACACCTGGTCCTCTTTTCGTTCCACCCCGGGAAGCATCTGAAACACCCTTGAATCGATGCCATTGGGGATAACCCTGTACTCCTTGTTAATGTTGAAATCGGCGTAAAGCCTGTCATATTCCGACTGTGAATTGGGCAATAACAACCTGGCCCCTGAAATCACCTTTCCGACGGCATGCTGATGTCCGAGCAGATATGACCTGCTCACCAGCTTATCCTGCTTTTTCAAGATGCGGTAGCATGTTTTAAGGTACTCCGCATGGTGCTTCCCGGTAAAACGAAACAGTGACCTGGAGGTGACTCCCCTGCCCTTTGTGTCAAACATGGAGTAATCAAGGTATACGGTACTCAGCACGTAAGGGATTCCTGCCCTGGCAATGTGGACCAGGTGGTCGGCCGGCCGGATGCAGTTGAACAGGTGCATCAGGTCGTACTTGCTGTATTCGATGGAATCAGAGGCTTTTTTTATCTCGACCTCCACCCCGAGCTTACGGAGTTCACGGGCAGTACAAAGCACCTGAAGCGTATCGCCACCCTTCACCTCGTCGAAGGTAGTCCTGACAATAAAAACGACACGAAGGCTCATCGTTGCTCCTCCTCTCCCCATCTCCCGGAGGCAAGTTCAAAACCGGGAAACCTGACGCTGAAAATCAATGCCCACGCCCCCAGTTCCGCCACATTCACGATAAAGCTGCCGGTAAACTGGTAAATAAACAGGAACATGAAAAGGGTGAACGCAAAAATATTGGCATAGATCCTGCACCTGATGAAGAACCAGATTTCAATGAACAACTTGAGAGCAAACCCATAAATTCCGTAAGTCGCAAGCATTTCGGCCATTGCATTCGGTATGCGGACTGTTTCTGCAATCGCCCCCTGGTATTGGTAGTGGTTCACGATGAGGTCATGCGCCAGGATCTTGATTTGCCCCGGACCGATGCCGAACAGCAGGCTGTGCTGCATGGCGAGTTCCTTGGCAAACATAAATGAGTAGACCAGCCGGCCCATGGCGCTGGTGTCCTTCCCCTGTAAAATATTCTCCAACCGAAGGATAATGGGATTTCCCGACCAGGTGATAATTGTACCGGCAAGGATAACCAGCATCATCAACCCGCCATAAAAGAAGACCCTGTGATACATTGCCGGAAGGTGTTTCCGGAAGACCACCAGGGTGAAGGCAAAAGCAATCACTGCAGTGCCGATCACGCCGAAGGAGAGTGACAATATCAGCGGAATCATGCAGGCCAGGGCAATCAGCAGGGGATGTTTCTCCTTTTCAAAAAGTACCCGGTACAGAAAGTATAAAAAAACCGGGAACATGATCAGGGAGTAGTAAGAAGGTTCGTAGGTAAGCAAATTCAGCCGGGGGAAAGTCTCTATGCCGGCTGACAGTGGCACCGTATACCACAGCCACCCTCTGATCGCCGAAAAAGGCAAAATCAGCAGGGCAGCTGCTGTCAGCAATACATTGATGATTAAAATTGCTTTGAACAAATCATGAAGGTCCTTTTTGTAATACACCAGCAGCGTGGCAGATGTGAACAGGAAAACAGCTGCCGTGAATACCAGGGCTGTTGAGACGAGATAGGTCCTGGGATCCACCCCATTGATCCATTGAAAGGGAACCGGGACCAGGAGCAGGAGGAACCAGGCCGGGTGAGGAGCCACTTCCCGGTGTTTGTAGATAAAATAGAGCATGACAGGGGAAAGCAGGGTTGTGTACAACAACCCTTCCGGCAACAGGATGCTATTGCAAAAAAAGTAGATCGCCAGGTAAACCAGCATATGATAATATCCTTGTCCGCGCTTCATGACACCAATAGTTTCATGTTGAACCTTGCAGGGTCCAGGTAATAGCGTACAAAGATAAACACCCCGGCAACTGAAAGGGCGACCGTTACCGGAATCCTGGCAAAATAGATGATCATTACCACGAAAAGGGAGGGCAGCATGGTGATGCACGTCTCCCCGAAAGCATGATCGTGCAGGATTCTCCTGTTGACCATGAAATACTCCACGGGCATCAGGAAGATCAGGGCTACAATCTGCCCGAGAAGGAGGCTTTCACCGGTTGGCACCAGGGAAAAAGCGACGAACATTCCTACCAGGATTCCCGATTTATAGATGAATTCCAGTATGGTGATGAACCGCAGCATTTTGATCGCGTTCAGGTAGAACTGGGGTACGATCGAGAGGATCAAAAATGCCTCATACATCAGGAACAGGGCGAAAAATGGTCCCATTTTGGCAAATTTCTCCGGACCGAGCCACAAGGTGAAAAAGGGCTTATAAACCAGGCTTGCCAAAAGGATGGAGAACAATGCCACACCCGTGGTAAAGCCACGAAGGGTGTGAAAATAGGTGAGGGTTTCGGGCGACATCTCCTTTTGCCGGGAAACCTTTGGAAAGAGCCAGCTGGCCATCGCCCCGAAGGCCATGTGCATGTGGTTGGCGATGGTGGAGGCGAGTATATAATAGCCTGCCGTGACCGGGCCCAGCGCATACGCAACAATAAACCGGTCAACCTGGTAGGCCGCCACAGAGACAATGGTTTGCATCCAGGTCCAGAAACCGAAGATAAACAGCTCTTTGCTCTCCGGGGGGTTTCTGTGCTTCAGGAACCGGTAGCCCGGCAGGATCCGGTGAATGATGACACCCTGCAGGGCAACAACAGCAACATTGATGAGGAGGCTTCCCAGGAATAGCTCCGGCAACCCTCTTCCTTTCAGAACCAGGACCAGCTGCAGTCCCAACACCAGGAATTTATTCAGGATGTTGTACTTCCCAGCCAGGTCAAACCGCTCAAAACCCTTGAAAATACTTTGGTAGAGCAGTTCGTAAAACTTCACGGAGATCAGCAGGGTGGCGACCAGCAAAACGAGGTCGAGCTGGTCGTTAAAAACATTCAAGCGGATGCCCGACCGTTGAAGGGCATACCATGCAAACCAGGCGATCACGGCAAGGAGTGCTGTAACTGCCGCAATCGTTGCAAGGATACGGGTGGAGGCATTTACGTAAGCAAACAATTTTCGCTCATCCCCTTTCCCGAGGGCTTCTGCCACATGGGCGGTGATGCTGTTGGAAAATCCAAAGCTGATGATGTTCACGGCGATGAAGACATATGAGTTCACCAGCATCCATATCCCAAACTGCATCTCACCCATCAGGTTGATGAATACGGGGGTAAGCCCCATGAACGCAGTGGGATAGAGCAGGATGTTAACGATGCTCCATGCCGAGTTCCTTAGATTCTGTGATGAAATGGCCATTGATGCTTCTTATCTTCTTCACAATATTACAATTTTTTCACTCCTTGGAGCCGGAAAGGCGCATTTTTATCAGGATGCAGTATCTTAGCGGCGAATTTCAGCCTTGTTGAAACAAAATATTATTGAATATGGAGGATATTAAAAATTACCAGGATTCGAAGGAGGAGGGGAAAAGAGTATGGGCAGCCCTCAGCAGCCAGATGGGCGAAGGCATTGGGTTTTTTGGCGCCATGTTTTCAAGTTTCAGGCAGCTCTTGAAAAAACATCTCCTCTACCTGGTTGTTTTCGCCGCTGTTTTTGGGGCGCTCGGGGGTATTTACGCACTGATGCAAAAGCGCACCATCCAGGCAGAGATGACCGTCTCCTACTCCCAGCTGGAGAAAAAAATATATGCCGACATGCTCTATAAGCTGGAACAGTTGCGGGGTAACGGCCAATACCAGACGCTTGCTTCTGTGCTGGGCATCAAAGAAGAAGAGGCCAGGCAGATTCATCGTATCGACAGCAGGAACATTCACAACGAGCCCCTGGTAAAGGACGTCAGTACACAAAAGGTCCCTTTTTATATCGTCGTGGAGGTTTACGACGCTTCCGTCCTCCCCGACCTCCAGAAAGCGCTCGCCGGGTATATCAACGAACCTCCCTTTGTAAAGGAACGGCTGAAGTTAAACGAGCAAAACTACCACACTGAACTCGCCCTGCTACAAAAGCAGCTGGCCTATATGGACTCACTGAAAATCTACTTCCTGAAGGATCAGAAGAGTCCGGATGCCGGAGCAGTGACCAGCCTGAATAACCTCAACAAGAGCCAGAATGATTTGTTTGCGCGGATCCGCGATCTCCAGGGAGCCCTGCAATTCAATCAGAATGTTGAAGTTATGGACGGGTTTGTCGGGCACCAGGTTCCGCTCGCACGTAAGGTTTTGCCCTTCCTGCTGATTGGAATGGCGATCGGCGTTGGACTAAGAATAGCCTGGATCGCCTTCAGGTGAAATGATTAGGTCGTTTTTCTTTTTTGTACCTTTGCAAAAAATCGAATAACGTGAGAAAAAAGGATGCTTTCCGGTCGTGGTTTAAAGCCACATTACCTCTTTTATTTATCTTTTTCATTTCCAGTGTTTTTGCCCAGATTCCCCCGGGTTATTATGATCCCGCCAACGGAAAAACCGGTGTCGCACTACAGACCGCCTTGCACAACATTATCAAGGGACACACCGTAGTTTCTTATAACTCTATTCCCGGGTATTTTTCATCCACCGATGCAAAGCCGGGAAGTGTTGTATGGGATATGTATTCCGACGTTCCCGGTGGAACACCTCCATATATCTATCACTATAACATGGGACAGGAGTGCGGCAACTACGGAGGCGAAGGTGATTGTTACAACCGCGAGCACTCCTGGCCAAAAAGCTGGTTCAACGATGTTCCGCCGATGAACTCCGATATGTTTCACATTTACCCGACCGACGGATATGTAAATGGCCGGCGCAGTAATTATGCTTATGGTACGGTATCATCTGCAAGCTGGACCTCCCTGAACGGATGCAAACTCGGCACCTGCAGCTGGCCGGGCTTCTCCGGTACCGTTTTCGAACCGCTTGATGAATACAAGGGGGATTTTGCCCGCACATACTTTTACATGTCAACCCGCTATTACACCGAAGATGGCAGCTGGAACACCACCGACATGACCATCAAGTCGCAGCTGAAGCCATGGGCTCTCCAGATGATGCTTCACTGGGCCTCCATCGATCCGGTTTCAACAAAAGAGACCAACCGGAACAATGCCATGTACGGGATCCAGCACAACCGCAACCCCTTCATCGATCATCCGGAATATGCCAGCCAGATATGGGGGAATCCCGTTGGTTTGCAAGAACTTAACAACAGGAATTACCAGTTGGTTCCCTACCCGAACCCTGCAACAGACCACTGTTCCATTGACCTGCCTTCAGGTTGTAATACCGGTTCCATTAAAATGATGATCGTTTCCGTATCAGGGGTAACATTCAATCCGGCCTATTCACAAAACGAGAACACCCTCTCCCTTGATCTCCAACACCTTCCTTCCGGAATTTATTTCCTGATGTTTTCAGGCGATACCGGGATATACCACGCAAAACTTGTGAAGGAATAAAGAATAACCCTGCTGAACCAGGGTTATTCTTTTACGGGGTATTCACACACTTCCAACAGAATCTGTAAGATTGCCGACAGTGAAATGCAAAGATCAGCGATCACCTCTCGCTGTCAAAAAGAAATAGGTAAACAGGTGGAATTCAACGACGAATCGGCTACTTATCCTAATAAGCCCACTTCACCCAGATGCTTCCCCAGGTAAATCCGCCCCCGAAGGCTGCGAGAATGATGTTGTCGCCCTTTTTAAGTTTGTCTTCCCACTCCCAGAGACATAATGGAATGGTGGCATCGGTGGTGTTGCCGTAGCGGTCGATGTTGATCATTACCTTCTCCTTGCCAACGCCCATGCGGCGTGCAGTGGCATCAATGATCCTGAGGTTGGCCTGGTGCGGAACCAAATAGGAGATATCGTCTGCAGTGAGGTTATTGCGTTCCATGATCTCGGCGGAGACATCTGCCATACGGGTTACGGCAAATTTGAAAACCGGTTGTCCCTCCTGATAAATAAAATGCTCCCTGGCATCAACCGTTTCATGAGATGGCGGTTTTAATGAGCCACCCGCCTTCATATGGAGATAGGCTCTACCGGAGCCATCAGTTCCGGCAATTGAATCCATGATCCCGACATCTTCCGTAGTGGGTTCCAGCAGCAGGGCACCGGCACCGTCACCGAACAACACGCAGGTTTCGCGGGAGGTGTAGTCGGTGATTCCCGACATCTTGTCGGCGCCAACCACGACCACTTTCTTATACATGCCTGTCTCAATATACTTTGACGCTGTCATCAGTGCAAAAAGAAGTCCTGAACAGGCTGCATTCAGATCGAAGCTGAAGGCATTGACCAGCCCGGTTTTATCGCTGATGATATTTGCCGTAGCAGGGAAAGTCATGTCGGGGGTAACAGTGGCACAGATTAAAAGGTCAATATCTTCAGGCCTGACACCAGTCTTTTCGAGCAATCCTTTAACTGCTTCGGCACCCATGTCGGAGGTTCCCAGGCCTTCGCCTTTCAGAATGTGGCGTTCCCGGATGCCGGTGCGGGTCATAATCCACTCGTCGGTGGTCTCCACCATGGATTCCAGCTCCTTATTGGTCAATATATAAGGAGGAACCCACCCATGGATCCCGGAAATTTTCGCTCTGAGTTTTGACATGTTCGTTAAATATTGTTAAGGGAATATTGTTCGAGCGCATGTTTGATCTTCTGCGCAAGTTTGGCATCATGCACCTCTTTGGCCATCAGGATCATCTTCCGGATGGCATTGGCATTGGAGATGCCATGCCCTACAATGACTGTGGAATTCACCCCGAGGATGGGTGTTCCGCCATAGGTTTCATAGTTGAACCTGTCAAGATAGGAATCTTTGATCCCTCTCTTTACAAGAACCCTGTACATGGCTTCAACCTGCTTCAGTACAATGTTGCCGACGAAACCGTCACAAACGATTACATCCACGTTGTCACGGAAAAGCTCGCGCCCTTCTACATTTCCAACGAAATGAAAATCCTTTGAGTCTTTCATCAGCTGGAAGGCAGACTGGGCAGTCAGGCTGCCCTTTTTCTCCTCCGCACCGATATTGAGCAGGCCAACCCGTGGGTTTTTAACATGAAAAACGTGTTCGGCAAACAGGGATCCGAGGATACCGAACTGGTACATTACGTCGGGTTTGGCATCCGGGTTGGTGCCCACATCAATGAGCACCGATGATCCGCCATTTTCCTTGGGAATGTAAGCAGTGGTACTGGGTCTGATAATTCCCTGGATGGTATTTACACTGTAAATCGCGCCAACCATCATGGCGCCGCTGCTGCCAGCACTGGCAAAAGCATGAACCTCCTTGTGCTTCAACATCCTGAAACCAACCGAAATGCTTGAATTGGGCTTGTTCAGGAGTGCCTTGGTCGGATGTTCATCCATCTCGATAAGATCTGGTGCATCCACGATATCAAACATACCGGGATCCACATTCTCTTCCTTCAGAATGGATAATATGCCCACCTGATCACCAATCAAAACAATTTGATCAGTATCGGGAAGTTCCTTTTGAGCCAGTATAGCACCAAGTACTGTGGCTTTTGGAGCAAAATCACCCCCTAAAACATCCAGACCGATTTTCATTGGCAGCGATTTAGGTAAAGAAAACTATTCCGCAGAGGCCTTCACAACGGCTTGTTTACCACGGTAATAACCGCATTCAGGGCATACCCTGTGATACAAAACCGGGGCGCCGCAATTGGAACAAACAATCGTGGTACGGGCTACAGCTTTGTCATGTGTTCTTCTCTTGTCCCTGCGGGTTGTCGAAATTTTATGTTTCGGATGTGGCATAATACAATTTATTAACGATTTGTGACTGACAATTTACAATTTATCTTTCTTCTTCAGCTGATTCAACGCATCCCATCTCGGATCCTGTACATGGCGCTCGCTCAGCTCCTTTAATTTTCTTAATATCTCAGGGTCGCATTGGCTGTTTCCCTCTTTATCCTCCGGATGAACCCTGCGGATCGGCAGGAGCAGGTGAATATACTCATACAGAAACGGGCTCAGATCGAATTGGTGTGCCGTATCAGGAATTACCTGAACGTCTTCACTCTCTTCGTAGTAATGGTCACCCAACTTCACTATCAGCCGCTCACTCCCGCTCACCTCAACATCTATCAGTTCATTGCAACGGTCGCAAGGAACCCTCACTTTACCACTGATCTCCAGGTGAAGGTCCATCATCCGCTCCTCTTTGGCCATCGATACGACCACCGACACGTCTCCCCCTGTAATCTCAGCATCTTCAACCAGTTCAAAGAACCTGTCACCGATCTGAAAATCGAATGTATGCGTCCCTGGATTCAATCCGCTGAACGCAATCTGATATTGATCTGCGTGATTCACCTTATACTGAAAAAGTCTGCAAAATTAAAAATTAATTTGATGAATACCAAATACCTATTTACTTCTATCTTTGTAAAAATCATTGAACACCCTAACATGATGTGCTTATGATCAATCAATTGATTACAAAAATGCTCCCGCTGATGCCTAAAAAACTGGTGTGGATATTTTCACGCAAGTATATTGCCGGGGAGACAATGGACGACGCAATCCGTGTTTGCCGTGCCCTGAACAAGGAGAAAGTTAAAATCACCATCGACCTCCTGGGTGAATTCATCACCAGACTGGAGGAGGCCACCGCCAACAAGAATGCCTACCTGGATATCATCGAACGGGTTGAGCAGGAGAAGATTGACGGGAACTACTCCCTTAAACCTACCAGTTTCGGACTGCTGATCGATCCGGAGGCATGCTACCGGAATATCCGCGAAATTGTCGCCAAAGCAGCCTCCTATGGGAATTTCACACGTGTCGACATGGAAGATTCGCAATGCACCGACCTGGAGATTGACCTGTTCAGGAGATTGCACCACGAATTTCCCAAAAATGTGGGACTTGTTCTGCAGGCCTATATGAAGCGTACCCTGCCCGACATCAGGAACATGCAGGATCTGCATCATCCTGAAGCACCGCTGAATTTTCGTTTATGCAAGGGAATCTATGTGGAGCCGGCTGAAATTGCATACAAAAAGTACCAGGAGATCAACGATCATTACCTGGAGGACCTCGAATTTATCTTTCAGAAGGGAATGTATCCCGGCATTGCAACCCACGACAAACCCCTGGTTGAGGGTGCCTATAAGCTTATTGAGAAATATAAAGTTCCCGGGGATCGTTATGAATTTCAGATGCTTTACGGCGTCACTCCCGAATTGCGGAAATCAATCGTTGACAAAGGCCACACCATGCGGGTCTACGTTCCTTTTGGAAAAGAGTGGTTTGGCTATTCAACCCGCCGCCTGAAAGAGAATCCCAAAATGGCGACGCATATTATTAAGGCGTTGTTTGTTAGAGGGTAAAAAGGTGGACAAGTGGACGAGTGGTCAAGTGGTCACTCGTCCACTTGACCACTCGTCCACTCGTCCACTCCTTTACTTAAACGCCTTCTCCAACATCCCATCTCCACCCATCTTCAGCCGGTCAAAGTATGCCGGGGCGGGTTTTCCCAGGAGTTTATCCACATAGAGTTTCGCGAGGTACTGGCCAAGCATGAATCCCTGTCCCCGGAGCCCCAGGAAGAGCCCGAGTTCGGGATCGATGATCATCCTCGGCTCAACGTAATAACCTGCCCACACAGCCTGGAAGCCCACTGAGGAGAGTTGTGGGATCCAGTTGGTGAATATCTCTGATGAGATTTCAACAAAGTCCTGGGAGTTGATCTTAATATTCTTATCGGACTCCATCGGCTCAATGGCCGGTGAGGCGCAACCGATGATCTGCCCGGTTTCGGCAAGCTGCTGCCCGTAAACCGCCGAGAATCCCTTATATCGCCTGCGGTCGATCAGCATGGGCAAGGGTGCGCCATTCAACCCAAGCATGGGTAACCGACGGGTGATGAATGCCTGGTGTTTAACAGGATATAGCCCGGTTTCAATGTTCAGCTGACTGGCAAATTTCTCTCCTCCAGGTCCAAGTGCATTGATAAATACTTCCGTTTCATATTCAACATAACGGCGCTGATGATCCTGAACCAGGATGGTATACAGTCCGTTGACTTTGTTCACATCGATCAGCTTGCAATCCTCTTCAACCTTGCCTCCCCTGTCGATCCCCATGCGGCGGATCAGGTCGATCACACGACCAGGAGTGGCCTGCCAGCAATCGCGGGTGATAAGCGCCGACCGGTAAGTCCCCATGTTCGGGTTGATATGCGGGGATATGGTTGTGGCGAAATCCCCTGGTTCAACCATGTAAGCATTCGACCACGACATCGACTCAACCAGCGCGTTGTACATGGTTTCATCGTGGGCAAAGGTAACATAGAGGATGGGGCGGTAGTCGATGTTGTGTACCCGTTGCAGTTCTTTGAAAATCTCATGGTTATGTACGGCAATATCCGACAGCTCTGGCAGGGAGAAGTTTGGACGGCCCCCGGCGATATTTCTCCAGGAGGCGCCACGGCCATGGTTGAGTAAAACAGGCTCCATGCCTGCTTCAGCAAGGTACCGGAAAAGAGCGCTTCCGCCAATACCGCCGCCGGCTACCAGCGATTTCACCTTTATTTTTGCGGGTTTACCGCCCACGGGTCCTGTGATAACCTTTTCGTGCACCGACCTGGGATAGAGTTCCCCCATGGAAACCTGGTTTGAAAGAGGTCCGCGGGGAGTTGGTTCGCCCACTATGGAAATGCCCGATCCCTGCAGGGTCGACTTCAGCCGCTTGATGCAACGTTTTCCACGACACGCTCCCATTCCAAGGCGGGTGGTATGCTTGACCTCATCGACGGATATGAATTTCCGGTCGCCGATGGTTTCAATTACTTCGTCGAGCGTAACATCATCACAATGACAAACGTAGGTAGTCTCTTTAGGTTCAAGGGCATAAGGTTTGAATTCAACCGGGGCCGGATAGTCCTGTATGGCAATGAAACCACGGACATTGCTGAGCTCCTCCCCATGAACAGTAATGGATAATACCCTGGCGATATTGGTTTTATTGGATTTTCGCAGGATTTTATCGACAACTCCTTTTCCCAGTTTCACACCCTGGTTATCGACCAGGTAACACTCCGATTTTTCGGCAACCTCATACTCGATGGGCAGGAAGAGCCAGTCTTTTTTGATATTGTATCCGAAAATCGCCAGTCCGGGACACTGGTAAACACAATCCATGCACCCTATACACTTTTGAAAATCGATCTGGGGAACCGTGCTGGTGGAGGATTTGGTGATGGCGCCATGCGGACAGGCAAAAGCGCATGGGTTGCAGGCAAAGCCATACAGGCAGTCGATCAGCACGAACCCTTTCTCATTCATCCGCTCCGGGGTTGGTTTATAGGGTTCCTGAATGACCCTTACCGGATGCTGCTGAGAATCGATATATTCCTTCGAAAGCGAGAGATAATCATCATAATCGTAACGTTCACCCATCTCCTGCAGAACATCAAATGCGGCTTGTCTGCCGCGAAGTACGGCGCTTGTTCCTTCTCCGATCCGGATGGCGTCGCCTGCGCCGAAGCAGTGGCGGCCAAACACTTCTGTTCCTTTGATAAGCAACTGGTCGTCCTGAACAAGGCCGGTGCAGATGTTGATGGCATCTATGCCATCGATGATCTTCTCTGTTCCGGGGATTGGTTTAAAGTTCAGGCATTCTGCCACAACAGCACCGACAATCCCGTCATGATGTTCATTGGGAATGGCTTTCAGGAGGATGTGGGAGGTAAGGATGGGGATACCCAGTCTTCTCACCCTGTTTGCCTGCACCGGGAATCCTCCTTCGCCGGGCATGGCTTCAAGGATGGCTTTTACGTTGGCGCCGGCCTGCATCAGCTGGTAGGAAGTGAGGTAGCCGATGTTGCCGGCTCCTACTGTCAGGATGTTCTTTCCCAGGAGGGTAAGCTCCTGGTTCATCATCTTCTGCACCACCGCTGCCGTAAAAACACCAGGAAGGTCATCATTCTCAAAGGTTGGCATAAATGGTACCGCTCCGGTTGCCACGATCATATAGGCAGCATCGATAAAGTAAACCTCCTCGGTTTTGATGTTCTTTACCGCGATCCGGCCTCCTTCAAGGATATCCCAAACTGTTGAGTTAAGGAAAATGCCGTCGTGGTTATCGCCGGCAAGTGTTTTTGCGATATCAAATCCACGCATTCCGCCAAATTTCTGCTCCTTCTCGAAGAAGAAAAACTGGTGGGTCTGCATGAGAAACTGACCCCCGATCTTCTCATTGTTGTCGATCACGATGTTGTCCACATGATGCTTGACCAGCTCTTCGCGTGCAGCAAGGCCTGCCGGACCTGCCCCAATGATGGCCACGGTGGTTTTGTAAACATTGACCGGCACATCCTTTTTAACAGGAACAACGTTGGGTGAATGATCATGTGGAATCTCCCGCACCTCCTTGACACCCTCAATTCCGGTGATACAGATGCGCCTGATCTGCCCGTCGACCAGCATTTCACAGGCGCCGCATTTCCCGATGCCGCATTCGAGACTTCGCTCGCGGTTGCTGAGACTGTGGCTGTGCACGGGGTGGCCGGCCTGGTGAAGCGCCGCCGCGATAGTGAATCCAACATCTCCCGTAACAGGTTGTCCTTCAAATAAAAATGACGATTGTTGTGCAGGTTGTATATCCAGGATTGGATGTTTCGTGATCTTGTACATGGCAGGATGGGTTTTGACGCAACAAAAATAGTGATTTTCCCGATTCAAAATTAGTCTGATTGTTAACCATTTCACAAATCACAGACTTACAAAAAAACCAAGCGTGACCAGGTTCTCCATCTGCAGCCTGGCGCTCACCTCTTTTTCATAACTGATGCGGGTTTGAACACTGGTTTTTATATATTTACCGATCCTGATACCGATAAGGTTTTTCACCAGGATATCGACAGGCTTCCCGTAGTTTTTAAAAATTTTCAGGTCACAGTTCCAGTGAATTCTGTTGAAGATGTTTCGATCCACCAGCAGTTGAAATGTTAGGCCATATTCCAGCACATGGCCTTTCTCTCTTGGCACGCCATAGAACTCTGAGGTTTGCTGGCTTTGATAAACCATCTTGTTGTATACCCACGTTAGCTTCGCTGCAGTGATCCCCAAGCTGAACCCGCCAATCCCCTTCAGTTTGCATCCCGGGCCGGCTGAGAATGTCCATACCAGAGGTGTCAGGAATGATGCAATGAGCATCCTCCTGGCGCCACCCGAAGCGCTGGCCGCAAATCTGTAGGAATTGAAAAAACCGGTTGAAATATTCGAAAAGAGAGCAAACGAAACACCTTTGACAATCGGCAGGTCAAGTCGTGTTTCCAGTATGTTTTCATCCGGGTAAAAGCTGGCTGAGGAGTCGGGAAAATACTGAAAACCAAGTTCGTGAACAAATGAGTTGTCAATCCTGACCCTTTTTGAATTAACCTAGGAAACCCTGTAATGAAACCGATGAAGCAGCGATACAAGATTCGCATCACTTTGCCTTTTATTGAGGTAAAACAGGGAGGTGCTGGAAAGCGAATAGTCCATTTTCCCCGATATTCTGCAGCGAACCAAGGAACTGACCGAATCAGGGGAAACCGGGAAGGAGGCAAGGACAACGGTATCTTTCCAAAAAACCTGTTGCCCGCAGAGGTTTACCGGTAACAATCCGGCGGACGCCAAAACCAAAAGCCACCATGTTCCTGATCGTTGCACCGGTTTGCTCTTTCAAAATTTCCATTTCCCGCAGATGCTCAGTTTGGCGGCTAACCGGGGTTACCTGATCCCCATTTTTTGATCTTTGGTCAGCATCCAGCTCTCCTGCATATCAATGTTCAGGAAGATAAGCCGTATGCGTGATTTGTTGTTCAACGCAGCAGCCCGGGCAAGATCAAAGAGCCGTGCATTGTAGGTTCCCAGGAATTTTGCCCACGTGATGACCACCGTAAAATCCGGCTCAGCCTCGAAGGCCACGGCAGACTGGTCTCCATGCAGCGGATGGATCAGTGTGAGAAGTTCATTCAGATGGCCGGCCTCATCCCTGATCACAGCAGAATCGCGGTTTAGGGCCCTGATCACCTCATAGCCCGACCACTGGCATTGTGAGGTGTCGTGTTTTATCAGCGCCCCGTTGGCATCAAATATCATGTGGCTCAACAGGTTCTTTTTAAAAAGAGGGTTTCTAAGGCTCGTACAGTAGGCGCCGGAGTCGTTAAAGATATACTGGCAGCTGTCGGGGAAATGATGTTTTTCAAGGAAGGAGATCAGTTTTGCGGGGGTCTCCTCGGCTGGATTCTTGATACCATAACGCCATTTAACAATGTTTACGCATCCTGTACAACCACAAAAAAGGAGGAAAACGATGATGGTTTTAAAGTTCATAAGCATGGGTTTTTAAAAATTGGAGGTAGGTTAATGAAGACACCGCCGGGGCACAAAGGCGCAAATGATCGTCAGCATCCGACAATTTACGCCCCGTGACCTCAGCAGTGAAACACAGGCCGGAAACCAGGGTTTAACGGAACATGATGGTCAGCCTGTCGCCGTTTACAGCATAAGGATACCTTCCTGCGGGTATGGAATAACTGACATCCAATCCCAGTCCGGACAATACCTTTGGATCAAAAGTAACCGGACCCTCCAGGGTAAAGCTACCCCCGTTAAATACATTTCTGTAGGTCTCATTGTTCATCCCTTTTCCCCGGGATACCGTAAACTGGATGACCTTATCCCTCAGCACCACCATCTCCCCGGAAATTTCACCGGGGCCGGGCTCCATTCCATCGACCCAGATATGGCAACATCCGCCTTTCTCCCTGGGAATACATGATTTTGACGGTCCATCCCAATAAGATTTTGCCGATACCACAACGTGTAAGGCGAGCATTCCGGAAGGCGGTTTTACGGCCATGAGATTGAGGGATACCATTATGCTCATCAGGATAATGACGGCACGAAAACAGGTTTTCATAATTTCTGATTTTAAATGTTTTCCGGGAGGATTTTCCGGCTTCCGGATCCGGTTTGTTGTAATGTTGCGGAAGTACAACCCACTACCTGAAAAAGTCAGGCCACAGGCCTGCTTTTTCATCCTCAGATTAGTCCATCTTCTTCTCCTCGCTTCCTTTTTTTCCTGGCGGAAAGGTTTGAAAACGCCTTCAGCCCGGAGGATTGATTTTCCTGCTTAATCGGAGAAGAGGGTAAAAGGTAATATGCCAAACCCTGTTTTTTTGATAAAAAGTGTTGAAAAAAATTCTAATCAGATATAAATCATTATTTTACGTTTTTCACTTGGAAATTATCCGGAAAATTTTTAGTATCTTTGCAGGGAATTTCAAATAGGGAAATAATCGAGAGGAAAAACATGGAAAAAGCGAAAGTTTTGTTTGTTGCGCAGGAGATCACACCATATCTGAAAGAGAGTCCCATGGGAACCATCGGGAGGTACCTTCCGCAAGGCATCCAGGAGAAAGGCCGGGAAATCCGCACCTTCATGCCCCGTTATGGCAGCATCAACGAACGCCGGAACCAGCTTCACGAGGTAATCCGCTTATCGGGCATGAACCTGATCATTGACGATACCGACCACCCCCTCATCATCAAGGTAGCCTCGATCCAGCAGGCGCGCATGCAAATCTATTTCATTGACAACGAGGACTATTTTCAGCGAAAATACACGCTGCATGATAAAAACAACAAGTTTTTCTCAGACAATGACGAGCGTGCCATCTTTTTCTCCCGCGGGGTGCTTGAAACCGTGAAAAAACTGGGCTGGGGCCCCGATGTGGTTCATTGCCACGGATGGATGACCAGCCTGATCCCCATCTACATCAAGAAGGCTTATTGTGACAATCCCCTTTTCAGCGACACAAAAGTGATCTTTTCAATTTATGATGATGATTTTGAAGAGCTGATGCACAAGGATTTTGCGGCAAAAATCAAACTTGAAGGGATCGCTTCCAAGGACCTCAAACACTATAAGACGCCAAACTACGTTAATGTGATCAAGGCGGCTATCGATTTTTCCGACGGTGTGATCATCGGGTCACCAAAAATCAATCCCGAACTGATGAGCTATATCAAAGAAATTGACAAACCCCACCTTGAATATCAATCCATGGACCGTTATGTGGACGCCTACAACGATTTCTATGAAGAGATCATTGTGAACGACCCTGTAACCGTAGACTAACGCCAACTACTTAACCCGACCCGATTGAACTCATCTCCGTCAAAAATTCCGGCCTCCCTGCTGATCGGTTTACTGCTCATCATGGCCATGTTTTCGTGTTCAAAAGATCCGTATGAAATCGGATTTGACCTGCTGCCGCCCAGTGATACGCTGAATGTAAGAACCACCGATACCTGCACGGTGGAGGCGTTTTCGGTCAGGCAGGATTCGGTGCGAACTGATAAAACCTCCTCGCTGCTTATGGGTTCGATGGTTGATCCTGTTTTCGGAAAAACGACAGCCGGGTTCTTCTCCCAGTTGAGACTCTCTTCAGAAGGAGTTGACTTCGGCACCACCCCGGTGCTTGACTCACTGGTGCTGATGCTCTTCTATAACGGTTATTACGGCGATACATCCACCAGGCAAAATGTAAAAGTTTACGAAATCAGCGATGAGTTCAGTTATGACAGTCTGCGCTTTTCAAACCAGAAGCTGGCAACATATCCGACCATTTTGGCCGACCAGGATTTCGTTCCCCATGTTACTGACAGCGTCTCTGTGTATGGTGAAAAAAACCCGGCACACCTTCGCATCAACCTCGGGAAACTGACGAACTACCTTGGCCGGAAAATTCTTGAAGCCCCAACTGATGCGCTTGCATCCAACACCGCCTTCATCAAGTTTATCAGGGGTATATATGTAAAGGCAAGCCCTGTTAACAGTAAGGGGGCGCTTCTGAATTTCTCCATCAGCAGCGGAGTTTCAAAAATGGTCGTCTATTTTCACAATGGAATTGACCCCAAAGACGACTCCCTCCATTACGACCTGTTGCTCAATGAAAATTGTGCCCGCTTTGTGAATTTTGACCACAACGGTTACCTGGATGCAAGTTACGACCTGAAACAACAGATCCTCAACCATGACTCGGCAGAAGGCGCAAACAAATTATTTCTCCAGGGGATGGGCGGAGTCAAGATCAAATTGAAATTCCCATACATGAAAGAGTTTGCCAAAGGCAAGGTGGTTGCCATCAACGATGCGGTGCTTGAGCTAAAGAACCTCGAGACTGACACCACCTATGCTCCGCCGCTTTCCATCACGATGATCCGGCAGGACAGTGTTGGCCGGATTGGTTATCTCGTGGACGACAACGAAGGAACTGCCTACTTCGGAGGCACTTACAACAAGAAAACACGGTCATATTTCTTCCGCCTGACCCAGCATATGCAAAATATTTTACAAAATTCTTACTCCAATCATTTTGATCTCTACCTGATGGTAAACACACCGGTTACAAGTTCCCTCACGCCAAACCGGATCACACTTTATGGAACCAAACCCCAGGTTCCTGCTGATAAAAGCAGTGCTTTTCAATTGAAAATGACCTATACAGTGTTGAATTAACAAACAAAGAGATGTGTGGAATTGTAGCTTATATCGGTCCCCGTGATGCCTATCCTATCCTGATGAAGGGGTTGCACAGGCTGGAATACCGCGGTTATGACAGTGCGGGGATCTGCCTGTTGAATGACGATATCAGAATTTTCAAGTGCAAGGGCAAGGTTTCCGATCTGGAGACCTTCGTGGAGGGAAAAGATAAATCAGGGAACATCGGAATGGCCCATACACGTTGGGCAACCCATGGCGAACCCAATACCATCAATGCCCATCCCCATTTTTCACAAAACAAGTCCATTGCCATCATCCACAACGGCATCATCGAAAATTATTCGGTGTTGCGCAGTGAACTGAAAAACCGTGGATACTCCTTTACGAGTGATACCGACACTGAGGTGCTGGTCCATCTCATCGAGGATATCATGATCAGTGAAAAGGTGGCCATTGAAGAGGCTGTTCGCATTGCTTTGAACCAGGTGATCGGCGCCTATGCCATTGTGATCCTTGCCAAGGATTTCCCCGACAAGATCATTGCTGCCCGCAAGGGAAGCCCGATGGTTATCGGGATTGGGAAAGACGAGTTTTTTGTCGCTTCAGATGCTACGCCGCTCATCGAATATACCAACAATGTCGTTTACCTCAATGACGAAGAGATTGCCATCATAGAGCGTGGCAAGGAGCTGAAGATCATAACCATTAAAAATCAAAGCCACTCGCCCTATATTCAGCAGCTTACCCTCAGCCTCAATGAAATCGAGAAAGGCGGTTTTGAGCATTTCATGTTGAAGGAGATTTATGAACAACCTCGTTCAATTTTTGACTCCATGCGCGGCCGCCTCCATGTCGAACAGGGAATTGTCACCCTCGGTGGCATCCGCGACTATGTGCCGAAAATCCTGAATGCCAAGCGAATCATCATTGTTGCCTGTGGCACCTCATGGCATGCCGGCCTTGTAGGCGAGTACCTCATTGAAGACCTGGCCCGCATCCCTGTTGAAGTGGAATACTCTTCGGAATTCCGTTACAGAAATCCCATCCTGGGCGAAGATGATGTCGTGATTGCCATTTCGCAATCAGGGGAGACTGCCGACACACTGGCAGCCATAGACCTCGCCAAACTGAAAGGAGCAACCGTTCTTGGAATCTGTAACGTTGTGGGTTCATCCATTGCCCGCGCCACCCATGCCGGGGTATACACCCATGCCGGTCCCGAGATCGGAGTGGCCTCCACCAAAGCATTCACTGCGCAGGTGGCTGTCCTCACCCTGCTGGGTCTTCTCCTGGCTCAAAGAAAAGGGACCATTCCCTTCTCTGAATTCAGAAAACTCCTCTTTGAGCTCGACTCAATTCCTGCCAAGGTGGAGCGGATCCTGTTGCTGAATGAAAAGATCAGGGATATTGCCACGATTTACAAAGATGTCAGAAATTCACTCTATCTCGGCAGGGGCTATAATTTCCCTGTGGCACTGGAGGGAGCCCTGAAATTAAAGGAGATCTCTTACATCCATGCCGAAGGATATCCCGCTGCAGAGATGAAGCACGGCCCCATCGCTCTTATCGACGAGTACATGCCGGTTGTCTTCATTGCCACCCGACGCGGAATCTATGAAAAAGTGCTCACCAACATCGAAGAGGTAAAAGCAAGGAAAGGAAAGATCATTGCCATCGTTACCGAGGGAGATGAAACGGTTAAGAACCTCGCCGACCATTGCATCGAGATCCCTGACACCGAAGAGATGCTGATCCCGCTGCTCGCAACCATCCCTTTACAACTATTGTCGTATCACATCGCCGTGATGCGTAACTGCAACGTTGATCAACCGAGAAATCTTGCTAAATCGGTAACGGTGGAGTAGTTTTCACCGGGGATATTTCACTGTCACTTGTTGGTCAGAGATATTCTTTCTCAGACAGACAGGATAATATTTCTCCATTGGAAAAGCTATTGGGAAATTCCATTTTTAAAATTTAGGTAGTGTGTAGAATTTTGTGTAAACGGTCTCTGACTGTGTTTAACGGCTAATTTACAAAATGATGTTAAATTTAAAGCCAAAAACACAGATGAAAATGGAAGACGATGTTCCTTTTGAGATTCCTGAGGAGCAACTCAAAAAGATGAAGACCCAGGAAGAGTTGGAATCTTACATATCCAAACTCTATAAACATGCGGTTCAGACCATGCTCAAAGCGGAAATGGATGAACACCTGGGGTATAAAAAGCATGAACCGGTTGGCAAAAATACCGGTAACTCCCGCAACGGCAGCAGCGGTAAAACACTAAAAACGGATATTGGAGACATTCCCCTTGATGTTCCCCGGGATCGGAACTCCAGTTTTGATCCGGTCATTGTACCCAAGCACCAGCGCATGTCGGCCAGGATCGAGCAGGCCATCATCACGATGTATTCCAAGGGGATGAGTACCCGGGATATCGAAGATACGGTTCTGGATATCTATGGCGTTAAAGTCAGCGAATCCTCAGTATCATCAATTACGGCGACTATCCTGGAAGACATCAAACAATGGCAGCAGAAGCCGCTTGATTCGGTATATTACATCCTTTGGATGGATGGGATCGTAATGAAAGTCAGGCATAACGGGAAGGTTATTAATAAGACGATTTACCTGATTATTGGAATAAATCGGGACGGAATGAAGGAAGTCCTTGGCATGTGGATCAGCGAGACAGAAAGTGCCTCCTTCTGGCTCAGTGCGCTGAATGACTTGAAAGCACGTGGCGTGGAAGATGTGTTGATCGCCTGTACTGACAACCTTGCCGGGATAAAACAGGCCATTAAAGCAATCTTCCCGGCGACGATCACACAACTGTGCATTGTGCATCAGATCCGCAACTCCTGCAAGTATGTTGTCTGGAAAGAGCGGAAAGCTTTTGTTGCCGATTTAAAGCTCATTTACGGAGCCCTCAACAGGCAGATGGCTGAAGATGCTTTGAAGGATTTTACGGCGAAATGGGGTCACAAATACGGCTATGCTGTAAAATCCTGGAATGAGAACTGGGATCACCTTACAGCCTACTTTGATTACCCCCAGGAGATCCGATCTCTGATATATACAACGAACCCAATCGAAAGTCTCAATAGTACAATCCGTAAATATACCCGTTCAAAAACGGTATTCCCGGATGACCAGGCAGCCCTGAAGGCTGTATTTCTTGCGGTATCTAACGTTCAGAGGAAGTGGACTATGCCGATCAGAAACTGGGGCCAGATTGTAAACCAATTTTATATTAACTTTGAAGAACGATGCCAGGTTTAGACGCAGTTGGAGTTTACACAAAATTCTTCACACCCTCAAAATTTACCCTTTTAATTACTACCCAATTCGAAAGATAATTCATCCATATACCCTCTCGTTTTCCGTTAACATACTCACCTTCCCAAAAATGTCCGTTATTATCATATTCTTTCCACCTTCCTTCTTTTAATCCGTTTTTTAAGTCTCCCTCTATCTGTAATCTCCCATCCTTATAAAAAGTGATAAGATGACCTTCCAGTTTACCATTAATAAAATTCAGTTCACATAATTTATTACCATTTGGAAAAACACCTTTCCAATTCCCAACAGGTTTTCCTCCGACAAAATTTCCATCCAACAGAATACCATTATAATTTAACTTCCACAATCCCTCCGGGAGGTCGTTTATAAATTCACCAGTTAATGTTATTTTAAATGTTTTCAAACTGTAAATCCAAGTCCCATCCTGTTTTCCTTTCAGGTAATTTCCTTCCCAATGTCCTTCTATTGTGTCATATTCTTTCCAGAAACCCTCTTTCTGCCCGTTTTTAAATTCACCTTTTATTGATAATTTCCCATTTTCAAACCATTCAATCCATTTACCTTCCTTATTACCCTCCTTTATTGAATGTATCCCCAGTTTCTTCCCATTCGAATACCATCCAATCCATTTACCATCTTTTTTCCCTTTCCTGTAATTTCCTTCCCACCAATTCCCGTCTTTATGGTATTCTTTCCATGACCCCTCTTTTTTCCCTTTAGTAAATTCCCCACATGAGGATACCGTCCCATCTTCAAACCAACAGTTCCATTTTCCTTCGGATTTTCCATTAATATAATTCCCCTCCCACCAACTCCCATCATTATTATATTCTTTCCATAACCCCACTTTTACCCCGTTTTTAAATTCCCCCTGTGAGTATAATTTCTCATTCTCATACCAGTCAATCCATATACCTTCTTTTTTACCATTCCCCCAAAAGTGTTCACCTTGTTTTATTCCATTTGCATACCAACCATTCCACTTTCCTTCCTTTTTCCCATTTATATAATTTCCTTCCCACCAACCACCAGTTGTGTCGTAATCTTTCCAAAGACCTTCCCTAACTCCATTTTTATATACCCCTTGTAAGGATAATTTTCCATTTTCAAAGTACCAGGAACAAATTCCATCATCATTGACACTTGGGTCGATTGATTTAAATTTCCCTTCCATTTGTATTTTCCCCGATAAATAGTAATCCCTGACTATTCCTGATGGTTTGCCATCAAGAAAGGTAATCTGCCGATAGTACCTGATACTATCAGGAGTTGTTGTTTCTTTCCAGTTCCCATTATATAAGATTGTCCATTCGCCATCTTTCTGTCCGCTGGAATTAACTTTGTTCGGGGATTTTGGGATTTGTGTATATCCTTGTAAAACAAGCAATAGAAAAGTCCAGATAAAAACACTTTTTTTCATGAGTATATTTGGATTTTTGATAGTGAGGATTAGATCGTACCATTTGAAAACACATCAAAGTTATAAAAATCGGTTGTTGTATTCAATGATTCCACCTTTGTCTCACCGATTATCCAATCCTTAACATCATCCCCCAATTGGTATCCAACACCCTTTGGCAGGTGGATCTCATGAAATTCCACCCATCCTCTTCATGAAGTTTTCTAATAGAATCAAATATCTTCTTTTGATACGGTGAATAGGTTGAAGTCCAAAGATTGGACAATACCATCTGGACATCTCATCATAAAGTGTAACCATGAGATGTCGTTGAAATATCACTTCCAGTTGGGGAAGTCCCGGTTACGAAGGAGCAGCCTCATCAAACGTTGATAAATCCTGTTTTTGTGTGAAAAACCACACCTCAACTAATGACGAACTCTAAACTACTCCGGCTACCAGGACTCACTACAACATTGATGATATTCACGATCATGGGATGTAAGGATAAGGGAAATACGAACCCGATTGACACAAATACAACGACCGATTATTCGGTTACAACGCACTGGCTCTCTCTGCCGGTCAGTTTAAAAAAGGCCGATGTCTTTTATGTGTACCCTACGGTATGGCAAAAGTTAAGCCCGAACGACCCGAACGCCTGCCCTGTGGATTCCCCGATGATGAAGGAAGGAGCCATGGATGAATATTCCTGGCAGGCATCTGCTTGTGAAGAGGCAGGGAATATTTATGAGCTCTTATACAGGCAGTTGGATGCCGGATACATCCTTCCGTATTCCGAAGCCAAGCGCTTTGAACACATCCGCGAATGCCCTTTAAAAGATGTTACTGCTGCGTTTGAATATTACCTGGAGCATTTCAACAACAAGAGACCCTTTATCCTGGCGGGACATTCACAGGGAGCCCTGATCCTGTTAGGGCTGCTTTCGGATTACATGAAGGTGCATCCCGAGGTTTACAAGCGGATGATCGCTGCGCAGGTAATCGGCTACCCGGTCACGGATTCCCTCATGATGGCAAACCCGCATCTGAAATTTGCCCAGGGTCCCGATGATGTCGGGGTGATCATCTCATACAATACACAATCTCCGAAAATTAAACAAGGAGAGAACCCTGTGGTCGCTTACAATATCGGAAATGTGATCAACCCGATCACATGGAACCGGGATACTGCTGAAGTCCCCGCTTCCCAGGGCCTCGGCACACTGTCAAAGGATACAATTACTGGCCATTTTGTCAAGGTCATGAATGTTGCAAATGCCCGGATTGATAAGACCCATGGTGTGCTGATCTGCAGTTCTGTAAATGATTCCGACATGTTCAGGCTTTCAAAGGTCATGCCACTGGGGGTTTATCACAATTTTGATTACCCCTTCTATTACTTCAACATCCAGGAAAACGCCGTCAGGAGTGTCAATAAATTCCCGGGGAAGTAGTAAGTTTAATTTGATCCTCTGTTCTCCGGCGTTTTTTCAACCCTGCCGCTTTTTACAAAGACAACAAACTGACGGGTCCGGAAAAACCCCGGCAGGTCTGAGATTGGATTACGAAAACAGGAACTACCGGATTTCCGCCAGAAACTATATTTACAATGGAAGTGGGAAGGTGTAATGACAAGTGGTTTTTATTCCACCTGTTTTGTAGCAGTAACGGAACTCTCCTTCGGAGAGGAAGTAATCACCGTTCAGTAGGTTAAAAAACAAAAAGACAGCAAGTTGCATAAGCTATTGTTAACTTACGCCCCTTACTGTCTTTCAATCTTTTTACAAATTATCTACAATCTGCCGGCAACAGCATCCCAATCGACCAATTTCCAGAAATCAGCAATATAATCGGGACGAACATTCTGTTTGTCAAGATAGTAAGCATGTTCCCACACGTCGCAGGTAAGGAGTGGCATTGCTCCGTTTTTCAGCGGGTTGCCGGCGTTGCTTTCCTGGACAATTCCGAGGCTTCCGTCATCCTTCTTTATCAGCCAGGCCCATCCTGAACCAAACAGCGTGGCGGCAGCGCCGGAAAATTTCTCCTTGAATTCTGCAAAGGATCCGAAATCCTTTAAGATCGCTGCTGCAAGCGCTCCGGAAGGTTCACCACCACCCTGTGGCTTCATGCAGTTCCAGTAAAAGGTATGGTTCCATACCTGTGCACCATTGTTGAAGATGCCGGCGCCAGCCTTCATCACGATGTCGTCGAGAGAGGCATTTTCAAATTCGGTTCCGACGATCAGTTTGTTCAGGTTGTTCACATAGGCCTGGTGATGCTTTCCATAGTGGAATTCGATCGTCCGCTTCGAAATATAAGGTTCCAGTGCGTCTAACGCGTATGGAAGTTTTGGGAGTTCATGGATCATAATGTGTTATTTTTAAGGTTAATGGATATTAATTGTAAATCAAAGATAATTATAATTTCGCCTTCCCGGTTTTCAGGAGCTCTATTGCCTTCAAAAAGCCCGGGTCGATGGAATTCAAAATCGGGAAGAAGCCATTGTTATCCAGGATATTCCGTCCGATATAGGCCTTCATCATGGTTTTCGTTACGCGGTCAGACTTTGAAAGATCCTTTCCTGTATGCTTAACTCCTTTTTTATCAGCATATTTCACAAACTCATCAAAAATCGCATCATTCACTGTAAATCCCTGGTTGAATTGTGTATAATTTTTGAACCGTCGCAACTGAGCCCTGTTTTTATCGGTGTAGTCAAACGCAAACTGGTAAACAAGTCCCTTGTTGATCACCTGGTTATAATAAAGCATCGCGGAATCTTTCTCCATCGGAACAAAAACATCGGGCATGATGCCGCCGCCGCCGTAAACAGTGCGTCCTTTGGGTGTCTTGTATTTCAGTGAATCCGGGAATTTGATCGAGTCGGCATGCTCCATTTCACCGTTCATGAAACGGTGGTAATAGTCGCTGTTATAAACCTCAAGTCCGTCCTTGTAGGGTTTCTGGATGCATCTTCCGGTTGGGGTATAATACCTTGCCACGGTGAGCCTTAACGCGCTTCCATCCTTGAAATCAAGCTGTTCCTGCACCAACCCCTTGCCGAAAGAACGCCGTCCGACGATCATTCCGCGGTCGTGGTCCTGGATGGCTCCTGAAACAATTTCCGCTGCAGAAGCTGTTCCCTCGTCTACAAGGATAATGAGATCCCCGTTTTCAAATAATCCGTCAGAGGTGGCTTTAGAGACCTCCTTCTTGTGGTTCATTCCTTCGGTGTAAACGATCAGTTCGCCATCGCCTAAAAACTCGTCGGCAACGTCAATGGCAGCCTTTAGGTATCCCCCTCCGTTGCTCCGGAGGTCGAGGATCAGTTTCTTCATGCCGTCGCGCTTAAGGGTCTCAAGGGCCCCGTGGACCTCGTCGTGGGTGGTGGCGGCAAAGTTGTTCACCCGGATATAGCCGATGCCGGGTTCCGGCATGTAGGAGATATCCATGCTATAGGTAGGAATGACATCCCGGGTGATGGTGAAATCAAGCAAACCACCCGCCCCTCTTCTGAAAACAGCCACTTTAACCTGGGTTCCCTTTGCGCCTTTTAACTTTCGCATCACATCATTGGTCGAGATCTTGATGCCGGCAATATTTTTCCCGTCGACCTTCACGATCCGGTCGCCGGCCCGAATACCAAGCTTTTCTGACGGGCCACCTGAGACAGGATTCACTACAGTCACAGTGTCGTTCTCCAACCGGAACTGCACGCCAATCCCCTCAAAGCTGCCAAGCAGGGGATCGTTGGCTTCGTGAAACTCTTCGGCAGAGATATAGACCGAATGGGGGTCGAGTTTTTCCAGCAGTCCGGAAATTGCCTTCTCCTCCAGGGCCTTTCGACTTAAAGTATCAACATAATTGTCTTTCACATAAGTTATTACCTCTTTCAACTTATCAGTTTCGCCAGAGATAAAATTGAGTTTGCCGGTCCGGTTTCCCAGAAATATTCCCAGTACAACTCCACCGGTCAGGACCAATGCAAACCAGATTGGCAAATAGGGATTGTTCTTCTTCTCCATGGTGCAAAGATACCACAATTAAAAAAATGATGCCCAGCAATGGAAAAAATCCGATTTTTGCCAAAAAATCCTGCCATGCGCCTGGTCTCAGCTATTCTTCTTATTCTGTTATCTCTAACCGTTTTAGGAGGAATACCAGAAGGGGACATTCCTGCCAAGCCTTATGACAACAGCCACTTTGCTGTGATCGACTCCATCAGGATCCATTACAGGACCTGGAATTCCGACCTGAAAAATCCCAAAGGCAAAGTGCTGCTTATCCATGGTTTCTGCGGTTCAACCTTTTGCTGGCGGAATAATTATGATGCTTTGATAGCTGCCAAATACGAAGTTGTCGCCATCGACCTTCCCGGTTTTGGTTACAGCGGACGCAACGCAAAGCTGAATCAGTCGCAAAGCAACCGTGCCCGGCTGATCTGGGCTCTTTTAACTAAACTGGATGGCGCCGACACTACAAAATGGAACATTGTAGGCCATTCTATGGGGGGTGGGACAGCTGAAGCGGTGGCGCTTGTGAACCCGCGAAGAACAAAGAGCCTGACCATCCTTGACGGAATGATCTTTATTGAGAATGACAATGTGAACAAGCGAATCGTTGGCCTGGTGAATCTTCCGTTTTATAAAAAACTGCTCCTCTCCTACACGGAAAACAGGTATCTCTCCTTCAACAATTTCAGGCGTGAGCTGAAAGGCACCTACGGCTTTCTTCCCGATACGGTAACCGTAAATGGGTACTGGCAGCCGCTGCAGATTGACGGCACTGCCGAAACGGTAGTTAACCTGCTGGCCAACTCCGATGAAATACAGCACCTTGAGGCAAGGGGACTGGACCAGTTTCCTGTGCTGGTCATCTGGGGGAAAAAAGATAAGACGATCAGGCTGAAACAGGGTAAAAAACTGAAAAAACATGTTCCGTCAATTGAACTCAAGGTGATTCCCGATGCTTACCATATGGCCATGGAGACACATCCGGCGATCTTCAACGAGATGCTGATTGATTTTCTTGAAAGGAGTAATTAAGGACCCGTGGGTAAATCAACACGCTATTTTTTCTTTACCCCGGCGATCTCCCTGATCCGGTTTTTAGCATAATCGCTGTAGGAAACCATCTGCGGAAGATTCAGCGTCACCTCCTTCTCCGCAGAGAGATTTTTCAGGAAATCCCGATAATATGGCAAACCTTCATAGGGCTGCCTGAGGTGAAAATCAAACTCGTAGGCGATTTTAAACCTGAGTGTATTGTTTTCAGGGTTTGCTTCCAGTGCCTTCTTTAAAAATATAACCGCAGTGTCTGCATTCCCTTTGGAGGTATTTGCGTCGGCAAGTTCACTGTACAGGGTCGAGAGGAACTTCCCGGAAGGCATCAGCAACCGCAGGGTCCGTTTGAGGTATACCAGGCCGGTGTCGACCGCCAGCGACCGGTAAGCAGAAACACCACAATAAAAACACACTTCGGCATCGGTAGTGTCTGCATTGAAGGCACAGCGAAAAAAGGGTGCTGCAGAATCATATTTCTCCTGCTTATAGTAAGACAACCCCAGGTATTTCATGGTAAATTTCGAGGAGTCTCCAAGCATCGTGCATTTTCGTAGTTGCGCTGCCGATGATTTGAAATCGATGAGGAGGTAAAAACAATAGCCGTTTTGCTTCAGAATGGGGAGGTAAGAGGAGTCCTGCGACAGGTAAAGCTGTGTCCAGTAAAGCGCCATTGCAACATTGTCCTCACGGATAAAGAGATTCACAAGCTTACCTGTAATATAGGCATCAAATGGCGTAATCCTCAGCGCCCGCCGGTAAAACCTGATGGCCGAATCAGAGCGCTTTAATTCGTTGAAACAGTTACCCAGTTGTTTGGCCACAAAAAAGGAAGATGAGTCTGTTTTATAAAGAGTTAACAGCATATCAGCGGAAAGCCGGTAATCTTCCTCCGAGTAATAGAGATTGGCCAGTTGTAGCTGGAAGAAACGATTTTCGGGCTCAAGCCGGATCATCCTTTTAATTGTCAGGATGGCTCTTGCAGGATCCCCTGATTGCCGGTATGCATCAGCAAGCTCATTCAACACCTTGACATTCATACTGTCGAGCAGTGCTGCCTGCTGCAAGGCAACTACAGCCTCCCTGTATTGGAATATTGCCGCAAGCGCTCTTCCTTTCATTAAAAGGAGGTCGGAACGGGAAGAGTCTGCCGAAAGGAAAAGTTCAGCCAGGCTGATAGCCTGGCTGAACTGGCAGGATTCAATCAATGATTTAACGCGGGGTAGCGGTTCCTTTTCCTGGGCGCCAAGAAATGCCGGAAAAAACAGCATGAGCAAGCCGAACAACAGGGATCTTCGCATATGCTACTTTTTAGGTTCCTCCTTTTTCTTGCAATCGAGGGTAAATTTGATCGGAAGATTGTACTGAACAGCCACCGGCTTGCCTTTTTGTTCACCGGGATTCCAGTTCGGCATCATTTTAACAACGCGGATGGCCTCTTCATCACAACCGGAGCCGATGCCCCTGAGGACTTTCACATTGGTGACCGCACCATCTTTCTCCACTACGAAGGTGACATATACAGTCCCCATTACTCCATCTTTAACAGCTTTTTCGGGATATTTGATGTTTTCAACGAGGAATTTGATGCGTCCCTCCTGCCCGCCTGGATAGGATGGCTCTTTTTCAACAACCGTGAATACCTCCCGTTGGACCACGGGCGCTACAAATTTGATCTGCGACTCTTTTTTCTGCTTCTCCTGCACGACAGGATGAGGGGCAGGTACCAGGTGCACCGGCGCTACAACCGCATTAACAGCATCATTGAGCACATCGGGATTGCTGTATGAACGGGCAGTCAGCAGGAATAACAGCGCCAACAGGGCCGGGAGGGCCAGAAGCACTTTGCTCCTTGCCCAGTTTTTCGATTTGGATTTTGTCATCATGGCGATTCGTTTTTTTAGAATTGAAACATTAAAATTGTTGGCCAGGTTATTCACCTGAATTCCCATGGATTCATTCAGGATCATTTGCTGGTATCGTTGGCGGCTGATCCCGTTCTGCAGAACGCCTTCATCAGCCAGGTATTCATGGATGCTTTTCATTTCACGTCCGGCCAGCCATATAACAGGATTAAACCATTGCAGGATGGTGACCAGCTCGATCAGGATCAAATCGGCACTGTGCCATTGGCGGATATGCACCTGCTCGTGATCCAAAATGGTTTGCAGGCTCTCTTCTGGCGCCGAAGCGTTGTTGATATATACAAAATTGAAGAAGGAAAAGGGCGAATACCCTTTATCAACCGGTACAATGTGACGGCCCTGCTGATCGTGAAACCCGAAACGCCGGGTAAGCCTGTATAACTGAATCAGCTGCACCAGGAAACGCAACAGAAATACTGCTGCACCAGTAAGGTAAACCACCATTACCGCCCCTGCCCACTGCAGGTGATCCATCAATGACTGTTCCACCTTTTCAGGGGTAATGATCACTGGTTCCAAAAGAACAGCCACCGATGCTACGGGGCCGGTTTGGGCAAAGTGATATGGCAAAAGCGGAGCCACCAGCGAAAACAATACCATCGCCAGCAGGTAGAAGCGGTTCAAATGGAAAAAAGTATCCCGTCGCAGGAAGAACCAGTAGACGGCATAAAGCGCCGAAACACAAACGGCCGACTCCACCATATAAATAACAAGTGTATGCATCGCTACTCCTCCTTTTGTTTTCTGATCTCCTCGTTAATGGTCTTCTGTATCTCCTCCAGGTCGCGTATCGACAACTTCTCCTCCGAGGCAAAAAATGAGGCCAGCGACTTATAGGAGTTGCCAAAATAGTTGGTCATAAATCCCCTGAAAGAGGACTTTGTAAACTCTTTCTTACTGATAACCGGGAAATACTCATGGGTCCGCCCGTAAGCTTTGTGTCCCACAAACCCCTTTTGCTCCAGGATGCGGATAATGGTTGATACCGTATTATAGGCCGGTTTTGGTTCGGGAAAACTCTCTAAAAGGTCGTGCACCACCCCTTTTTCAAGTTTCCAGAGGATCTGCATCACCTCCTCTTCGGCACGGGTGAGCTGAAGCGGGAGGTTGGGGGTGTTTTTGTTGGATGGCATATCGAAAGAGTAAAATGAATATTGAATATTGAGCAAGGAATTTTGAATATTGAATGAAGTAAAGGCAGGGACAAATATACAACTAAGATTTTAGTTTGTCAACTAAATTCTTAATTTTATGCAGAATGTTTTTGGTGGTTCACCGGGAAAAAGAGATTGTTTGCCGAAATGAATGATTATTGGCTATATTTGATAGCATTGTTACCAAATGAATCCTATTTTAGAAGATAAAACCCATAAAAAAGAAAAACGATGAAAAATAAAATTTTATTTGGAGTAAGCCTGCTTTTTGGACTGATTTTCATTAACGCAGGACTTAATAAATTTTTTAATTACATGCCTATGCCCAAAGACATGCCAGAAAATATGCTGAAATTTATGGGTGCATTTAAGGAAATTGGTTGGCTCCTCCCACTTATTGCAGTTGCCGAAATTATAGGCGGTGTGCTCTTCATCACAAATAGATTTAGGGCACTTGGTGCGATCGTTATTTTCCCGGTTCTTATAGGAATATTATTAACTCACTTTTTAATAGCACCATCAGGGCTTCCTTTAACATTTGTACTGTGGGGAATAGAGGTTTGGGTAATTATTGAAAACCGTGATAAGTATTTGCCAATGATAAAATAGGACATTGTTTCATCTGAAAGAATGCCTTCTCCCACCCGTTTTCTGCAAACAACCTTTTTCGATTACCAACCCATTGGGGAAGAAAGGAGTTTACCGATATTGGGCAAATGTATGGACAAGCAAAACATAGTCCCGCAACAACTACTCATTTACATGCGGGCAATCAAAAGGCACACCCATCTTTTCACCATCCTTGATAAGGTCGTCAACAATGGGTTTGATAAGGGGAACGCCATGGATTTCATTAAACTCGGCATACTGGAACTCCTTTTCACCGGCGACAAGGATTTCGTCGCGGCCTACCGCCAGCGGCGACTGCTTGAGCAGCGCGATCATGTCGTCCATCTGCTTCGTAAAATCAAGGATGGGCCTGAAGGCTTCAATGTTAATCGCCATGAAGAAATGGGACACGCCTGTGGGTTCAGGTTTGCCCGGACCACCTACCTGGGTGAGGTAGTTACCTCCTGAAAGAGCTGAGCATAGGATTTCAACAAGCAGCGACAACCCGTATCCCTTGTACCCGGCGGTAATCTCCATTCCACCCAACGGAAGGAGGGCTCCGTGACCACCCGGTTTGATCAGGGAAGGGTCGTTGGTCGGGTGCCCCGATTCATCGATACCCCAGCCGATGGGGATATGTTCGTGTTTCTTCTCGTACACCTGGATCTTCCCGTAGGCCACCGCGCTGGTGGCCATGTCGAGCAGGTAGGGATAGGCTTTGTCGGAAGGTGCTGCAACAGCGATGGGATTGGTTCCCAGGACTGCGGTACAACCATAGGTAGGCGCCACGAGCGGCTGTGAATTGGTGAGGGAGAGGCCGATCATGCCCTGTTTCATTGCCATCATGGCATAATATCCTGCAATGCCGTAGTGGTTGCTGTTTCGAACAGTAATGGCCGCCAGGCCGGCCGTTTTAGCCTTGTCAATGGCCATCTGCATGGCTTTGAAGGAGACTACCTGCCCGCAGCCGTTTCCTCCGTCGATAAGCGCGGTGGAGGGTGTTTCACTGATGATCTTGTAGGGGGTCAGCGGATCGATCCAGCCTTTGCTGATCCGGTTTCCGTAGTAGGAACCCAGCCGGTGCAACCCGTGGGATTCCACCCCGCGGATATCAGCGGTGATGAGCACATCGCCCACAATTTTAGCATCTTCGGCAGGAACGCCAAGCCTGGTCATATATCGAACCACAAAGTCCATCAGGTCTTCGTGTTTGAATCGGAGAGTTGTTTCCATAATAAATGAATATCGAATATTGATTAACGAATGTTGATATCAGAAGTATAGTCAGCCTTTATCGATATAGTTGTCGACCACCCACTTTGCAAAGGGGAAGCTGCAGGTAAAGGCCGGCGACACGGCATTGAGCACGTGGATGGTGGTATTGTCGCCCTCTACCACGAAATCCATCACCAGTTCGAGGGTTTTTGTATTCAACAGCTGTGCCCTGATGCCGGGTTTGCTCCATTCGGTGAATCCGGATTTGTCGATGTTGTGCACCATGCTGGTAGCCAGGTTGACGAAGTACGACTTGTTGTACTTCTTCATTTCATCATAGGCCAGTCCGCGGAATCCAAAGGCATTTGAAAGGAATAGTCTTGCCTCCCAGCTGAGCACATTGCCCATTTCACCTGCCTTGAAATTATCCATTCCCTTGTAGTTTTCGCGCCAGAAGGCCGGGATGGAGGTCGGGCCGATTTTGATGGTGCCATCCACGGTGATGGTGTAATGTACGCCGAGGAACGGGTTCTTGAGGTTGGGTACGGGGTAGATGTTGGTTTTAATGGGTTTATCCTTCTTGGTGTACTTCAGGTAGATTCCCTTGAACGGGATAATGGTATATTGTTGTGAAAATCCGAAGTCGCGGGCGATTTTATCGGCATACAATCCTGCGGTATTGATCACCTTGTTGGCTGAAAGCACTCTCCCCGTGAGGGTTTCGATGGTATTTCCATCTATTTTACCTTTGTATCCTTCACTAAAGAGAATCTTCACGCCGCTGGCCAGTAATTCATCGCGTACGGCTTTGTTGAGTTCAGTGGGATCAACGGTGGCGGTACTTGGAGAATACAACGCATACTTGAAAGTCCTGGCATTCGGATCGATCTCTTTCATCTCTGCTTCGGTGATGATTTTAACATCCACTCCGTTGCGTTTTCCACGGCGGTCAAGTTCGTGCAGCGGTTCAATCTCTGACTCATCCCTGGCCACAACCACCTTTTCACATTCGTTGAGCTTCAGTCCCTTTTGCCGGCAAAACTCCTTCATGGCGTGGTTGCCGTCGCGGGTAAATTTTGCCTTCAGCGAATCGGCAGAGTAGTAAAAACCGGCATGCAGCACCCCGCTGTTGCGGCCGCTGGAATGATAGGCCACATCGGGCTCCTTTTCAATAATGGTGATGGAGGCTTCGGGTTTGCGTGATTTAAGTTCGCGGGCAATGGCAAGGCCAATGATACCTGCGCCTATGATGAGATAGTCGGATTGTTCTGTCATCTTTCAATTTTAATAAAAACCTGTAAATATTTCTTCGGTTGCTGGAAATTGTAACGAATATACCAGCCCGCGTATTGTAAGGTTAGTTTGGCGTCGTTGTTACTCCATCAACCAGGTAAACGGTTTCGCCCCTCCAGGGAAGAGTTCCGTTTTTCTCTTTATAATGAAGTACAACCGTAGTTCCTTCAAGTTTCAGCAGTTGTTCGGCGAGTGCCTTGTCGGGCACCGAAAAATGAAATTTCTCTGAAGCAAGCGACACGTCCTGGCTGCTTTTCACACTGCTGAGGATCAGTTCGCCTTCATAGGTTTTGAAGATGGTACCTTTGTAGGAGAACTTTTGCAATAACCCCGAACGGTTTCCTTCACTGTATGTAAAACTATATTTCCAGAAGCAGAAGATGACCAGTACAAGAACAAAAATGGCGATACCCCAAATCAGAAACTTTTTCATAACCTTTATTTTAGAATTATTCTACAAACTTACCCGATTTTTTGCAAAAATCAAATTTCGCTGACAAGAGTTTTTTACATTTGCCGTCCATACTCTTCCCTTTAAGATTCATGATATTGTATTCTCCTGCCAATCAATTAAATCCAACTATTTTGCTCACGGGAGGCTCCGGGTTTCTCGGAAAAGCCATTGTAAAGGAGCTGCTTGCTCCCGGTTCGCCATTATCTCCCGCCATGCTCCGGATTTTTGATATTTCACCCTATTCAGGACCGGCTGACTCCCGCATCGAGATGGTAACCGGCGACATCCGCGATGCGCAGGCCGTAAGCGCTGCCTGCCGGGGGATCGACCTTGTAATCCATTCTGCAGCTGTGGTTGATTGGGGAACAAAACCGGAGAAGGAGGTGCTTGACGTAAATTTCGGAGGTACGGAAAACGTGGTGAACGCCTGTATGGAGCATCATATACGGCACCTCGTTTATACTAGTTCCCTTGATGCTGTTTTTGAAGGAAAACCTTTGGTCAATATTAATGAAGAGATCCCCTATCCCGAAAACCATCCGAATATGTATTGCAGAAGCAAGTACCTGTCGGAAAAGCTGGTCCTTGGAAGCAACGGGAGAAAACATGAATCCAGTTCTATCAATTCAATGTCCGGTCCAAGGTTTCTCACCACCTGTTCGCTTCGTCCCGCCGACATCTATGGGGAGGGTGATCCATATCATATTGGTTCATTGATCAATATGGCCAAAGGGGGATTTTATGTCAGGCTGGGGAACGGAACTTCAAAATCACAACATGTCTATTCAGGCAACATGGCTTGGGCCCATGTGCTGGCCGCAAAGGCTTTACTGCAAGGGAATCCGGTGGTTGCCGGTAATACCTATTTTATCACGGATGGTCCTCCTGCTAATTTTTTCACTTTTTTCGATCGTTTTGTGATTGGCGCCGGTTACCGTATCTGGCCAAAAAACATCTGGATACCGCGTGGAATAGCCTATTCCATGGGGATGATTTCTGAGGGAATTGCCTTGTTGGTGAGGCCTGTTAAAAAATACGCCCCGAAATTCAGCCGGTTCGCCGTGATCTATACCTGCAGCGATTTTACCTTCACTTCGGCAAAAGCGCATACCGATTTTGGGTTTGTACCCAAATATTCAGCAGAAGAAGCTTACAGGCTCACTGTTGCACATTACTGATTTTTTTGCAATTTCGCAATTCAAACACCCTGAAAATGAATTCGCAAAAAACCAACCTGATTGCTGTTTTTGAAAAAGCCATAAGGGATAACCTGGAGCTGACGGCTCTTTCGGACTATGGTGGTGATTCATTTACCTATAAACAGATTGGCGAACGGATTTTAAGAATCCATGCTCTTTTCAAGGAAACCGGTATTCAGCGCGGGGACCAGGTGGCGCTGTTGGGTAAGAATTCAGCCCACTGGTGCATGGTTTACCTGGCAACAGTTACCTATGGGGCAGTGATTGTTCCCATCCTTCCCGATTTCAAGCCAGCCGATATCCAATACATCGTAAACCACTCTGATTCTCTTCTCCTGTATGCAGAAGAGTCGATTTTCAAGGAGCTTGACCAGGAAGCAATGCCGTTGCTGAAACATATTTTCAAAGTCCAGGATGATTCCGTGCTTTTCTCCAGGACTGCCCTGGAAAACACTCCACAACCAGCAGCCGCGGTATCGAAGGATGCCATCACATTTCCTCCCTCCCACCCCGATGATATTGCCGTGATCAGCTATACATCAGGCACTACGGGATTTTCAAAGGGGGTGGTTCTGCAGCATAAGAGCCTGCTGGGCAACATCCTGTATGCACACCGGAACATGCCGCTGAATCCGAGGGACAAGATCCTCTCCTTTTTACCCTTGGCCCATACCTATGGCTGTGCTTTTGAATTTCTTTTCCCGTTTACCCTGGGATGCGACATTACTTTTCTCACGAAAACACCTTCACCGAAGATCATCATGCAGGCTTTCCAGGAGATAAGGCCTGCACTGATCCTGTCGGTGCCCCTCGTCATTGAAAAAATATACAAGTCACAGATTCTGCCTGCATTGCGAAGCCCGGCTGTGAACATCATGATGCGAATTCCGGTTCTCAACATCCTGGTATATAAAAAAATCAGGGAAAAAATGGTAGAGGTGTTCGGAGGGAATTTCAGGGAGCTGGTGATCGGTGGCGCCCCCTTCAACGCGCAGGCAGAGCGTTTCTTCAGGAAGATGAATTTCCCGTTTACCGTTGGCTACGGCATGACCGAATGTGGTCCGCTGATCTCTTACGCTTCATGGAAAACAACCCGGGTGGGCGCTTCAGGCAGGGCGGTTGACGAACTCGAGGTTCGCATTGATTCACCCGATCCCTATCATCATTCAGGAGAGATCCTCATGCGCGGCAACCATGTCATGCTGGGCTACTATAAAAATGAAGAGGCAACCAGGGCGGTGATCGACGAGGCGGGATGGCTTCACTCAGGCGACCTGGGAGTAATGGATAAAAAGGGGAACATCTACATCAAGGGACGCAGTAAAAGCATGATTCTCGGCCCTTCCGGTAAAAATATCTATCCCGAAGAGATCGAATCGGTACTTAACAACCGGTACATGGTGATGGAATCGCTGGTCGTCGAACGGAATGAAAAACTGGTGGCCCTTATCTTTCCTGATTTTGATGCCATGGAGAAGGCCGGGCACAAAAAAGAGGAGCTTGACGGGATTTTCAAAGGTTATATCCACGACCTTCATCATCACATGCCCAAATACATCCGTATTGCCGAATTTGAGATCGTGCCGGCAGAATTTGAGAAAACCCCGAAGAAGAGTATTAAGCGGTTTTTGTATTGACAAAGTACATGTCGATTTCGCCTTTGTGTTTGGCAGATACTTTGCCACGGTAAGTGCATTGAAATTGCTCTTTTACCTTTTCGTAGGTCTCACCACTGATATTGACCTTGTTGGTTTCTCCTGAATTCTCCATTCGGGAGGCGGTGTTCACTGTGTCGCCCCATATGTCGTAGGCGAATTTCTTGTGCCCGACGATCCCGGCTACTACAGGCCCTGTATGGATTCCGATCCGAAGTTCGAAAAAGGTCTCTCCCTTTGCGCTTTTCTCCTTTTTCCTGACCGTCATAAAATCCTGGAATTCCAGCGCTGCAGCCACCACATCGCAAGCGTGGGTTTCGTTGGCCACGGGCAAGCCTCCCGCACACATGTAGCTGTCGCCGATGATCTTGATCTTCTCAATGTTGTGCCTGGTAATGATGTTGTCAAATTCGCTGAAGTAAACGTTGATCTCCTCCACCAGCATCTCTGCGCTCATCCGTTCACTGGCCTGCGTAAAATCCTTGAAGTCGGTAAACATCACCGTTACCTCCTCAAACCTTTTCGCCTTGGCCTTGCCCGTTGACTTCAGCTCTTCGGCTGTCTCCTGGGGCAGAATATTGAGCAGGAGATCGTCTGATTTTTTCTTCGCGATATCGAGCATCTTGTTCAACCTTCGTTGATTCCAATAGTTACGGAATACCAGCAGGGAGACAACTATCAGGAAAACAACCCCTCCCGCCATCATGTTAAGCTGGTTTTTTCCCTGCCTGATCTTTTGCCGGTCCTTTTCCGCCGCCATCTCTTTCAGAGATTTTTCACGCTTCACCGACTCAGCCATGAACTGATCCTTGTTCCTGATGGCATTGATGCTATCCGAAATTGTGATGTTCACCGATGCATAATACCAGGCGTTTTTATAGTCCCCAACCTCCCTGTAAAGCTTTTCCAGATACCTCGAAGCGGTGAGCATGAATTCGAATTTTCCGAAAAATGGATCTGCCAGACAAAGATTATAGGATATGGTGAACTTCTCAATGGCATCCCTGCTCTTTCCCTGCCTGATCAGGAATTCGCCATACCGGTTATAGAAAGTTGACTGGTAAATATTCTTTTTATTCAGAGTGGTGATGACCAGCTGCTCTGCTTTTTTAAAGTAATAATGAGCCGAATCAGGCATTTTGTCCAATTCGGTAAAGTAAGCTTTGAGCCTGTAATACATTGCTAAATCAGACTGGTACAACTTTGCAAATTCGCCTGGATAATCGGTTTTATAAAGATGGTAAAGCAACCCGGCTTCATTGGACTCCAGAAGGTACTTTCGGTAGAGGGCAAATTCCCAGGATTTCATTTTATCAAGATGCCTCCGGATGGCAAAATCAACGATTTTTTTAACCCCATCTCCATTGATACCCCCTTTCTTTTGACGCACAATGATAAACTGCCAATGAAATTGCACCCACATATAGGCAACAGAATCAATGGGTTTCATGTTCCTGATGATTTCACCCTCCCGTTGCTTATACTCAAGGGCTTCATCAAAAAGGTTGTTATCGTTGTAAAATCTTGATAATTCAAAGTAGCATTTGAGCATTAGGGCGGAGTCGCCCGACTTTTCAGCCTGGTCAGCAGCATAGAGATAGTTTCTGAAGGCTTCGATTCTCTGGTTCTTACATTCATTGCTGCCGCCAATTAAAAGGTAGCTTTCGGCGATCATGCTGCCGTTATTCAAGGTGTTTGCAGCGGAAAGGGCCTCATAGCTCGCTGAAATGGCATTGTTATAATCATACCTCGAAAGATATACTTTTGCTATGTTTCTGTTCGTCCGCCACCTGTTAACATCATTGTTGGTAATCCTGCTGATCTGCAGCGCTTTGTTTGCATAACCCAGTGCTTTGGAGTAGAATAGGGCATTGTCTGTCGACTCCAGGTAACCATTGTATGCGCGGATCAGCGACGCTGAATGTAAACTCATTTCCGCAACAGTTATGGCTGCATCCGCCAGGCTGTCGGCCTTTTTCTCATCTTCAAGGTACTCATGATAAAAAAACGCCAGGTTTGTCAGTAAAACAACCTTTGAGCTATCGTCCTTTACCTTTTTATACTTGATCCACAATGTATTAATTGTATCCGGAAGATTTGACTGCGAAAATAATTTACCGGGAAAAAGGAATAAAAAAGAGGTCAATATGATCAGTGCCGGTATAATCTCGGGATGAATTTTGCCAATGGTCAATCTGCCTTGAATTGTTTTCCGGGTACCGATCACCTTATAAATATTTCTTAAAATGCAAATAAACATAAAATTAACTATATTTACACGGTTTATCCCTATTTTGTTTAACCCCGAAATTCAACCACCATGAAAAACAAAACAACCATGTTTTTACTGGCAATGTTTGCCGGTGCCATCATTGGAGCAGCAATTGTATGGATGTTGTGCAATTGCTGTTGTCATAAGAGTTGCAACGTAACACAGACCCCTGTTCCTCCTCCCGTTGAATCCCCGGGCAATCAGCAAATAAATGATTCAGTTGCAAATACCTATTTCAAGGAGTATCTTAAAAGCCCTATCCATGTGGATACCCTGAAGGCCTTCACGATCAGTTTTACCCAGTTTAATGCCATGCAGCAGATTGCCAACAGCGACACCTCTGTACACGGGTTCAGGATCTATCTGGGCATGGATGGCAAAACCCCGGTCAGGATGGTTGTCGGCACGGGAAGCCCCGATAAGGTCAATAAGATCATTTTAACCGATGATGTGAACTCCGGCCCTTGTCCATATATTTGTGATGATTCAAGCCCTATCATGGATAAATAGAGTGACTATGGTTCTGCCCGGTCAATAAACAACACCGGCATCCTCCCGGAATTAAACATCAGCCGTTCATTCCAGTCCGAAAAGCTGTGGCCTGTTCCTCCTGCTGTCGGCATGGCCATGGTCATAAGCAGACTGGAATGGTTTTTTTCTGACCATGCGATCACCTGACCCGGGAAATCGGCGACCGATTCGGCGGCAGTAATGGTAAAGGGGATGTGTTGTTCAGCCAAAACACCGGTGATCAAAGAGGTGATATTTCTTAACTGTCTCGACCTCTCCTCACTTTCCTCCTTAGATAAGAAAAGAGTGACCGCAGAATGAAAGAGGGTTCCAATAGCCATGCTCCATTTTGCCAGGTTTTCGGGATCAGCGTCGATGTTGACAGGAATAACAATGTGGTTATACCCGGTTCCGGGAAATTCGTCCTGCACAACCATTACCGGGCAAGGGGAATCAAGCACAAGTTTAAGGGCATGGCTGCCGAACAGGTGCTGCAATCCTTGTTTACCATGTGTTCCCATTACCATGACCACCGGTTTTATCACGGATACGACCTTGTTGACAACTTTAAAAAGGTTACCGTCCCGGATCAAAGCGTCGATTTTTACCGCGAACTTTTGCTCACACCTGGCAATACAATCCATCATGTTCTTTTCGACCTTTTCCAAAACACTCTCCCCGCGGGTCACATGAAGCAGGCAAACCTTATATTGAAGGCGCTGAGCAAGTTCAAGGCCATGGACAACCGCATTTTCAGCGATGGTTGAAAAGTCGGTGAGAACCAGGATCACCCTGGTACCCTTGCCGGATCTCTTCCCTGCCTTTACCATTTGTGCATTGTTATCATTGCAAACTATCCTGTGAAATACAACCTACTCCCCTCCGCCTGCGCAGAGTACAGGAAGATGGTCCTCGTTGAACAGAATGGACTCTTTGTATGTTTTCGACATATAATAGTAGTCTTCAGAAGCCACCGACATCATCCAGAGCACATCAGCCCCGATGAGCCTGGCGTAACGTATTGTCTGCCGGGCAAAACCCTGTGAAAAGTCATCCTGGTCCTCCTTTTTCCGAACCAGTTTAACACCTTTCTCCGTGAACCTGCGGGTAGTCTCATCGATGTTCGCCAGCATCCGGGCAGGCCACTCAAATCCTGGTTTCTGAATGGAGTAGAGGTGCACTTCAACATCGAATATTCCGGCCAGGAGCAGGACCGCATCAACTCCCTGGTTGAAATTGTCATGGCTGCCGACCGGCAGTACGATCCTGTTGAACTCCTCAATCAGTGGAGATTCTTCACTAACAACCATTACAGGCACCGGTATTTTTGCCACCAGTTTCAGGATGTCGGCGCCAAACAGTTTTTGCCTGATCCCCGCTGAACCATGTGTTCCTATAACCACAAGGTCATACTCCTTCTCACAAACCATCACTACAATCTGTTCAAGAACATTTCCGGTTTTAACAATCACATCACAGGGAACACCCTCCACCTTGCTTATGAGTGACGCCTCTTCCTTTAGCTTTTCTATGGTTTCTGAACCGGGGCCAGCCTCCTGCACATGAAATAACGTGAGGGAAAAGCCAGCCTTGCGGGCTATTACAACAGCTTGCCTGACAGCCTGGTTTGCAGCCCTGGTCAAATCGGTCGGGACAATAATTTTCATTTTCATGGTGTTGAGTATGGTCTTATAAAATTTGCTTTGCGCTCTTCAAAAATAAACAAATTAAGCCAGATCAACAACATATCGCGTAAAATTACGCGGGGGCACACCGCTAAACAACTGGATAAAATCGGGCAAATCACCGCTTGATTAAGGCTGCCCGGCTGAAGTAATTTTACATCATCAAACAACAACAACTAACCCTCAAAAAAACAAAGCCATGAAAACAACAAAAATTTTTTCGATCTTCAGTCTTGCTCTGATTCTTACCGCTGCCATTACATCTTTTTCAGCGCCCATTGACAAAAAAAACGACCAGGTTTCCGTCAGAACCATGATAAGGTACCAGGTCAACATTACACTTTCAGCCGACAAGCCCATCTGCAATATGTGGCTGGTTAAGATCGTAGATCAGAATGGCCGGCAGATTGCTCCGGCAAAGCCATTCATCAGCGGTGTGTCCGGTTATGAGTTCTTTGAGCGCGGACCGGTTAACGGGACAAGGTTAGCTGTGCTGGTAAGAGACCTGCAGGGGGACCATTATGTTTGCGAAACAGAACTCCATACAGCACCTTCTGCGATCACAGGAAAATTTCTGGATGGGCAGACCTACCGGTTCGAACTCGTTCCAAGCTTCCAGTCTCCAAAAGAGTAATCCTAACAGGAGTTTAGCACTCCTTTAAGTTAAAAAGGAAAAACCGCCCCGGGATATCGGGGCGGTTTTTTTTACATGATGACCAGTTTGTTTCGCAAAGCGAAAATCACCAGGTTGATCACATTGGCCGAGCCGGTTTTCTGCAGCAACTTGTTCCTGTAACCTTCCACCGTACGAACCGAGAGGAATAGTTTATCGGCAATCTCGTTGTTCGACATCCCTTTGCAAAGCAGCCGCAGCACCTCCATCTCCTTTTCGGTGAAGGTGATCTTCTCCACCGCATCGATCTGTCTCACCTTTTTAACCAGCAGCCCCATGATCTCCTCCGAATAGTATTGCTGACCCTCAGAAACCCTGTTGATCGCTTTTTCGAAATCAGTCAGTCCGGAGGTCTTTAAGATAAAGCCGCTCACCCCTTTTTCCACCATGGCATACACGTACTCCTCCTCTCCAAACATGCTGATCACCAAAATTTTCAATGACGGGTCATACTTCAGTGCCTTATCGGTGGCCTCCAGTCCGTCCATCACCGGCATCTGGATGTCCATCAGGATAATGTCCGGGGTCACTTTCTTCAGCTTTTCCAGGAAGACGGCTCCATTTTCGGCCTCTCCAACAAGTTCCACATCCTCCATCTCGGCAATGACCCTCTTCAAACCTTCCCTGAAAACAGCATGGTCTTCAACGATAAAAACCCTCTTTTTTGTTTTCATCACATTCCCTTTTAATGATTTTTTTTCTTGCCGAAAGATACATCCAATAAGCGTTTTTTGCAACACCAACAGCATTTTTCTTTGTGTTTTGCGTAAAAACACGCAGGATAATGTTGGGGTATTACGCAACGATTAACGCAAAAAACGCTGTAATATCAAGTATTTCCGCGCTTGATTCACCCCTGCCTTCCGATGTAATTTTACATCATCAAACAAACACAAACAACCTAAAAAACCAAAGCCATGAAAACAGCAAAATTTTTCTCAGTTCTCAGTCTCGCACTGATCTTTAGCGCAGCAACTTCCGTTTCAGCCGCTAACATTGAAACCAAAGCCGACCAGACATCCGTAAATCCGGTTGTAAACCACCATGTAAATGTGAATTTGACCATTGAAAAGCCATTGTGCAATGTTTACCTGGTTGAGATCCTTGATGGACAGGGCCGTTTGGTCGCCCCGGCAAAGCCCTACACTCCGGGAATTTCCAAATACGATTTCTACGAACGCGGTCCTGTAACGGGGGTAAGAATTGCCGTGCTGGTTCTAGCACCTTCGCACAGCCATTTCCAATGCGAAACCGAGTTGTTTACAAAACCGGTTATCCTTTCGGGGAAATTTTTACCGGGGCTGACCTACCGTTATGATCTGTTTCCACAACTTCAACCTTCAAAAGAGTAGATATCAGACTATTAAAGATGCTGAAAAGAGCTGTCCTGTAAGGATGGCTCTTTTTTTTTTCAGGAAAAAGAAGAATGGAGAGACGTTAAGGTTTGTTTCTTTTAAAGCTCCTTCCTTATGCGGACCACAGTTTTGCCTTTTCTTTTTACAAATTGGATCTCTGCATCAATAAGGTTTGCGCGCTGGATGATGTTTCCCACTCCCATACCGCCCGGTTTATTATGGATTTCGGCAATGTCGTAACCTTTGCCATTGTCGGTATAGGTGATTGAGAGTCCACTTTTTATATATTTCAGGGTAATTTCGGCGCTGGTCGCCCCTGCATGTTTAATGGTGTTGTTGATCAGCTCGCAGATCATCCGGTAAACATGAAGTTCCGTCTGTTTCTGGAATCGCCTGTTTTTCAGGTTTGACATCAGTTTGATGGTGAAAACATCCTCATGCTGCATGGTGTTGATGAAGGCATTGACCGCTGCTTCGAGTCCGAAATTATCAATCAGGCGGGGCATGAGGTTATTGGCCACCAGCCTCATTTTGGCGATCGCCTCTGCCAGCTGCTGGTTGCAAATGCCAAGGGTTTCCCTGAATTTCTCCGGGGTTTTTGCATGTTCAAGCAGTCCGAGGTGCAGTTTAATGCTCGACAGGATCGGGCCCAAATCGTCATGGAGATCGGCCGCAAAGTTCTTGCGGTCCTTCTCCTCGGTTTCGATGACCCGGCTGAGCACATATTTCTCCAGGTGTTTCCGCTCGGTAATGTCGATCAAAATGGTCATGACGGCATCCTTGCCCTTGAATTTTATCCTGCTGTTCCGGATCAGAAAGTTCCTGATGACCACTTTCCTGTTTTCAGTCCTGATCTCGAACTCCTCCTCTTCAACAAATGCTTCGCCTGTCAGATTTCTGAAAATGGCCGTATTTTTTGTATCCGCAGGATCGGTAAGCAGTTCAGCTGCATTTTGGCCAATAATTTCCTCCTTTGAAAGGCCGGTAATTCCAAGAAGCAGATCGTTTGCAAAAACAACACTTCCGTTGACATGAATGAGGATCGGATTCGGGAGCTGATTTACCAGGGTAAGAAATCCGCTTTCTGTGGTTGCTTTCATCTGTTCAATATTACATGGATATGGTAAAAGGCGAGATAAAAGTATGTATTTAAGGTTTATCAGCCGCGATTTTCAATCAATTTGAAAAAACTTTTCTTTAACTTAATTTTGATGTCAGATTTACCCTAAATTTACTGATCAGGAGAAGTTAAAGTTCATTAATTCCTTAAAAAAACATATTATGACAGGCGAATTCACCATAGTAGCGATCGGCGCAGGTGTTGTGTTTATTTTGGCCTTCCTTATGCGGGAAGTCAGTTGCTGGTATTTTAAGATCAATGAACAGATTTCGCTTCAGAAGGAGATCATCGACCTGCTTAAAAGCATTGAGAAGAATACTACAAGGGAGAGCTGAAATGGAAACAAAATTCGTTGAAATCACCAATGCCAAAATTGCCTACACAGTTTACGGATCCGGCGAGCCGCTGGTGATGTGCACAGGCTTCGCTACCAACATGGATCTTTGGAGTACAGCGGTTATCGGGCAATTACAACAGAAATACAGGGTTATTGTATTTGATTACCGTGGGATGGGATACAGCACCAATTCTGCCGCTTCAGTTACGATGCAGTCACTGGCGGACGACCTGGATGAGTTCCTTACCACGCTCGGGATCGGGAGAGCACATATCCTGGGATGGTCAATGGGAGGGTATGTAGCCCAGATGTTTGCTATCAATCACCCGGAAAAGGTGAATAAACTTGTGTTGTATGCGACAAACTGCGGCGATACCGTTACCTTGGATCCTGCACCAGAAACCATTGCCATCCTCTCTGATCCCTCATCAACCCCGATGGCTATGCTGGGCACCCTTTTCCCCGACAGCTGGCTTGCGACGCATCCCGAACCGTGGAAATTTCTCCCGGAGGCCCGGGAACCCAGCAACTTCGATGCGATCGGCATGCAATATATGGCAGTGCAGCAGTGGCTTACACCAGGAGGAGGATCGGCAGGGCTTCTCGATAAGCTTACCATGCCAGTCCTGGTGATCTGCGGTGACCAGGACAAGGTTGTTCCTGCTGCAAACGCTGACTTGCTTTCTGCTGCGATCAGCCATTGTACGGTTATTATTGAACCAGGCTGCGGGCATGGTTTCATGTACCAGCTGCCGGAAATTTTCGCGAACCATGTATTATCATTTTTAAAGTGATGACCGATGGACCCGATTGACATTGACCACTACAACTCGCACTTTCCCGAGGAGGTCCGGCAGCTTCTGGCCAAGGTGAGGGCTGCCATCATGCAGGCAGCACCGGAGGCAAAGGAGGTAATCAGCTACAAGATGCCTGCGTTCAAACAGAATGGCATTTTAGTGTGGTATGCCGCTTTCACAAAACATATTGGGTTTTATCCGAAATCGTCCGCGATTGGTGCATTCAAAGAAGAACTCTCCACATATAAAGGTGGAAAGGGTTCTGTTCAGTTTCCCTATGACAAACCAATGCCTTTGGACCTGATCTCCCGGATCGTAAAGTTCAGGATAGCGGAAAACCAGCAAAAAGTGAAGGTTAAAAAAAACAAACAACCTTCCCCGCGTAAAACTACGCAATAATTAACGTGTCAATACCCTGTTAAATCAGGCATTTCAGCGCTTGAACCGACCATGGCTGTCGTTGTAATTTTACATCATAAAATTCAACTACAAACTTAAAAAACCCAAAGCCATGAAAACAACAAAATTGATCTTCGCCCTCACCTTTGCACTGATCTTCGCAACAGGAGTTAATGCCATGAATACCTTAAGAGATTCGGGACGGGATGTCCCTGCCGAAAGGAAAGCCAGGATGGTCTCCTATGTCGTGAGAATCGAGAACATGAATTACCTTGAGAACCACGGAACACATTACCTGGTCATGATGACCGATGAAACCGGCCGCCAGGTGGCGCCTGCTCAGAATTTCAGCCGCGGTGTATCTGATTACAGATTCTATGAAGGCGGAACTGTCCGCGGAACCAGGGTTGCCCGTATCATGAGGTTACCCATGGGGCCTAAATCCTTTGACATTCCAGCCACCTCACAAACCGGGATCTTTTACGGAGGATCAAGTTACCTCTTCATCATCAAGCCGATTCCATCAGCAAGTGATACCGGGGCCGACAAGAACTAGCAATTCCGAATCACCGTGAAATGGATTAAAAGCCGCTCTGAAAACCAGGGCGGCTTTTTCATTTCATGGGAAATTGTACCTTTACAATGAAAACGACCTGTTTACATTGCACTATGCCACCCGACATGAAAACTAAGAACAACCTTGACAAAACATTTGGCCCAAGCGGTTCATTCGCCGGTTTGATCCTGTTGGCCGCAGGTATTATTTTAGTTTATTTCTATTTCTCAGGGTTTACGTTGATCTTGATCGGAGGGTTTGTCGGATTGACCTCCACCAGTGCAATGATTGATGATGATAAAAAGCGTGTGAAGTTTTCAAACAATATTTTTGGGATCATATCCATCGGCAAATGGATTCCTGTAGTTCCATCTATGAAAATCTTTATTAAAGAGTTACAGCAAACATATAGGTCCTACAGCCAGGGAAACCGGGCCCATGATCTCACGAAAAAGGATTTCAGGCTTATGCTGACGGATGCCAATGGCGCCGAAATTATGCCTCTAAAAAAGACACAATCCCTGGATTCAGCAAAGGCTGAATGTGAATTGATGGCAACCAGGCTGGGTCTTACCGTTGCCTGAAGACCACCTTCAGATGATGGACCCCCTCAGCAGTTCCCACCTCCAATAAATAGAGTCCGCCCGGTGTTTCGCTTGTAAAGTTTGAGCGGATAAGATCAAAAACGTGGTTGCCGGAGTTTACATTCTTCTGACCCGAGGTGTACACAACGTTGCCAGCCGTACCTGTTACCGTAATATTCACATCTGATCGTTGTTTAAGACTGACCACCAGGTGAAGCACCTCACCACAGGGATTCGGATAGGCCCAAACCGCCTGAGAATGCAGGTTTTCTATGGCCGGAACGGTTATCAGCGTAGAATCATATCCGCCTGACAGGCAAATGACACCGCCATTCCGCCCGCCTGCAACAAGCTCCCTGCTTTGATCGCCCACAATATCCGGGATCGCATCCAGCGCATCGACAGGGTTGCTGCCGGTAACCGATTTAAGGGTTTCGCCATTGCTTCCATCCATGAAATAGGTGCGGTTATCCTGGTACAACGTTCCGATGGCGGCATCATTGGTGCCATCCCAGGTGATGTCGCCCATGTTGGCCACGTTCCATGCTTTATCAGCGATGGGTTTCTGCCACAGGATCGACGCATCATACCCGTTGATCATCACGCCTTTGGCGCCGCTGTGTGCAACAAGAAAATCAGGATGTCCGTCTTTATTGACGTCGCCCATCTCCTGGAAACGGAGGATGATGGAGTTGGCCTGCACAAGGGTGGTTTTCTCGCGGAATCCGGTTACCACATTGTGAAAATAGACACTTCCGGAATAATCCCCGGAGGCAACATCCCTGATCCCGTCGCCGGTAACATCGTCGATTTGCAATAAGGCCCAGGTAGAAGAACCCGCGGGAATGTTGGTCCACAGGATAGCGCCGCTGGCGCCATTGATGCCATAAACCCTCGACTGTACCTGTCCAGAATTCGTTGCACCTGCCACGGCATCAGGTATCCCGTCGCCGGTGAAATCTTCGACCCCGGTCACAGAAAAGACGGCGCCTTCGGTGGGGCAAATCCAGATGGGGAGCCCGGTAAGTCCATTGAGGCAGAAAGCCCTTCTTGGACCGGTCCCGTTTCCATCATCCCCGGCACAGGCAAGCACATCGGCAACACCGTCGTTGTTGTAATCCAGCTTCGTGTCAACCTGGTAAACCCAGCCTCCCTGCCCGAATGCATGGGTGTCATATCTCCACAACGGAACTCCCGTTTTGCCGGAAAGCGCTCTTACCGAGCGGTCGCCGCCGGTTGTGCCAACTACCACATCTTCAAAGCCATCATTGTTGATATCGTTGATGGTGGCGATGGCATTCTGCTGGTAAACATTGCCTGAATAGATTTCGGTAGCCCACATCACATCCGCTTCGCCGGAGGAGTTACCGTTGAAACACCGGATGTAGTTGTCTTCAGAAGCCACCACGACATCGTCAATGCCGTCGCCGGTGATATCCTGGATTGGCCTGATCCCTTTCGGGCTGTTGTCGAATGCCCCCGTGATGATATAACTCCACAAAGGTGTTCCAATGGGATAAACGGTGTCAACTCCCGCTCCCTGAAGGTGAATGATGAAAGGACTCTGCGTGGGATCGTTCGACAAAATGCTCAAGGTTGAAGCATAGGCGACTCCATCGGTCGGATGGAACCAAATACCAATTTTGGATGTCTGAAGCGGTTGAACGGATAGCGGCAGCACCACAGATGCATCAATGGTGAATTGCGGGTCGGCGCAAGCCAGGGAGTTGATCACCAGCGGCTGGCTCCCGTTGTTGCTCACCTGGAGATACCATCGTGACCAGGCCCCTTTTCTCCGCTCTCCCCAGTTATGGGAAGTATCGGTAATATTCACATGTGGTCCCGAAATCACTGCATTCCCGGTGAGGGTGACCGTGACTGTGGGGTGAATGGGGTCGCTGGAATTGATGTAAGCCTCCGTGTTTAACGCACCCGGAACCAGCGGATGGTAGGTAAACGGCACATTCACAGAACTACCCGGGGTTAATGTTGCCGGTACGGTGAATGAGGTGGAGATTGGCTGCCCGGGAGTGAGCCCGATGCTGTTGATCACCAGGTTGGCTGTTCCGGTATTCTGCACCTGGCAGTTCCAGAGAGGCGAACTTCCGACAGTTACGGTACCATAATCATGCGTAATTACAGGAACCGTGATGGCCGGTGTGCCTGTTCCCTGGAGATCAATCTTGTAGAGTGTACTGTTCGCACCCAGTTCTCCGGCACAATACCATAAATAAGTGCCATCATAAACGATGCCTGATGGTTTTGGAATTTGCGACGCATGGCTTTCAATGAGCGTCCCTGTATTGGAGACCTTGTAAACCATGTTGCCGTAATAGTCGGCAATCCAGAGATCGCTGCCTTGCATCCCGATATCCCAGGGTTGGGTATTCGGCGGCACAAACTGGGAGAGGATGGTCCCCGCAGAGTTGATATGATAAATTTTTCCCGGGTCGGGATAATAGGTGGCTACCCAGTAGCTTCCGTTATCATAGGCGATTCCCGACATGTAGTGATCGGGCAGGGTGATGGTGGAAACCTGGCTGCCCGACATTGTAAATTCAAGCGTGGTGGAAGGTTGGGATGAGTTTGACGGCTGTTTGATCGTTACCAGGTTGGGGCCTTTGAATGTCAACCCGAAAGCATCGTCAAACGGGCCGGTACATTGCAGGGTATAGGCGCCATCGGCCGGGTTGAACCGGTAAATATTGCTGCCGTTCACCCCATAAATCCCAAAATAGAGGTAGGTTCCGTCCCAGGCTAGTCCGGAGGCCTTTCCTGGGATGGTGTATGAAGCCACCACCGACCAGGATGCCGGAGACAAAGGATGGTCAGGCTGTTGCGCCGGAACCTGAAAAGTCAAAAACAGCATTCCCAACATCAGAAGGGTCTGCCGGAAAATTAACAGTGCTCTTTTCATTGTTTCAGTATTAAGTACTAGCGTCATAAATCTAAGGCTCTATCCACAGCACTGAATTACCTGTGCCGTATTCATTATCTTCCCAGAGATCGTTGGTGGGATCGAGGATCCACTTGTTATCGACCACATATTTATAGGTATATTTCCCGGGGATGAGGTAGATGGGGAAAACCCAGGTTCCCTGGCGAAGGTCCATACGGTAGTCCTGTTTGCTCCAGTTATTGAAACTACCCGACACCATTGCCTTTCCTGCATCCGAATGTTGTTCGAGCCTGAACCAGTGGTTGGGTTTAACCGCCAGCCAGGAGTTGACGGAATTGCCAACCCCGGTGGTGAACTTATTCCCGGGATCGATGATCCACTCACCATCAACAATAAACTTATAATCATAGTTCCCCGAGGCGAGCACATAGGGGAGCTGCCAGCCTCCGCCGGTTTTTGTCATGGTGAGTTCCTGTTCATTCCATCCATTGAAATTTCCGCTCACCACCACTTTTTGGGCATTGGGATAACCCTTCAGGGTAAAAAAGAGGGTATCACCAATGGCCATAAAAGAGTTGAGATTACCCGATCCGTCGGGTCTTGTCACTTTGTTCGCTGGGTCGGTCATCCAGCGGCCATCCACGATGTATTTATAGGCATGGGTTCCTTCTCTCAGGTACATGGGCAAAACCCAGCTTCCCTGGAACAGGATCATCCGGAGTTCCGACTGGTTCCACTGGTTGAAACTTGCTGTAAGGAATACCTTACGGGCATTGAGAACGGTATTCAGCACAAACTTGTAGTTGTAGCAGAAAAAAATATTGTTGTATCCATGGTATTTGTCCTCCTCACGAAGTTTGTTGTAGGAGTCGTTGGTCCATTTTCCGTCAACGATATATTTGTAGGAGTACTTGCCGGGTTTGAGTTTCAGGGTGGCTGTCCACCCGGAATCACATTTTATCATCGGGGTTTGCAGGGTACTCCATGCGTTGAATGACCCTGAGAGGTAGACGTTTCTGGCATTTTTTTGACCTGGGAGAAAAAAACGCATCCTGTTTTCCGACAGCTGAACAATGGTGTTTCGGGTGAGCCGGTTTACGCCAAAGGGTACCGACTCCCTTTCAACGGCAGCATTGAGGTCGACCCACCGGTCGTCGAGCAGGAAGATCTTCTCTTTTGACTCCCTGGTTGCTCCGGCTTTCACCGGGTCCCTTGAGAGTTCAAGATGATTAGCATCAATTTTGCGTACTTTCCAGACGCTGACACTGTCGCGGATGACCGGTTTGAGCGCAAAGGCGTTTGCAAGGAGAACGCTGTCGATGTCGAAAATTTTCGCAACCTGCTTTCGCTGGGCGCTGCTCCATCGCTGGTCGAGGGTGAAGATCAGGCGGCCATCCTCCACCCTGCAGACCTTTTTGGGGTCAAACTGCGCATGGGCACCCAGGTTGGTTGAAAGCAGCAGCAGCGTCAATATGCGGAGATACCAGGTTTTCATTTGACATCCTCCGGTTTAAAACAGATTCCCATCTCATTTTTGACCAGGTTAAGGTAAACCTTCCCTTTTTCAAAAAAATCGTAGCCCAGCATCCCGTCAACAGGAACCCCATATTTCTGTGAGATGGCTGCGAGGCTGTATAAAATAGTTTCCATGGGGGCGAGTTTCCTGCTTCCCATGCTGAATTCGTTCAATGTTCCGTACAGCACTTCTCCCTGTTCTTCACCCACGCCGCTCAGGCTTGACCTCCTTGTGATGGTAACAGTACCCAGCACTTTTTTATTTGCATCGATGCTCAGCACGTTGGATTCGGCGCCGGTATCAAGGCAGAAATCGAGTACTTTGCCGCCAATCGTGGCTTTCACAAACATCACATGGTGATACTCTTCCATTTTCTGGACCATGTCATATTTAACCGACAGGGCGTTAGGTCCGACCCTGTTCCCGGTTTTATCGAGCTTGAAGATCTGCAATTCATTCCGGCGGATATCGATCACCATTTCAAGATTTTTAAGCAGGCTCATTCCAAACAGGCCGAGGATTTTCACCCCCCGCCGGTTTTCGAGATGGCCGAGGGGTGTAACATCTGCAGAGATGTTTACATAGTTCAGCTCGCTGATTACCAGATGTTTCACATTGACACGCGACACTCCAGCGGTAGTCCCGGTTACTCCGCCACCCTCCTCATCATCAAAGGTCATAAACCCGCGAAAATAGGTTTTATTCAGGACCAGCCCGGAGGCGCCCGTATCGAGGATGAAGTTGCCACTTACATTGTCGATGGTTCCTTCCAGCAATAACAAGCGTCCTGCGCGTTTCAGCGGAATGGTAACGCCAACTGCATTTCCAAGCGGGCCGGTTATAGAACTGCCTGATATGGTGATGTTTCCGACCGAAATCGGAATTGTTGAAGGTTTGGCTTCTCTGGCCAATATACATGAAGGACACCAGTAAGAGAGTATCGTGGCAATTAAAAACAAACTATAAAAGCCATGAGGGCGTACCATAATGAGTGTTCTGGCTAACAGCGTGCAATATACCAAAAAAGAGTATATGGTTAAGGTCAAGAGCCGTGAGAAATAACAAATTATGAAGGAGGTGTGAGATGAGGCGGGTAACGTGTGACTGGTTTTTGAGTATCTTTGCACAATTTTTGGTTTGAGACAGGTTTTATGAAAGATTTGCACGACGGGGTAACGAAATGTCTTCTGGTACAGACAAAATTTTCGGCCTACAGCTTCTGGAATTACCAGGAGGTATGTGAAATGGTTGGAAAAAAATACCCGGCTGCGCCACTTGGATTGCTTACGGTTGCTGCCCTTTTTCCGCAGCACTGGCAATTCCGCCTGATCGATGAAAATGTAGAGCCATTGCTGGATGAACACATGCAATGGGCCGACCTTGTCTGCATCGGGGGAATGCTACCACAGCAAAACAGCATGCTCGAACTGATCACCCGTGCCCACAACCTGGGCGCCGTAGTGGTAGTGGGAGGACCTGATCCCACTTCACAACCGGATCTTTATCATGAAGCCGACTTCCTGGTACTCGGGGAGGGAGAGATCACCATCCCCATGTTCCTGAAGGATTTGAAGAATGGGGCTAAAGGCGGAAAGTATCTCTCCCCCGACCGGGCAGACATGCTGAAAGCCGTTGTTCCGCGTTATGACCTGATCCGATTTGATGATTACATCATGATCGGACTGCAGTTCATCCGCGGATGCCCCTTCAACTGCGAGTTCTGTGATGTGATCGAGCTTTATGGACGTATCCCCCGGTTTAAAACCAACGAACAGGTTATCAAGGAGCTGGATTCGCTCTATAACCTTGGCTACCGCGGACATATCGACATGGTCGACGATAACTTTATCGGAAACAAGAAAAAGGTCAAAGAGCTGTTGAGGGAGATTATCGCGTGGACCAAAGCCCGTAAATACCCATTTTACTTTACAACCGAGGCTTCCGTTAACCTTGCGGATGATGACGAACTGCTTCAACTCATGAAGGATGCCGATTTCCGGTATGTCTTTCTTGGCATTGAGACCCCCGACAGCGACACCCTTGCACTGAACAACAAGAACCAGAATGTAGGCAAGTCTATCGAAGAGGCCGTAAAGAAGATCATGTCGTACGGGATGGTCAGCAATGGCGGATACATCCTGGGTTTTGACAGTGACCGGCCGCAGATTGCCGACCAGATGATCACCTCCATCCAGGATACCGGTATTTGTATGGCCATGATCGGCCTGCTATACGCCTTGCCAAACACACAGCTCACACGCCGGCTGGAGCTGGAAAAAAGGCTGTTTCATCACTCTTCAAAGTCGGTGACCGACGGCGACATCGACCAGATGACCAGCGGGCTGAACTTCTTAACAATAACGCCCCGTGTAGGAATTCTTAAGAACTACATCAGGATCATTGAGGCAATTTTTGATCCGTCAAATTATTACCAGCGGGTGATTTACACCGGTCTGAACGTAAAGACAGACTACAAACACAAACCCGATTTCAAAACCTGGCTGGTCTATATGCGCTCATTTTTAAGGGTTTGCAAAAAGGCAGGTTTCTCACCTGCCACCCGGTCGTTTTACTGGAAAATGTTCTTCACCGTCCTTTTCCGCAATCCAAAGGGTATTGAGCCGGCCGTGAACCTTGCTGCCATGTTCATCCATTTTCAGAAGCAGAAAGAGTATATTGTTTCCGTCACGCAGCAGATGATTGCAAGCATTGAGAAAACGGGTGAGAAGGAGTTTAATGAGAAGATGATGGGGCTGAAGTAAAAGAATATTGAATATTGATTAACGAATATTGAAGTAAAAATTATGGCAGAAATGATCGTGGAGCCCATTGAAAAATACGGGCTCAGCAAAGAATCGCGGCCCAAGGTACTGTTCTCAAAGATTGGAGTTGTTGGTTGTGGCAGTGTGGGACAGGAGCTGGCAATCACCGCCTCGAAACATGGCATCGAGGTTATATTCCTCGAGCTCAATGAAGAACTCGTCCGTCACTCCTTCGACGAAATCAAGAAGGAACTCGACCTGGAGATCAACCACTGGGGACTGACCCCGGGAGAAAAAAATGCGATCCTATCAAGGATCAAAGGAACCCTCACCTATGCCGATTTTCACGACTGCGAACTGGTGATCGAAACCATTAAATCAAAGCAGGGACAATCGAGCTTTGAGTTACGGAAGGAGGTGTTTCTCAACATTGAAAGGGAGGTGAGCAGTTCATGCATCATTGCCACAAACTCCTCCACCATTGTGGTAACTGAATTGTCGTCGGAGCTGAAACACAAGGAACGGTGCGTGAGTCTGCACATTTCGACCACTGCGCCGGGTGCGAGTGTGGTTGAGCTGGCAAAGGGACTGCACACCACCGATGAAGCCTATAAAAAGGTGATCAAATTCGTGAAACTCCTCGAAAAGATATCGATCCCGGTGATGGAGTCCCCCGGACTGGTAAGCGTAAGGTTGTTTGTTGTGCTGCTGAATGAAGCATGCGAGACCCTGATGGAAGGGGTAAGTTCCATGGAGAACATCGACCTTACCATGCGCTCATGCTTCAACATGCCACTGGGTCCGTTTGAATTTGCCGACAAAGTGGGTCTGGATAAGGTGGTTCGGTGGATGGAAAACCTCTACAGTGAATTCGGATCTTCCCGCTACATTGCATCCCCGATGATTAAAAAACTCGTCAGGGCCAACAGGCTTGGAAGAATCAGTGGCATCGGGTTTTATGAGTATGATGCCGAAGGCAATAAAATTTCGGAAGAAAATTTGTAACCACAAAGACACAAAGAAGGCACAAGGAACACAAAGGAAAGAAAAAAGACTATGAATATTCTCGTATTAAACTGTGGCAGTTCTTCGATCAAATACCAGCTTTTCAACATTGAACAGAACCGGCTCTATGCCAAAGGGATCGTAGAAAAAGTCGGACTCAAAGGCTCATTTTTAAAGCATGAAAAGGAGAATGGCGACAAGGTAAAGCTCGAAGGCGAAGTGATCGACCATCAAACCGGCATTGAATATGTGCTGGGAGTATTGATCAGCAAGGAGCATGGCTGCATCGAAAGTTTATCGGAGGTGAATGCGGTCGGACACCGGATGGTTCACGGTGGCGAGCGGTTCCAGGAGAGCAGCCTGATCACCCAGGAGACCATTAAAGATTTCAAGGCCTGCATCCCCCTTGCGCCGCTTCACAACCCTGCGAATTTAAAAGGGGTTGTAGCCATGCAGCATCTCCTGCCCGAAGTTCCCCAGGTTGCTGTATTCGATACGGCTTTTCATCAAACGATGCCAGCCCGGGCCTATATGTATGCCATCCCCTACTCCCTCTATAAAAAATATGGCATCCGCCGTTATGGATTCCATGGTACAAGTCACTATTATGTGGCACGGAGAGCTTGTGAAATCCTGGGTGTTCCCATGGAATCGATGAAAATCATCACCTGTCACCTTGGAAACGGCACTTCGATGGCGGCCATCAAACACGGCAAATCGATCGACACCTCGATGGGGCTTACCCCGGTTGAAGGTTTGATCATGGGAACCCGTTCAGGGGATATGGATCTTGGCGTTCTAACCTTTGTGATGGAGAAGGAGGAGCTCAACATCGCCGTGGCGAACACCTTGGTAAACAAACACAGCGGAATGCTGGGTATTACCGGGGTATCTTCCGACATGCGGGAGATTGAAAAGGAGGCGGAAGCCGGCAACGAACGGGCCATCCTCGGTCTCGACATGTTCCGGTACAGGATTAAAAAGTATATCGGTGCCTACACGGCAGCGCTTGGAGGCCTCGATCTGCTGATCTTTACCGGCGGAATCGGGGAAAACGACCCGGTAACCCGTGAACTGTGCTGCGCCGAAATGGAATACATGGGACTCGTTTTCGACCCTACCAAAAATGCCGGAGTCAGAAGCAAGGAGATGTTGCTCAGCGCACCGGAATCGAAGGTTAAAGTGATGACCATCCCAACCAACGAAGAGCTTGTTATCGCGGAGCATACCTACAGGATTGTCTCCTCCCTGAACGCCAATTAACATCGGAGTTAAGCATGAAACGGGTTTCCCACGTTTTAAAAATATCATTCTTTTGGGTGGCGCTCCTTGCCGGATCAGTCTCCTTTTCCCAGGGCACCTGGCAACGGATTGCTGTTCCCACCAGCCAGTCGCTGAATTCTGTTTGCTTTGTCGACAGCCTGTATGGGTACGTTGCAGGGGATTCGGGGGTGATCTTTCATACCACGGATGGGGGGAATTCATGGATCACCCAGGACAGTCATGCTATCTATGACGTAGAAGATCTGTTTTTCCTCAACCGCAATGAAGGGTGGGCCTCCTGCTTTAATTTCACCTCGGTTCCTTATGGCACTATCCTCCTCAAGACCACCAATGGCGGGGCAACCTGGGTAAGCCAGACATATCCCGTTGAGAACATCTTCATAACCTGCATTCTTTACCTCGACTCGCTGAATGGCTGGATGGGCGGCAGGCCTCATGCCCTTGTCAAAACCACGGATGGCGGCAATACCTGGACCCAGGCAGCCATCGATACCAGCACTCTTGCATTCTTTCCAGTTTTAAGCATCCAGTTTTACAACGCCAAATATGGTTATGCCAGCGGCGGAATGTTCGACATTGCCGGCGTTACCTGGCATACCTCCAACGGTGGGGATTCATGGAAGGCCATCGATGTTTCGGAAGCCCCGGCCGATGAGGTACACGGCTTGCACCTGTTCGACTCCCTGCATGTAATGGGGGCCGGGGGTGATCCCGATTTCGGATATGGCGTTGGGATGATCCGCACTGACAATGGCGGCCAGAGCTGGACATACGACGAACTCGACATCCAGGGGAATGCCTATGACCTCGACTTCAGGAACGACCATGAAGCCTGGGCGCCGCTCGGCCCGAAACGCAAACTGATCTACAGCCTTGACACCGGGGTAACCTGGACCCAAATCCCCACCCCCGACAATACCGCCATTTCTGATATGACCTTTCCCGATTCCATGCATGGATATGCTGTGGGTAAAGAGGGCACGGTGCTGAAGTTCTTTCCCCCGGTCATCCCTGCCGTTCAATCCATCCAGTCGCCCCAGCCTGGATTTATACTATACCAGAACAGCCCAAACCCTGTTCAGGAGAGAACTACCATCAGGTTCACAGTTCCTGTTCAGGCAGCATTGAACAGTTCATCCCCGGCTCAACTTCAGCTTAAAGTATTTAATGTATACGGAAGTGAGGTTGCCTGCCTGCTGAATGAACCCCTGCCCCCTGGAAATCATTTTGCAACCTACGATACCAGGGATCTTCCGGAAGGAGTCTATTTCTACCGGCTGCAGAGCCAGGGGATGGTTGTGGCGGGACCACATCGGCTAGTTGTACTGCATTGAAGACACAGTACTATTTACGATTGGACGATTTACGATTTACGATTGGATTGTTTGATTTACGATTTACGATTGATGAACCCTAATCGTCAATCGTTTAATCGTCAATTCATTCGTCAATCGTAAATCGTCCAATCGTCAATTCATTCGTCAATCGTAAATCGTCCAATCGTCAATTCATTCGTCAATCGTCCAATCGTAAATCAAAAACCATATCCGATATTGATTGACCCAAAATAACTCCTCGGCGCTCCGGCAGCATAAAACCTATGGTTCGGGGAGTTCGTCAGCGTATACCCGACATACTTCTCATTCAGGATATTGTTCACGCCTCCGGAAGCCATGATGTTGAATTTGCCAAATTTCAATTCAGCCCCCAGCGTGCCGTTCAGCAGGTTGTATGGCTTTGTTTCAGCGCTGTTGGCATCATCCAACCATATACCGCTCACACCCCGGTAACCTGCCTGTGCAAAAATGGTGAAATGGGAATTAAGGGCCCCGGAATAACCGAGTGAAACGTAAACATTGTTCTGTGGGATACCCGGCATTATATTGCCCGAAAAATCCCTGCTGTTGTCTTGCAGTGAATCAGGGCCTATGAAACTGGCCACATAGGAGAGGTACCGGAGATGTGAAAAAGTATAGGTGGCTCCAAGGGTCAGCCCTTTGAAAATCTCTATCTGTGTCCCGAATTCGGCACCCAGCCGTTTGGTTTTAGCCTCATTTCTGAAAAAGGGTTCCCCAAGTACTTCATATGGAACAATCCCGTTTTCAGTTTGAATCCGGAAAAAGGTCGCTTCATATGAAAACCGGCTGAAAAAAGCGTGCTCCGGCCGGATATGATTGCCCTTGATGCCCGCTTCAAAATTCTGTGACTCCCCGGAACCCAGCTCTTTGTTGTATATATAACCGGGATCGGGGCTGACCAGTTCGAGTGCGGCCGGTGCATTAAAACTCCATGCGAAAGAGGCGTAAAACGCTATATCTGTGGTTAGAAGGTAATTGAGGGCAAGCTTCGGGGTAATTGTATTGAATGACGTCCGGTCGGAAAGAGTGGGGAGGGTCTCCTGTTTCTGGTTGTATGTGACATTGTCGAACCGTCCGGTTAGCAGGACGAACATTTTTCTCTTCAGGATTTCAAAATTATCGGAAACATAGATCCCCTTGTTCGAAACATCATCACTCACAACCTGTTTCAGCTGGTCTCCCTTTACCCCGTTGTTGTTCGCGTAACTGGCTGTCCTGGTGGGCTGCAGGAAAAGGTCGCCGCCCACCGAGAATTCATTGAGCCTCGATCCGACCTGGCATTTATGGATATACCTGGCATTCAACCCGTAACCATAGCGGTTGATGATCCGAAAATCTTCGGTGGTACGTTCCAGGTACCTGATGGCTCCATAGGCGGTGATCTCAATTTCATTGTTCAGATTTTTTCCAAAAGAAGCCCAATACCTTACTCCAACACGCCCCCGGTTTGTAAACTGCTTCTCGTCACGGCTTAAAAAGAGAGAATCAGCCTGCCACGGGTTCTGATCAAACTCCTCTTTCGTAAGCCCGCCGGGGAGTTTGATCGTCCCATCTGCAAAATAACCCAGAACGGAGAGTTTTGAATGAGCCGACGGCGTGACCTCCAGCACCATGTTGAGGACATGGCGGAATTCACTGCTGTTGTCCCTGAAGCCATCATTGTTTACATAAGCGTAACTGGTGAGCAGGCGGTAATGGTCTGTTTTTATCGCTGCCTTAAACCCGTTCTGATGATAGCCAGCTGATCCGAACTGGTTGAATTGCAGCACAGATGAACGGTTAAAAGCCATATCGCTGCAAAAGTCAATCACCCCTCCCGGCGCGTTGAGATAGAGCGACGACGCATTTCCGCGAACCACTTCAATATGGCCGATGGCGTTGAAGTCGAGTGCATCAAGAGAGGTTTGGCCGTCGGGGTCCGACTCGGGGATGCCATCCATCATGATCCTCACACCCCTGACACCGGTATTCGTGTTGTTTCCAAATCCCCGGCCGGAGATCCTTACATCATAATTCCCGGCATATGACTGCAGAAACAATCCCGGCACAGGTGCAAGAATATCGTCAGCACCTGCTTTCCTGGAACACTGGTAAATGCCTGATTTCAAGAGCGTCACAGGATATGGCACATCCACGATCTTTTTTGATGTCCGGGTAGCCGCTATCACGATCTGATCGAGGGTATGACCGAGGGTATCCAGGGCGATGCTGGCAGTATCAATGTGCTGTTGTTCACCGGCAAAAATGCTGCTGTTTGCCAGGATCAAAACGCCCCATAGCATGAAAACCAAGCGAAATTTTATATTCCTGTTTATCATTCAATGCAATTCAATGGTAAAAATAGAACTTTTTGCGATTACCCGCAGGAGAATCTTGGTGCCTTTGTGCCTTCGTGGCAATTTTATACTTTTGTTTTTCCGAATGAATAAATTATTACCGGCAGCATGACCAAAAAAGCCATCATCAGGCCTTCAAAAAAAACCTTTAACCCTGTCAATACCGGTTCTGACCTCCGGAACATTTTTTTTTGGCAAGCCGCAATCCTGGTGATAACCTTCATCGTTTTCATTCCCTCGCTAAAAAACCAGTTCATCACCTTCGACGATCACCAATATGTAGTTGAAAACCAGTTTATCAAAGGGTTAACGTCAGATAATCTCAAAGCCATTTTCACCACCGATGCCAACAACCTGGGAAATTATCATCCGGTAACTCTTATGTCGTATACACTAAACCATGCGATTTCAGGACTTGAACCGACTTCCTACCACCTTATGAACATCCTGCTTCACCTGGTCAACACCCTGCTGGTTTTCCAGGTTATACTCCTCATTCTTGCCCGGGTGGCACCTGAACATAAACTGTTGTTAAGTTCCATGGCTGCGCTGTTATTTGGCATCCATCCCCTTCACGTTGAATCGGTTGCATGGGTTGCCGCCAGGAAAGATCTTTTATACACCTGTTTTTACCTTCTTTCGATCATATCGTACATCAGGTACCTCGACAAGAGATCGACCAAGAATTATCTCCTTTCACTTCTCTTTTTCCTATTGTCACTCCTTTCCAAGGGAATGGCGGTTACCCTGCCCCTCATTCTTGTCGCCGTTGACTACCTGTTCCGCAGGAAGCTGACCGACAAACGGGTTATTCTTGAAAAGATTCCCTTTTTCATGCTCTCCATTGGCTTCGGCGTTTTGGCCATTGTTGTCCAGCAGGCCCAGGGAGCGACGGAGATCATCAGGTTTCAATTTACCGACAGGGTTGTGTTTGCGGCTTTCGGTCTTACGCAGTACCTGGTAAAAATGGTTTTTCCCTATGAACTGTGCGGTTACTATCCGTATCCTGACCTTGAGATCCCTGCGATTCCATGGACTTATTACCTGTCGCTCATTCCCGCGGTGGCGTTAATCGTGGTTTTGATTTACATGGTATTCGTCAGGGGCAACCGTACTGTTACCTTTGGCATCCTGTTTTTCCTCATCAATGTGATGTTTGTGCTGCAGCTTTTCCCTGTTGGCAGTGCGGTGATGGCCGACCGTTATACCTACTTAGCCTCGATCGGCCTGTTTTTTCTGCTGGCGGCAGGAGTGGGTTTGCTTCTCCGGAAGCTCCCCTCTTCCAGGACAGTCACCACCGGAGTTTTTTTATCATACGCTGCCGTTTTATCAATTATTTCGTATCAGAGATGTACTGTTTGGCATGACAGTTATAGTTTCTGGAGTGATGTGGCTGCAAAATATCCCGCATTTTATCCTGCCATCAACAACCTGGGCGATCTGAAGGAGAAGCAGGGTGAAACGCAGGAGGCCCTGAGGCTCTACAGCGCCAGCATTCTGGTAGGTAAAAAAAATCCTGACGCCTATTTTCACCGGGGAAGCATCTATGGCAAATCGGGTCATTTTCGTGAAGCCATCGCCGATTTTGACGAAGCGATCAGGTATTCACCCGGTTTTACGCAAGCTTTTGTCAACCGTGCCATTGCGAAGATCATGAACAACGATCGCATGGGTGCGCTGGCCGACCTTGACCTGGCAATCAGCAGGGGCGGTAACCAGGATGCCTATTTTAACCGCGGGGTTCTGAAGAACGAGCTGGCAGACTACCCCGGGGCTATTTCCGATATCAGGGAGGCGATCAACCTCGACCCATCGTGTGGAAAGTGCTATTATTCCCTGGGGCTGGCAAATTACAACGCAAAATTTTACGATGAGGCGATCACGTCATTTTCCACTTGTATCAGCATGAATCCATCATCGGGGAACGCCTATTATTATCGTGGATTGGCCCGATATGAATCAGGTAATCCCGACAGTTGCTGCAGTGACCTGAAAAAAGCCTATTCCTTAGGAATTAGTGAGGCAAAACCCATTATTGATCAACATTGCAGGTAGCAAACCCATCCCGGTTGCGAATTACCCTCGCCTCAGTAACAATGATTCACCTGCAAACCGGCAGACAATGTGTGAATTATACAAATAGTTGGTTAAATTATGTAAATAGTTTGCAAACAAACTGTTGTAATTTGCAACCAGCAATTTTCGTCTTAGCGGGGAATTATTGTACCATTTTTGAAGGGCTCTTCAGGTCGATTTTACCGGATTATGGTAATCAAATATAGTTTTACCTGATAACCATAACAATTTCAGGCTTTTTCAATTATTATTCATATGAATTTCAGCTAATTGCAAAATAAAAAAAAACCTGTTGCCGTCTGTTCAATCTGTTTATTTCGTACCTTTGCATCAAATAAACTATATTCCCATGAAAATGAAAAAGATATTTACACTTGCTATCGTTTTGATTTTAAGTTGTATCACCTTTGAGCTTGTCGCTCAGGTTGGAATCAACAACAACAATCTCAATCCTGCAGCCAGCGCCATGCTTGATATCTCTTCTACAAACAAGGGCCTGCTGATTCCAAGGATGAGCTCCGAAAGTCGTAACATGATTCCATCTCCGGCTACGGGACTCTTGATTTACAATACCACTACCAACCTTTTCAACTATTTTAACGGGAGTTTCTGGTTTGAAATTGAAACAACCTTTGTTTCTGCCACCACCGGGCCGAACAAACCCGGGGGAGGAGTTTCCATCTCAGCTTTACCGAACCAACTTGCCGACAGTTCAGCCATGCTGGATGCAAGTGATCCGATCAGGGGGTTTTTACCTACCCGTACAACGCCCGGGGCGATTGCTTCACCAAACGACGGATTGATTATTTATGACATCTCTGCAAATATTCTGAAATATTATTTTGAAAACACCTGGTATCCCGTATGTGCAGTATCCACAGGGGCTGCCGCGGCAACCGGCACACAGAGTTCTGCAGGTGTGGCCATTTCGACCACCGGAGCAGTTCCTCACCAATCAGCTATTTTAGACGTTATTTCACCCGATAAAGGCGTTTTAATCCCCAGGCTTACCTCCGCACAGCGCGATCAGATTTTACCTGCAACCGGTCTGGCCATTTTCAACACCGATTCAAAATCCATTGAGTATTTTAACGGTTCAAGTTGGTTACAGCTGAATCTTGTGATCACGGCAGGCATCAGCATTACCGCTGATTTCACCACCGTTTGTGCCGGAAGCACGGTCATGCTTTCCGCCTTCCCGGTCAATGGCGGAACTTCCCCCTCCTACCAATGGAGGGTTAACGGAGTCCCTGTTACGGGAGCCACCAACCTGCAATATGTTTACGCACCTGTAAACAATGATCTTGTATCCTGTTTACTGACTTCCTCCTCTCCTTGTGCCACAGGCAATCCTGCTAAATCCAACGATATCACCCTTACGGTTAATCCTCTTTTACCTGTAAGCATCTCTATTTCACCCTCGGTGAACCCGGTATGTGCAGGATCGTCTGTTACATTTACCTCTACTGTTAGCAACGGTGGTACTTCCCCCGCCTATCAATGGAAAGCCAACGGTTCACCCATCTCCGGGGCAACCAATGCATCTTATACCTATGTGCCGGTTACCAGTCAAACCATTACCTGCGTTGTTACTTCCAATGCAGCCTGCAGCTCGGGAAACCCGGCAACTTCGAACTCTGTGCTGATAACCATCACGGCTAATCCGATTGCTGCGGTATCAATTTCCCCATCAGCAAACCCGGTCTGCGCCGGGACATCAGTTACCTTTACTGCCACCGTAATTTCGGGAGGCGGCACGACGCCTTCGTTCCAATGGAAAGTAAATGGTGTCAACGCGGGAACAAACAGCATTATTTATAGTTACGTTCCGGCAAACAACGATCTTGTTACCTGTATCATGACATCCAGCAGGGTTTGTGTTACAGGGAGCCCTGCAACATCCAACGTGGTTACCATGACAGTTCATCCGATCCCTTCGGTCAACCCCGTTGGGAACGAAGTATATTGCAACGGAACCTCCACTTCAGTTGTTACATTCAGCAGCCCTGTGGCAAACACAACCTTTGCCTGGGCCAACAATACCCCTTCGATCGGACTTGCAGCAAGCGGAACAGGAAACCTCCCGGCATTTACTGCCATTAACACGGGTATCGCTCCTGTAGTTGCAACCATCACGGTTACACCCACCTCCAATGGATGCGTTGGCGCCCCATTGTCGTTTACCATCACGGTAAATCCGACCCCGGTTGTCAACCCACAGGGTAATGCAGTTTATTGCAATGGCGCCAGTACTTCTGCGGTTACATTTGGCGGCCCGGTTTCAGGCACTACCTATACCTGGACCAACAGCGCCCCGTCGATCGGCCTTGGAGCAAACGGAACGGGAAATATTTCATCTTTCACCGCCACCAATACCGGTACTTCACCCGTTATTGCGACTATCATTGTTACACCATCTGCGAATGGCTGCCCGGGATTACCTGTATCATTTACCATCACAGTCAATCCTACTCCTTCAGTCAACCCGGTGAACAACGCAGTTTATTGCAATGGCGCCACTACCACTGTTGTGAACTTCGGAGGCCCGGTTGCCGGAACAACCTTTGCATGGGTTAACAACACACCATCGATCGGACTGGCAGCTAACGGAACCGGGAATATTCCATCATTTACGGCCACCAACACAGGAACATCCCCGGTAATTGCCACGATCACAGTAACTCCTTCGGCAAACGGATGCACCGGTACACCTGTGTCCTTCAGCATCACAGTAAACCCGACCCCGGCAGTGAACCTTGTCTCGGATAAGACCTATTGCAACGGTACCACCACCACGGTAATCGCATTTTTCAGCCCAGTAGCCGGAACAACATTTTCCTGGGTCAACAGCACACCATCTATTGGCCTGGCTGCAAACGGAACCGGGAATATCCCTTCCTACACTGCCACCAACACGGGAACAACACCGGTTATTGCAACCGTCGTAGTTACACCTTCGGCAAATGGTTGCGCCGGAACACCTTTATCTTTTAACATCACAGTTTACCCGACCACCACCATAAACCCAGTGAATAATGCCGTGTACTGCAACGGTGCCGCTGCTGCAGCTGTGACATTTGGAAGCCCGGTAGCCGGGACAACCTTTACATGGGTTAACAATACACCCTCCATCGGCCTGGGTGCAAACGGAACCGGAAATATTCCTTCATTTACAGCAACAAACCTGGGAATAGCCCCGGTAGTTGCCACCATCACCGTGACCCCTTCGGCAAACGGATGTACCGGAACACCATTATCTTTTACCATCACAGTCAACCCGACCGCAACAGTGAACCTGGTTTCCGATAAAACCTATTGCAACGGGACCACCACCACGATCATCACCCTTGGCAGCCCGGTTGCCGGAACGACCTTTACCTGGGTTAACAACACACCATCCATTGGCCTGGCGGCAAACGGAACCGGGAATATTCCTTCCTATACCGCCACCAACGCAGGAACAACACCTGAAATTGCAACCATTACCATTACTCCTTCTGCCAATGGCTGTACAGGAACACCATCGTCCTTTACCATTACCGTAAACCCCACCACCACTGTGAACACATTGTTGAGCGAGGTTTATTGCAACGGAGTCTCCGCATCGGCCATTACGTTTAGCAGTCCTGTCGCAGGTACAACCTACGCCTGGGTAAATACGACTCCATCGATCGGACTGGCGGCAAACGGAACGGGAAATATCTCTTCCTTCACCGCCACCAACACAGGAACAACACCTGTTGTTGCAACCATCACGGTTACTCCTTCTGCAAACGGCTGTGTCGGAACCCCATCATCGTTCACCATTACAGTTAACCCTACACCAACAGTTAACCCGATCGCCGATGCATCCTATTGCAACGGAACAACAACATTGGCAATAACAGTCGGAAGCCCTGTAGCTGGTACAACATTCACCTGGGTCAACAACACACCATCCATCGGGCTGGCTGCAAACGGAACAGGAAACATTCCATCATTTTCAGCCACCAATAGCGGAGTAGCGCCGGTTGTTGCCACCATCACGGTTACCCCTGCAGCGAATGGCTGTACAGGAATTCCCTCCACTTTCACCATCACGGTTAACCCAACAGCAACAGTCAATCTGATCAGCGACAAAGTATATTGCGATGGAGCGACCTCCTCTGTTGTCACCCCGGGCAGCCCGGTGGCCGGCACATCATTTACCTGGGTCAACAATACACCATCCATTGGACTGGCTTCAAGCGGCTCGGGGAATATCCCTTCCTTTACTGCCACCAATGCAGGCACTGAACCGGTTATTGCCACCGTTACCATTACCCCTTCTGCAAACGGATGCGTTGGCATACCATCATCCTTTACCATTACCGTAAACCCGACTTCAACAGTTAACCAGATTGCCAATGCATCCTATTGCAATGGAGGCGCCACTGCCTCGGTAACCCCTGGCAGCCCTGTGGCAGGCAGTACCTATACCTGGACCAACAACACACCATCCATCGGACTGGCTGCAAACGGAACCGGGAACATCCCCTCCTTTACTGCCACCAATGCGGGAACGGCTCCTGTTGTTGCTTCCATTACGGTTACACCTGCGGCAAACGGATGTGTTGGAACACCATTAACCTTTACCATCACCGTATTTCCGACTACTGTTGTCGACCTGGTCAGCAATAAAGTTTACTGCAATGAAGCCACAACCTCTGCCATCACACTTGGCAGCCCTGTGGCAGGCACCTCTTTTGCATGGGTCAACGATACCCCATCCATCGGTCTTCCTGCAACAGGAAACGGGAACATCCCCTCTTTCACTGCCACCAATACGGGAACATCCCCGGTAGTGGGCACCATCACGGTTACACCTACCGCTAACGGTTGTGTTGGAACACCATCCTCGTTTACCTTCACCATTAACCCCACCTCCACGGTCAACCCGGTTAACAACATGGCCTATTGCGATGGAACTGGCACTTCGAGTGTGACCTTCTCCAGCCCGGTTTCCGGAACTGCTTTTGCATGGGTTAATAATACGCCATCCATCGGGCTTGCCGCAAATGGAACCGGGAACATTCCTTCGTTCACAGCGACCAACACCGGAACGACCACTGTTATCGCAACGATTACAGTTACTCCCACTGCCAATGGTTGTACTGGACTACCACTTACATTTACCATTACGGTATATCCTACCACCCTGGTAAATACGGTACCCAATTCAGCATATTGTAACGGAACCGGCAGCCTCGCGGTCATCTTAGGAAGTCCGGTGGCAGGGACTACTTTTACATGGGTTAACGACACACCATCCATCGGGCTTGCTGCAAGCGGAGCAGGGAACATTCCTTCCTTTACTGCCACAAACAGCGGAACCTCCACGGTGAGTGCCACCATCACAGTAACCCCGACAGCCAATGGATGTACTGGTACTCCTTTGTCATTTGTCATCGCCGTATATCCAACCACAACCGTTAACCTTTTAAGTAATTCAGTATATTGCAATGGAACCGTGACTTCTGCCACGACCCTTGGCAGCCTGGTTGCCGGCACTACCTTTGCCTGGGTTAACGACACCCCATCCATCGGTCTTGCTGCAAATGGTACCGGGAACATTCCTTCATTCACAGCTACCAATACAGGTACTTCACCTATCGTGGCTACCATCACGATTACGCCAACCGCAAATGGATGTACCGGAATATCTTCCATGTTTACCATTACGGTCAACCCTACACCTGTTGTCAACCAGGTTTCCAATGTGACCTATTGCAACGGCACCAGCACCTCTGCCATCAACCTTGGCAGTCCTGTTGCAGGAACTACTTATACCTGGGTCAACAATACCCCATCCATCGGGCTTTCCGCAAACGGAACAGGAAACATTCCTTCATTCACCGCTACCAACACTGTAACTGCGCCGGTGGTTGCCACCATCACAGTCACCCCAACCGCTAACGGATGCACAGGAGTGCCTTCTTCCTTTACCATCACCGTTTATCCAACAGCGACAGTTTCCCCTATAAGTAACGAGGTTTACTGTAACGGAGCAGTAACTTCTGTTGTCTCAATCGGCAGCCCCGTAACCGGTACAACCTTTACCTGGGTTAACAACACACCATCTATCGGATTGTCTGCAAACGGATCTGGCAATATTCCATCCTTTACAGCCACGAACACCAATTCAGCGCCTGTTATTGCGACCATCACCATTACTCCTTCGGCAAACGGATGCGTTGGCACCCCATTATCCTTTACCATTACTGTAAATCCAACCCCGACCGTAAACCAGGTGAACAATGCCGTTTATTGCAACGGGGCGAACACCACTACAGTAAACTTTGGCAGTCCTGTTGCTGGTACTACCTATGCATGGGATAACAATACCCCGTCAATTGGCCTGGCAGCAAACGGAACCGGTAATCTTGCATCGTTTACAGCAACAAATACTGGATTAACTCCGGTTATTGCGACCATCACTGTTACACCAAGCGCAAATGGATGCGTTGGCCCGCCTTCGTCGTTTACCATCACGGTGAACCCAACCTCTACGGTCAACACATTAAGCAATGCCGTTTATTGTAACGGAGCCACCACAACGGCTGTCACCTTTGGCAGCCCGGTTGCAGGCACCACTTATACATGGTCAAACAGCAACACGGCCATTGGGCTAGCAGCCAGTGGAGCAGGTAATATCGCTTCATTTACGGCAACCAATACCGGCACGGTGCAAATTGTTGCGACCATCACGGTTACACCTGCTGCAAACGGATGTACAGGAACTCCTTCCTCTTTCACCATCACGGTAAATCCATCGTTACCTGTCAGCATTACCATTACACCATCTGCCAATAATGTTTGTGCAGGAACATCCGTCACGTTCTCTTCCTCTGTTATAAATGGTGGCACACCACCTGCATATCAATGGAAGCTGAATGGCAACGTTATCACGGGAGCAACAAATGCCACCTATGCTTACGTTCCGCTGAATGCACAGGCGATTACCTGCGTGCTTACTTCAAATGCCACATGTGCCACAGGAAGCCCGGCGACTTCAAATAGCGTGACGATGACCGTGGTGCCACTGGTGCCTGTTGTCTCCTCTATCGTTGCTTCGCAATACGCCATGATGCCGGGGACTTCGGTTACCTTTACCGCTTCTGTTGTAAACGGTGGTTCAGGCCCTGTTTATCAATGGAAAGTAAACGGACTTGTAGTCGGAACCAACAGCCCGACATATACCTACACCCCGTTAAACAATGATAAGGTAACGTGTGTCATCACTTCCAACAGTACGATCTATTGCCTTTCCAACAACCCTGCCACCTCCAACAGGCTGGCCATGGTTGTGTACACAGCAGGAACGGCATGTTCAGGCACACCGACTGTTTCTTATGGCGGTTTGACCTATAATACTGTTCAGATCGGAACCCAGTGCTGGCTGCGTGAGAATATCAATATCGGATCCTTCATTCCCAAAACTACGACCCAAACCAACAACGCCATTGTTGAGAAGTATTGCTACAACGACTCAACCATCAATTGCGACATTTACGGGGGATTGTACCAATGGAATGAGATGATGCAGTATGTCACAACTCCTGGAACGCAGGGGGTTTGCCCGTCTGGCTGGCATGTACCCACAGAGGCTGAATTTGTCACTCTGGCAAATTTTGCAGGAGGTGCAACTGTTGCAGGAGGTAAACTGAAAGAGGCCGGCACAAGCCATTTCAGGTCACCAAATACCGGCGCCACCAATGAATATGGCTTTACTGCGTTGCCCACCGGATACAGCTACTCTAATGGCACCCCATTCTTCAGTAACATTTACACGACAGGCTACTTCCATACATCAACTGATTATGCTCTGCCCAACGGACCTGTATTCCGCAGTGTATCATTATCCGTTGCCTCACTCGGCAGTTACTATAACTTAAAATCCACCGGGAATCCGGTGCGCTGCCTGAAGAATTAGTCTTCCGATCAGTAAAAGGCTGCAACCCCGCAAGTAAACCTAACGTTTCTTGCGGGGTTGTTTTATTTTCGGCCGATCAGGTCAAGAATACCGTTGATGAATGTAAGCGGATGGGGCGGGTTACCGGGGATGAAAAGGTCGACATGCAGGTTTTCCAAAAATCTCCTGTTGAGGGCTTCTTGTTTTCCAAAGATTCCTCCGCTGATGGCGTCGGTACCTGCAAGGATCACTATTTTAGGAGTGGGAACGGCATCATAACAGATCTGCAAAGCTTCAGCCATGTTTTGTGAAATGGGACCAGTAATGACAATGCCATCGGCATGACGGGGAGATGCGACAAATTCAATGCCGTACCGCCCCATGTCGAAGTTCACATTTCCTGCGGCATTCAACTCCATTTCGGCAGAATTGTCTCCGGCTGCCGATACCTGTCGGAGTTTCAAGGCATGCTTGAATAAGGAGCGGATTTCGCTGCGTACCTTCCCGGGATCAAGTTCCACAGGCCGATCCTCTCCTGCCGGAACAATCAACCGTTCCCGCACATTGGTGGCAATTTTATGATCATTGGTAAACCTGATCTTACCGGGCAGGGCAAATTCACACTCACGACAGAAAACACATTTTCCAAGATCGATCGAACAAGAAGCGCCTGCTCCCCCTGGCGCTGAATGGACAATCGCTCCAACCGGGCATAATTGCGTGACCATTTCCGCTTCAACGACAGAGATATCCCGACTGATAACAGGCTTTCCGCGAAAAATTCCGGGGAGGGAGGCCTTCCGGAGGTCGGGAACATATTGCCGGCCATGCTTTCTGAATATATTGATCTCTTTTAACGGCATTGCATTTGTGTTTCTATTCTTCCTGATTATCGTGACTTCTATGTTTACAGGTCATTCCCGCAGTAGCTCAGGTTAAAACTTTTATTGCAGAGCGGAAAATCTGAAATCTCCTGGTTTCTTACGGCAATTGCAAGCGCCATCCAGTTGTGAAATGAAGGGTCCTTGACTTTATAATGGACCATCCTGCCCTCTTCATCCGTAACGGCGATGTGACAAATTTCGCCTCGCCATCCTTCGACCAGTGAAATTGCCAGGGATTCAGGGGCAAACTTCAGGTCATATCCCGGGGCGGAGTTTTCCTCCTGCCCTGCTTCGATCCCGGTTCTCAGTTCTTCAAGCAAGTCGCGGATCACAGTCATCGATTTTTCCACTTCGAGTTTCCTGACCATGGCCCTCGACCACACATCGCCCTTATGGAGCATTACCGGTTCATAGGAATAATCATTATATGCCAGAAAGGGGTGTGACCAACGTATATCGCGGTACATCCCACTGCTCTTTGCTGCCATGCCAACCGCTCCAATCAGCGAGGCCTGCATGGTGGTTACTTTTCCTGTTCCTTCAAACCGGCTGAGGACACTTGGCAGGGAGAAGATCCTGGAAGTAACCTGGAGGTAACGCTCTTCGACCTCCCTGAGGTTTTTCAGGATTTCTGTGATCATCACGTCATGGAGCGGATAGTTGCTTCCTCCCGGCCTGAGAAGTCCCTTCCCAAACCTGTTTCCGCACCACAACTGGGTTGTATTGATGACTATTGTACGCAATGCTTCATTCACTACCTGGCCGAACTGGTATGCAATATCGGTACAAAGTGCGGCGGTATCGCCGATATGGACAGCGATGCGTTCAAGCTCGAGGGCAACAATTCTTTCCTTCGCGAGGCGGGAGGAAATTTTCACCCCGGCCAGCGATTCTGCAACCGAACAATAGGCCATGGAATGCCCCACTGCCGTATCACCGGCGATGCACTCCGCCAGGATGGATTGTTGTAAAATTCCCGGTTTTTCCACAAACAATTTCTCAACACCGCGGTGCTGGTAACCGAGCTGGATTTCAAGATGCAGCACCTGCTCACCGTGGCATATGAAGCGGAAGTGCCCCGGCTCGATAATGCCCGCATGGATGGGGCCCACCCCTACCTCATGAAGTTCATCGCCGTCAATGGCGTAAAAGGGGTAGTTATCCATTACCTTCGTCTGATCAGCCCTGCCGTAGGGATAACGTACAGGTTTCAGCCATGGATGGTTCTGAAAGCCGATCCCGAAATTCTCATGGATCTCCCTTTCAAACTTGTGAAACTGGAAATGGCGGGCAGAGAGTGATGGTAGAGAAAGCGCAGGTTCCCTGGTCTGTTCATGTGAAAAGACCAGGACTGCATGGTTCTCATCCGCTGCCATGCAACAAATAAACTGGTAACTGTTGGTTTGCGGAAGTACGAAATAGGAGACACAGTGTGTTCCTTCCTCACCCATCAGTAAGTCAACAAACTCAGCAAATTCAGGATATTCAAGAACGGGAATATCGGTGAGTCTTACTGTCCCGGGATTGGTGAGTATTTCTATGTATCTCCTTTCCATCTTTATTTCGGCAATGACTGGATGATTGATTCTATGAGCTGACGGAACGGTTCCGGTTGGGCGAAACAGATGAAGATAACCAGTCCGAAAAGTATGTACTGGCTGGCCGACTGCCACGGGTTCACCTTATACTGCTGGTGAAGCGGTTTTTCCCTCGGCTGGGAATAGACGATATGGAGAACCCTGGTAAGCAAGGCATACAGGACAAAACAAAGCAAAAGTGCAGTTACGGCAAGCAGCACGTAGTCTCCGGCGCCCACCATGGCTTTCATGAGGTACAATTCAGAGATGAACATCCCCGATGGCGGAATGGCCGTAATGCAGAGAAATCCCAGCAACAGGGCGGTAGCACCCGCCGGGTAAAGGGCCATGTAGTTCCCTGATTCGTCAAGTTTGTAGGTGCCCATCACCCTGTACGATTGGCCCATCTGGTAAAAGAGTCCTGCCTTGGTAAAGGAATGAAGTACAATATGGAGAATGGCAGCATAGTAACCGATTCCTCCAACACCGAGGGCGATAGCGACGATCCCCATGTTTTCGAGGCTGGAGTAGGCGAGCATCCGCTTGTTGTGTTTTGCCTTCAGCATATATCCTGCCGAAACAAGCAGCGATAATACGCCGGAGAGGATCAGCACATGATTCATGAAAGGCAGGATGGAGGTGGCAGAAAACAGGGCATAGATCCGGAAGATAGCCAGGAACCCGACATTCATCAGGGTAGTGGAGATAAACGCACTGATGGGAGGCGGAGAAACGGTATGGGCATCAACGGTGACGGTATGCATCGGGAACAGACCCATCTTGGTACTGTACCCCACCAGCACGAATACAAAAGCGATTTTAAGGTAGAGCGGGTTTGCCATTCTTGCAATCTCCGTGATACTGTCGAAGGAGAGGTGCAGCAACCGGGCGTCATGCACGGTAAAACCGAGAAACAGGATGCCGAGGTAAGCGAGCGCAATCCCGACCGAACAAACAAAAACATACTTCCAGGTGGCTTCCAGGGCCATCTGGGTGCGGTCGTGGTAGATCAGCGCAGCCACGGCAAGGGTGGTGGCTTCAACAAAGATCCACACCGTGGTGATCCCGTTGGCCAGGTAGGCGCCCGACATAGCTGCAATAAGGGCAATCAGCGCGGCATGGTAGATGGAATAAACCCGCGGCTTTGCGTCCCTGACATAAATAAATCCATGGTAAACCGTAGTGATGGTAAGAATCGAGAGGATGGATAACAACAGAACCCCCAGCGGGTCAAACGTAAAATATTCCAGTACCGTTTCCCCAAGATGGAGCCAGCAGTAGACGGAAAACAGAATATGGACAAGAACATAGGAAATGGTGATCACCCTGGCCAGCACTTTGTTGTGCACCAAGCCCACCACAACTCCCATCAGAAGCGAAGCTATAAAGAACCCTGTCAATATATATCCTGTTTCGGTCATTGCAAGTTACTTAATCATCCTTCAGCATGGTTAATTCATGGGCGCTCTGTTTCAGCCGCATTACAAAAATCCCAAGGATCAGCACGCTGACGAAGATATCGAGCAGGATCCCTATGTTGATCAGCATGGGCATTTCGCTTCCAATTGCCAGGGAAAGCAGCAATACCGCATTCTCAATCACCAGGAATCCAACGAGATGCGAAAATATTTTTTTATGTGAAATGATCATGAAGAGGCCGGTGTAGACAGCAAAAAAAGCCACGATGAAATAGATCATGTTTGCCGGGGTCGTGTTCATCGAAAATGAGATTACAATACTCAGTAAAAGACCCAGGGTGATAAAAAGCAGGGAGTAAAACCCGGGCAAAGCTTTGTCGTGCACCCTGGCTTCTCCTGTTTTACTGATAATCCGGAACAGAAGATAGGGAACAACGATTACTTTGAAGACCAATGTCTCAAGGGCAACAAATATCAACGTTCCGAGGGTGATGGCATGCAATTCAAGGAAGGAGAGTGCAAACAGGATAACCCCCTGGAAGCCGATCAGACCGGCATAGATCGGGAAACGCTCCGTCATGCTGAGGTATATCAGCGTGATGGCAAAAACGATGATAAGGAGGACCGTCATCTATCCGATCATTTTAAAGGTAATCAGCAACACGAGAATAAAGGCCACCAGGGCAATTGAGGTGAGCGTAACGATGAACTGGGGGTTCCGGGCAAGTTTCTTTCTTGCCCTGAACGACTCCATTAATCCGATCAGCCCGGCAAAAATCACCTGGATGAAAAAATAGACTCCAACCTGGATCACCATTCTCCATCCTGCACCTGCATTTCTTAACATTTCATTTTCACCGTTCAGGAGTAAATGCTCGCCATTCATGATCAGCTGTTGAGCATCCACCGGCACTAAAAAATTGGCAATGAGCAGTCCATACAATGCAAATTTCAGCGTGGTGCCTATCTGTACGAGTGCAAGGTCGAATCCGCTGTGATCCAGGATCATCACCTCATGGACCATGGTCAGTTCGAGGTGGGTTTTCGGATCGTCAACCGGCATCCGGCTGTTTTCGATCATGGCGATCTGGATCAGCAGGTACACGGCAATAAACCCGATGATGAAGGAGTTGTGGCCTGTAAACTGGAACGACTCAAAGATCTGTTGCATGGATGTATGACCGGTAAGCAGCGCCAGTGTGCCAAACAGGACGAAGAATGCAGGTTCGGTCAGCATCGAGTAGAGCGCCTCACGGTTGGCCCCCATTCCTTCAAAGCTGCTTCCGGTATCCAGTGCCCCGAGGATAAAGAGGAATTTACCAAGGGCAAGCAGGTAAGCAAGCAGTACAAAATCGCCGTTAAAACCAAACAGGGAAGGCATTCCCGGGAAAGGCAGCAGCATCATGGCACAGATCACGGTCGACAAATAGATGGCCGGTGCGATCCGGAAGATGTAACTGGTTGTAGTGCTGAAGACGCTCCCTTTGCGTAGCAGGACCAGGATGTTTTTCCAGGGCTGCAGGATTCCCGGGCCTTTACGTCCACTGGCCATGCTTTTCACCCTGAGGATGATCCCCGGGAAGAAGACGGCAGTAACCATGGCCAGCAGAAAACCCATCATATTACATTGAGATAAAGCAAAATAAATATGGTCAGCATAAATACAAAGGCATACAGAATATAGTGCTGGATGTTCCCGGTTTGCAACCGGGCGATTTTTTTCAAAGCCAGCATGGAATAATCGGTAATCTTGCTGAACAGCGACCGAAAAGGGTCTACCGGATGTTGTGTAAAAGAACGTTTCCCCGGAAAGATATCCTCCTCATGAATTTCCCGGTATTCGACCCTCTTCGAAAAAAGCGGGTTGGCCAGTTCAGCAAAGTTGGATGCATAGGAGGTTGCCGTATACTGCTGTTTGGCCGTTCCGGCGGTATAGCCGCAGCCCCAGGTGGGACCGATTGCCACTTTCGCGGGTTTGATGACCACCTTTCTGATGATGAGAAGGGCAATAACCACAAGGATCAGGACCAGTCCCATAAGGCTCACTTTCGACAAGGCAGGGAGCACCGGAAGCAAAATTATTGCTGGATTTACCTGGAACTGGGCTCCTACCATCCCCATGAGGGGGGTGAGAAACACCAGGGGAGCCAGTCCGATGAAGAGTATCACTGCGGCTATCAACAATTTCGGAAAGAGCATCCCCGGGCCGACTGCTTTTTCATCTACATGAATATCAGAACGAGCCGAGCCGAGAAAGGTAAGGCCGAAGGCTTTGGAGAATCCGAAAAGGGCAATTCCGCCAATAAGGGCCAGCGCCAGGATGGTCATCAGCATCGACATGGTTTGAAAGACCGACCCGCCCTGCATTCCTGCAAAAAGACCGAAATAGAGAAGAATTTCCGAAACAAACCCGTTGAGCGGCGGCAAAGCGCAGATGGCCATGGCTCCGAACAGGAAAAGGGTTGCCGTGCGGGGCATTTTATGAATCAATCCCCCAAGCTGTTCAATGTTCCGTGTATGGGTGGCTTTATAAACAGAGCCGGCACTATAGAAAAGCAATGATTTGAAGAGTGAATGGTTTAATACATGGAATAATCCACCGGCAAATCCAAAGAGGGTGAGCACCGGATTATGGGCCCCCATTCCAAGGGCTCCCAACCCAAGGCCAATGCCGATAATCCCGACATTTTCGATGGTCGAATAGGCAAGCAGTTTTTTCAGGTCGGTTTGTACCACCGACATCATGATCCCGTACAGGCCGGTAATGGCGGCGATGATCATGACGATAATTCCAATCAGGTAGGCATCGGATTGGACGAATGTCAGTACCCTCACAATACCAAAAAGGCCCATTTTGATCATCACGCCCGACATGACACCCGAAACATGCGATGGTGCAGCGGGGTGTGCCTCCGGAAGCCATGTATGAAACGGGATAAACCCGGCCTTAACAGCAAACCCCGCAAAAAACAGGAAGAAAATGGGTGCATTTGAATGGCTGGCAAAGTAGAGGCGCAGCCCTTCAAAACCAAACTGGCCGGTAGAAGATTCAGCCAGCAGGAACCCGATGATCAGTAATACCAGGCCAACATGCATCTGGATCAGGTAGTTTACCGCTGTTTTCAGTGTGGTTCTCTTCTCGGCTTCAAAAAGGATCAACATGAACGAGGAAACGGCCATCAGCTCCCAGGCAACAAGGAATGCGGTTCCATCCCTGAGCATCAGCACACAAAGCATGGAGAGATGCAACCAGCAGTAGCTGAAGTAGTGCAGCGCAAACTGGGCAGGTGTTTTTGATGAAATGTATGAACGCAGGTATCCATTTGAATAGAGCAATCCTGTAAGTACGGTAAAATTGGTCACAAGGATGAAAAAAGCGCTGAGGCTGTCTACCGTAAAAGTAATGGTGCCTGCATAACCACCTGCAATAAATGATTGTGCAGGATCAGAAGGATTCAGTAAAGAATTCAGCGCAGGATAGGATGTCAGCAGAATGATGAGGATGGTTACGCCCAGTGTGTAGGTAAACCGTATTCCGGAAGGCATGACCAGAATAAAAAAGGAGAGGATAACCGGTGCAAGAATGGCAATGTTTTCCATCAGGAAGTGCAAAGTAAAGGAATTTTTGGGACAATGTGTACAACAACTTTTACATATGGGCAGGATTGTGGTGGAGCGACAGAAGGGAGTAAAAAAAAAGCCGGTACCCTGGTGAACGGGATGCCGGCTTTTTATTCACGATTGTCCAATAAGCCTATCTTGTTTTGATAAGTTTAATGGTTTCCACATAATCATCCGCCACAACCTTCACAAAGTACAGGCCGGCAGGAATGCTGGTAAAGCTGAACTCGTGGCTCTTTTCGCCAACCATCTGTTCGGTCATCACCTTCTCTCCCTTCATGGAATAGACCTCTACTTTAACAGTTCCAAAGGTTCTGTCACCCTTTTGCATCAGGGTGAAGTTCCCGCTGGTCGGATTCGGATAGAGGTTGAACCATGCGTTTGAAAGGGTGCTGATTGGCTCCTCCTGCCCGGTCGCTGATGCGGTGATCGGTGAAGATGGATTCAGACAGTAGGTATCGGAAATATAACCATGCATGTAACCGCCACTTTGAACCGTGGTTCCCGGCATGAAGCTTATCTTCACACCTGCAATGAAGGTCACGCTTCCTGTGGCAGTTACATCAAAAGTTGTAACTCCCCCGGCAACGGTGATCACATTGGTGGCATTGTAGCACCTGGTGTCGCTCACTGAGCCTGTCACAGTCAGGTCGGCCGGCATGGAATTAACCGTTACAACCACATCCTGGCTGCCGATACAACCCGATGAAGCAACTGAATGCGCTGTATAGGTAATGGTAGCCGGTGAATTGGTATAAACGGTTGCCAAAGGCTCCCCGCCATAGGCCGCTGAAAGACCGGCAGTGGTATACAGGTTTGTAATGGGGCTCCACGTAATGCTGGCTGAAGGATCCCCGGTAACTGCAGCTGACAACTGCTGAACTGCGCCGGCAATGATCACCGGGGCTGCTGGTGTAATGACCGGGGTGGCCGATGGATAAACGCCAACGCTAGCCGTTGCAGTTGCCGTACAACCTCCGATACCGGTTACGGTAACCAGGTAATCGGTTGCAACAGTTTGAGATACACCCGTAGGATTCTGCGTTGAAGAAGTAAATCCTGAAGGTGTCGAGGTCCAGCCATAGGTATAAGAAGCTGGCGTTCCGGTGAGCAGTACATCATCAAGACACCAGAAGAATCCCCAGTTGGATATAAACCTCCAGCGCAATTTCACATTGGAGTAGCCCATGTAAATGGCAGGAACCGTTACAGATGTCGCAACTGCTGCCTGCAGGTTATTGGTGGTTGTTCCCTTATCTGAACCTTCATAGCTCTGAAGGTCGGTCCAGGTGGTACCTCCGTTAATTGAAATGGATACCCGTACCTGTTCCGGGGGATTACTTGTTGCCCAGTACCTGTAAACATGATTAAAGGTCAACGTTGCATCTCCGACATAGCCGACGGTACTAAATGACGGCGAGTACATCTTGGTTCGGGTGAAACTGCCAGTTCCGCCGGCATCAGGGTTAGAATAGACAAATTTACTTCCGTTAATTGAGAAGTTAAGGAATGTTGCAGCTCCGGTGGCATCGGTATAGGGCGCTGCCTGGATATGGAATAACTGGGTTGCAATGTTTGACCCGGTAGAAAGTGAGTCTTCAAACACCCATCCTGTAGCGCCAGATTCAAACCCTTCTGAAAGAATGGTCGGGGAGCCTGCTGTGGCTGCGTCGGAGAAAAGGTTAAAGGGTGTTCCCTGGCAAACAGTGACTGCACTTGCTGATGCGGTAACACCGGCAGGATTCGGGTTAACTGTCAGGGTTTTGCTGGCAATTGCCGTGCAAGGTCCGGAACTGGTTACCGTAACAGCGTAGACCGTGGTAGCAGCCGGGTTCACGGAAACCGACTGGGTGGTTTCACCGTTACTCCAGATCCAGGAAATACCTGTGCCCCCGGTTTCAGTTAATGTAACTGCAGCATCAGCGGCACATTTTGCAGCTGGTCCGGAAATAACCGCTGCAGATGGTGATATGGTAATGGTCACCATAGTTGAATTGTCGGTGCTTACATTGGTGGCACAGGTAACTCTTAACCAGTAGTAGGTAGTGACGGAAACCACACCGGCTGATAAGGCTGAAGGGTTTGTCTGCCCGGCTACCGGGGTTCCAAGGTTCGGGTAATCACCCGGTACCGTAGAATAGTACCATTGGAAAGTACTGCCGGTTCCTGCTGAAAAACCGCTGGCTGTTATAACAGGCGTACCTGACCCGCAGATGGTGGTACTTCCTGAAGCAGTTCCCCCTACAGCTGTAACACATATTGGTGGAGCAAATTCGTCGGCTCCCATGTCGGTTGCAATCAGGCTCCTGGTATTACAGTCGATATCGTCTTTAACGGATAAGGGTGTTCCCAGGTCAACCAGCAAGGGGTTGCCGGCAGGAACGAGATGGAGATCAGTTGTGGAGACATAGGCCGGGAGAACATTGACCGATGCACCGTCCTTTCCCGTGGTTGTCTGCCAGTTGGCCAGTGTAACGCTGTTGGTTCCTGCAACTACAGTCCCGGTAATCCCGATGGTGTAGGTACCCGGACCTGCGCCTGCTGCCCAGAGGTCGTTGTTATTGGAAGTCAGGGAGGTAAAACTGCTGTATCCCAGTGCTATGGCGGCAAATCTCAACGTAGCGCCACTGTTACCAAGCTGTGTATTGGTAAAGATGTTGTCTCTGACATCAATCACAGGTGCCGTAGCATTCGTTACAGCAAGACATGCCGAGGTTTGTGTGGCAGCAGAAGTGCCGGTAATTGTTCCCTGCATGGAAACAGTGTTGTAATAAACGGCTGTTGTTGATCCGGCTCCGCCTCCCAGGACGATGCCACCGGCAAAGTCGCCACTGGTTCCATTGGCAATCACCCCGTAAATCATGTTGTTGGCAATCACACTGGCGCCTGAGGCAGCGGAAACGAGGCTGATGCCGGTCGCTGAGAAGGTGCCCGAATTGATTACATTGCCAATGACATTTTTGGTGATGGTCGCGTTGGTCACTTCATTTCCGGAGAAGGTTGTGGCAGACATACTTGTACCAAAACCGCAGGTAATGCCGAATACGTCGGGCGAACTTGCCAGGTTGATTCCGTCGATCTGGTTGCAGGAAATATTAACATTGTCTTCAAAACCCGTCCAGATTCCACCCCGTGCAACATTGTTCGGGGAGGCAGTGTTGATCAGGTTCATCAGGATAATCGTACCAACATTTTTCGCTGCAGCGCTGGCCCCCTGTGAATAGATACCATACTGTGTTTTGCTGATACTATTATTGATGTAAGAGTTATAATTGTTCCCGGCTCCCAGACTGGCAGTACCAATCGTTGAACTTCCCGAGCCTACTCCAAACAACGTGGCTGTATTGCCGCTGCCAACAAGGTTGCAGTTTTTAATAGTGTTGTTGGTAGCGCCATCGGCGCCATTGGTTTGAAGCCACACCACTGCGCTTGATGCGCCAGCATTGGTATTGGTGATGGTCAGGTCCCTGGAGGCTGCAGGTGAACAACATACATTCACAGTATTACCAACAGAACCGTCGAGGATGACATAGTCAGCGCCGTTCAAATTAAAGATGGCTGTTGTGCTTCCGCCCGTAACAGCAATGGTTGTAGCTGCCAGTGAGGGTTTGATGGTCAGGGTGTTCACCGCACTTGCATCCGGGTTTGCATTGATGGTCAGGGCGGCTGCTTCGGTATAAGCGGCATCGGTCAGCAGGAACGTCACCGGACCTGACAGGCAGGAGGTGTTGTAGGCTGCGATAGCAGCAGTCAAATTGGCATAGGTTTGCCCCGTACCAACATTGTAGCTGCCCCCGATGACGTTTTGAATGGTATAGGTCAGCGGGGTGGTGGGTGGGGTAGTTACTGTGATAACATTTGTCAGGACAAGTCCGCCCGATGGACTGCCCCCAACATTCCCAGTAACATCCTGTGCAACAATAAAATAGTCGATCACGTCGGTCACAACAACACCACCAAGGACGGCATAGTTGATCGTGAAGGTCCAGGTTCCGGAATTGACGGTACCGGAGGTGAGCGAACCCGCTGCAGAAACATAAGTGCCCGCATTTTTGCGGAAATAGATTCTTGGCTGGAAAGAGGCATTGTCAACGCCGCTGTAGTCACTCAACAAGGCAGTAACATTCCGGCTGGCAAGGCCACATGCATTTCCGGCAAGTGTGATCGATGCAATGGTTGGTGCAGTTAAATCGATGGCAATACCCGAAAACTCATCCGAACCGATATCCGGCGTGGAGGCATTTCTTGTATTGCCGTCAAAATCATCCGTGATGCCGGCAATCGCAGCACCTCCGCTTTCAAGCTGGGTAGGTACAGTAGCGCTGATATGAAGAAAGGTGCCATTACCGCACGCAGTACTTAAAAACGTTGGGCTTGAAATAAGGTTTTCAGTTACGGAGCCAGCATCACGGGACGCTACCCTCGTTTTATAGGCTGCCAGGGTCTGGTCGGAATTTGTTCCGTCATAAAAGATCAGGTTGGAAGCCCCGGGCGCTCCGGCATAATAGAGATTGTTGTTTGAAGCTGCTGCAAAAAAGGTCAGGGAGGTGGTCGATCTGCGGTGTGCGACCGTAAATCCCGTTGAATTGGCTGTTGAAGTATTATGGAAAATATTATTACGGAGCGTAACGGTTGGAGATGTTGAAACCGATATGGCACTTGATCCGAATAATGCACCAGAGCTCGTTGCACTGAGGTTAACCGTATTGAAATAAATGTTGTCGGTGGTTCCCCCTGTGATATTGAGCCCGATGACAGGATTTGCTGCATTGGCTGCCGGCGCCCTTAAATCACCGATGTTGTTGTTGTAAATGGTATTGGTCGTTCCGCTCGAAACCGTAATACCTGCAACCAAAGGGTTGGTGCTGGTGGATGACAGGTCGCAAATCCGGTTCTTGTACACGCTGTTTGTTGTACCACCGCCAACAACGATCCCGGTGATGGAACCCGCGGTTCCTCCCGTTGTGCCGGTGCTGTTTAAAGAGTAGATCTGGTTGCCGCTGATGTCGTTGGTAGAACCGGTTAATTCTGAAATCCCGGTAAATGAAGCGCCTCCTGCCCCACCTGCAGTCGTGGAAAAATTATATACCTGGTTATTCTGGATGGTCTTTAACCCGGAAATTCCATTTTCAGTAATACCGATGATGGTCCCGGTTGTAGGTGTTGATAAATTCCTGATGATATTATTGTTGGCAGTAAAGTTCACTGCGCTTGATGTGCCGAAAATAGGAGAAATGCTCCCTGTTGATGCCACCGCTGTCCAGCTAAGTCCTTCAATGGTATTGCCGTTGGCCGTAAAGTTTGTCGGGCTGGTGGTCTTAATAATACGCCATGATCCTGAAGCGCCGCTTCTTGTTACTGAGGAAATGCTATTGTTGCTAGCGGTGGCCGTTGTGGGCGAACCTGTTTCTATTAAAACATGTGTTCCTGTCCCGGCAAGATCAAAACCTGAGAGGGTATTCCCATTGATATTGACCGTTGCTGCTGTACCCCCGTTATTGATCCCCGACCACACACCGGTTGTTGCAGTGCTATAAGCGCCGCTTACCGTATTGTTGGAGATGGAGATCGTATTAGTAGTAGCTGTTGAACCACACTGGTTATCGATGGCAGTGCATGCCGATGAGGTCGCACCCGACTTCAGAACAACCGTATTGTTGTTAATCACAGCGCTTGCACTGGTTGCTGTATTGATAAAAATACCCCTGAAGGTTGTTGCATGGTTGGCGTTGGCCCCGGTATTATTGTTTACCGTATTATAAGAGACATTGATGGAATATTGGGCCAGTGTCCGGATACCTGCAGAAGGATTTGTTGCGGCACCACCGCCAAAATTCTGGATGGTATTGCCGGTCGCCAGAGAAGCGCCGCCAACATCATTGTTAACATCACAGGTAGTAAAGGGTGTTGCACCTGCAAAGCCGATCAGTCCCATGCCGTAATTTCCGCCGTTGATGGTGTTGGCGTAAAATTTATTGCCGGAGTTAGCGCCGGCAGCCGTTGTAGGAGTTAATGCCGTTGTGGCAGCTGCTGCGGTTGAGTTGATCATCAGGATACCGACAGAACCGTCGATCATGGGTGAGGTTCCTGATGCGTTGTTGATTGTTTTTACGTTGATCGTACAATTCTGGATGGTGTTGTTCTGTGCGCCATCTGAAAGGCTGAGTTTAAAAAGGCCGAGCCCAAACTCCATGGTGGCGGGATTCGCAGCGTTGCCATCGGTTAACGTGAGTCCGTCGATGGTGATATAGTCGGCGCCGACGATTTTAAGGATGCCGTCTGGCGCGGCGCTGGCAGGCGTTGCGGTACCAACCCCTGCATTCAGGGTGACTGTACCGGAGGCTTTAACGATCGTAACCGTATTGGTTGAACTGAGTGCCGGGTTAAGCGTGGCACTGCCAATGGTAAGCCCGGTTGGCGGTGCAGTTTCTGACGAACCTGCTGCAAGTGTCAGAATCACAGGTCCCGACATGGCGGTTACTGCATTCAAATCAGCCAATGCCAGCGCCAGGGAGGTGTAACTGGCGGCGAGATTCGGTGTCGTATTGGTATTATTGGTTACCGTAACACCTATATCCGCCTGTGCATTCTGCACAAATGCGCTGGTCACGAAGACCAGCACCATAAAAAGGTAATATAGTTTTTTCATATGTATTTAGGTTTGTGGTTGGTTGAAAACTAGGCCCTTGCATTTTACAAATCAGGGCAAGGGAACAAATATAGACACAAACCGATATTTAAATATTTAAATACCACATTGTTTAACAAATTTTAACAGAAGGAAAAGGGGAACACATGAAAAAGCCGGAACCCCAATGGTGGGATTCCGGCTTTTTAAATTTAAGATTGGACGATTTACGATTGCAGATTGAATTGTTTGATTTACGATTTACGATTGATGTACACTAATCGTAAATCGTTTAATCGTAAATTCATTCGTAACTCGTAAATCGTCCAATCGTAAATCAAACCTACCTGGTCTTGATAAGTTTAATGGTTTCAACATAATCATCCGCCACAACTTTTACAAAGTAGAGGCCGACAGGAATGCCGGAGAAGTTAAACTCATGGCTTTTTTCGCCAATCATCACTTCGCTGAGAACCTTTTCGCCATTCATCGAATAAATATCCACCTTTACGTTTCCATAGGATTTGTCACCTTTTTGTACAAGGGTGAAATTGCCGCTGGTCGGGTTCGGGTAGAGGGTGAAATAAGCATGGTTAAGGTTCATCTGGGGTTCGTCCTGCCCGGTCACTGCTGCAGTGATTGGCGAGGCCGGATTCAGACAGTAGGTGTTGGAGATATAAGCATGCATGTATGCTCCGCTCTCCACATGGGTTCCCGGTTCAAACAGGATGTTGGAACCTGCAATGAACGTTGCATTGCCGTTGGAAGCAGTAACGATGAAGGTAGTTACGCCTCCTGCAACGGTAATGGTTGTGGTGGCATTGTAACATACAGTCGTGGAAACGGTTCCTGTTACGGAAGTATTTGAACATACCGCATTGATCAGGCCAACAGACCAGCTGCCTGTCACTGCACATCCATGGGAATCAGTTACGGTAACGGTATAAGTCCCCGATGCAAGTGTATTGATGTCCTGAGAATCGCCTCCGTTGCTCCAGATATAGGAATAACCTGGCGTTCCTCCTGCGACCGTGAGGTCGATGGCGCCATCATGAATGGCAGGGCAGTTCGCATTGGTAATGATGGCAGATAAGGCAACCTGTGTTGGTTGATTAACCGTCCAGCTTCCGGTAGCGGTAGCGCTAAGGCCGTCGGTCACAGTTACCGAGTAGGTTCCTGCAACGATTGCGGTGAGGGATGCAGTAGTTGCAGCATTGCTCCACAGGTAAGTATAAGGAGCTAATCCACCCGTAACAGTCGTACTGATGGCACCATTGCTGTTACCAAAGCAACCTGTTACATCGGTAGCTGTTCCGGTGATGCCAAGTGGCGACTGGAACGATACGGTAACGCTTTTTGAACGGACACATCCGGTGACAAGCGCTGTAGATGAACAAGTATAGGTCCTGGAAATTGTTGGCTTGGAATAAACTGTTGCCAATCCTTCTCCATTATACTGATATGCGGGAGTACAGGATATGTCGGTGAAGAGCTCGGTATATGGCGTCCATATCATGGTGGTTGGTGTTGGATAACCTAAAACCATGTTAGGTCTGGCATTCCCCAAACTTGTGGGTGTTGTTGCAGCAAGAACGGCAGCAGCTGTAACATTATCAGCCCTGTACCAGTTGGTGCTCACAAATCCGGGATCGCTGTTGGTCATCAAAACAAAGTCAGTAGAGGTTCCTGCGTTTGCATTGCTGTACGAGGTCTGAATAACCAGGTTGCTGGTGCCATCCCATGTGAACGGAACAGGCAGCGTGTGGGTAATTGTACCTACTGTAATAGGCAATGTGGCAGGCGCTATCACATTGGTTAATCCTGCGATGAACCCTGTAGCGGTTACAACTGTTTCACTTGTCAGGCCCATATCGATCTGGAAATTATTCAAACTTCCGGTGAACGTGGAGCCAACACTGGTAACTGTAAACGAGATGGAGGTGATCGGTGTTCCAGCGCTCATCCCGGCCGTTGTCAACTCACTGGCATGAATCAGCATCTGGTGCTTGGAGCCACCATAATAGTTGGAATAGGGCGACGGGTAGCTGGTTGCCGTATTGGTCGTGACAGCGGTGCCTAATGTTGCACCCCCCGTGAGCGTTCCACCGGTTGCCGTAAGTTGCTGAACATCACCCGGTGAAATTACCGGTGCAGCAGGAGTGATGGTGATCGGTGAAGGAGTGGTGAGAATTGATACTGTCGTAGAACCTGTGGTCACACATCCTGATATCGCATCTGTAGCAGTAACGGAATAGGTTGTGGGAACCAGGGGATAGACACCCTGCTGGGCTCCGGTGAGATTTCCAGGCATCCAGTGGTAGGTGTAGTTCGGGTTTGGACTGGTTACATCCAGGTTACTCAGGTAAGCAGCACAAACGCTTGCAGGCGTTGCAGTCGGTGTGATCGCAGGCGGTGCAGTTACGGTTGCAACAACCTCAGTACGTGCAGTATGGCATCCGACACTAACGGACCAGTCATAGAAGAAATAGTAATAAGGTGAAAGAGTAGCAGCCGTTATCGAAAGTGTTCCGGGAACCGTATAGGGGAAGGCTGTTGCAGGAACTGCCGTTGTATAATCCCTGATAAGACCTGTGATGGAGCCTGTATAGGCAGTAAACATCAGTTTCATCCCTGTTCCGACAGGAACGTCAAAATTGAGTGGAACCAGTGTTTTTACTCCCGGTAAGGCAGCTCCCGTAAGGGTTACAGTGGTAGTTTGTAAAACAACACTGGCCGAGGTTTGCAGCTGGATCGTTACCGTACCGCTACCTGTCCCGATCGGGTAGATATTCACTGAATTCAGGGTAAAAGGCACATAGGCATCAAAGATCAATCCTGCGCCGGAACTTGTTCCGTCTGCACCGTTTGTCAGGGGTTTACCTGCTGAATACATGGTAGATCCCGGAGCATCAGCCTGAACATAAAATGAAGTTGTGGTGCTGATCGATGGCGTTGTAAACGAAGCTGCTGTTCCCAGTACCGGACCTCCCACGGGTAGTGCATACCATGCAAGTGTTCCTCCGCTTACGGTTGCAGCCAAATCAACTGTTCCTGTACCGCAACGTGTTCCGGGTGTTGTGCCGGTAACCTGGGGATTGGTCACAGCAATGGTAATCTGGGGCTCCGTACAAATTGTTCCGGCCCCGTTCCTGATCCTGAGTTTGTAATAGGTGGTGACGGTTAGTGATTTTGTCGTGTAGCTCTGCCCCGTGGCACCATCCACATCGGTAAAGGTGATGTTATCCGGTGAATCCTGCCACTGGAAAGTAGCCGTCCCCCAACCTGTAGTTGGCGATACCGACAACACGGTCGCTCCGCTTACACAAATGGAGGGTGGTGCAGCAGTAATGGAGGCAGTGGGCGACAAAACAGTTACTACCGTCTGCGCTGTATTTACGCAGGATGTGGAGACTTTTGTACCTGTGCAAGTGTAGGTGGTAATAGCGGCAGTTGCCGATTTTACATAGATGGTCGACTGGCTTGAAATACCATCATAGGCATACTGACAGTTAATATCCGTAAACAGGTTGGTGTTCGGGCTCCATACGTAGGTGTCAAAATTTGACAGGGGCAGGGAGGTAACATCAAGTGTTGCAACGCCATTGCCGCAAATCGTCTGGTTGGCAGATACGGTAAGTGCCGGTGGGTTCACAACCGTAGCGACAACTGCACTGCGTGCGCTTGAACAGGAGCCCTGGCCGGCGAAGATAACTTTTGGCCGGCTACTAATCGTACCGCTGGCGGTAGAGGTAGCACAAAATACAGCCGGAGTTTGGTTATCAACCCTGAGTAAGGTATTGGACACAAAGGTCGTAACATCGTATTTAACCGTGGCGCTGTTGGCAGATGAACCGCTGTTGTTATTGCTCCAGCAGGTTTCGATAATGATGTTGGAGGTGCCGTCCCAAAGCAATGGCGCAGAGAAAGGAATGGTGAAAACACCATTGGTCGGGGTGATCCCGGCAGGGGCTGTTGTTGAATAGACATTGGTCAAACCTGATGCAAAAGTGGAGGTCAGCGCCGTTAACGCAGTGGTTCCAATGCTCATGTTGAATCCCTGGAAGGTGGTGCCGGTAGAAGCGACAACCTCAAAGGACAAAGCGGTGATATTACCTGCCGACAATCCTGCAGCCGCCAGTTCTGACGCTTTAAACAGGAACTGTGACTTATGGCCTCCCCAGAGATAGTAGAAAGGACTTTCAGATCCTGTGCTGGTAGATGCACCTGCACCCACTGGAACATTCCCTGCAGCAACACTTTCAGTTCCAACATAATAAGTAGTAGTAGCATTGATGGACGGGGTTACAAAAGGTGAACCGGACCCAATGGGCGCACCACCAATAGAAGCAGCATACCAGTTCAGTGCTGTTCCTGTTCCCGCAGCTTGCAACGAAACTGTACCCAATCCGCAACGGCTCCCCGCGGTGGTTGAGGTAATGGTGTTTGAAAAGGTAATTTGCACCGGATTCGAAGTAGCAGAAACCGGTCCGTTCTGACAGGTTACAACGCATTGATAATAGAGCGGTGCTTCGGGGATGGTGGTATAGAATGCAGAATTCGCCCCTGTAATATTTGTGTAACCCGAACCAGTTGGCGAACTTTGCCACTGGTAGGTATTACCTGTTCCAACACTGGCATTTTGCAGGGAAAAGGTAACACTTTGTCCAAGACATAAAGAGTTTGCAGAAGCAATTGTATTGCCCGAGTTTGGAGTGGAACAGGTGTAATTAGGAACACCGTCATACTCATCTGCTCCGATGTCTGGGGCTGAACCGCCGCCGTTGACCGGGGTATGATAACCAGCGCTTCCCTGGCGGATTTCGCCGTCAAAGTCATTGTCGTAGGTTGCAATAGCCAACCCGCCGCTCTCAATACTTGAGGAAACATTTGGCTGGATGTGCAGGAAACCAGGACCTGTGCAGGTGGTACTTATGAATGCAGGACCGGTTGCACTTGTAATAGAGGCTCCATCACGCGGGGTTACCAGGGCCTGGAAACTTGCCAGGGTTGAATATGGCGTGGTTCCGTCATAGAAAACAAGGTTGGTTGCCGAGGGTGTGCCTGCATAATAGTAGTTGTTGTTGGAGGTGCTTAAATAACTGGTAAGGGTTGCACCCGATCTTCTGTAGGCAGCAGTAAAACCAGTTGCCCCAACAGGTGTTGAGGTGTTAACCAGGATATTGTTCCTCATGTCAAGATTAACAGACGTAGATGCATACAATGCAGCACTGCCAAAGGTCGCCCCGGTACTTGTTGCATTGAGGTTTACCGTGTTGTAATATATTTTGGCTGTCGTTCCACCCGACACATAAATACCTGCCAGAGGAATCGCTGAATTCGCTGCAGGAGTTCTGAGGTCGCCGAGCAGGTTGTTGTATAAAGTATTCGTGGTGCCGCTAACAATATAAGCGCCATAAACAGTCGGGCCTGAACTGCCTGAAGAGAGGTTGCAAATCATGTTTCTGTAAACATTGTTTGTTGTTCCGGTGGAGATATAGAGCCCGTAAATGGCTCCCCCGGTTCCACCGGCATTGCTGAGCGCATAAATGTTGTTCAGGTAAACACTATTCAATGTTCCGGCTGCGATCCTTAACCCGTAAATGGTACCGGATACAGTGCCGGTAATGCTGAGGTCGCTGATGTTGTTGCCGCTGATAACATCCGTTGAACCATATCCCATGCTGAATCCGTAAATAGTTCCACCGCCTGAACTGGTAATGTTGTAGATCAGGTTACCCTGTACCGTTTTATTTCCGTTTGCCGTACTGATCCCTAAACCATAAATGGTCGCTGTTCCGGTAGAGGTAATATTTCTGATAGTATTATTTGTATATGTTTCCAGAACAGCAGACGCTCCGTCATAGATACAATAAATGGTGGCAGTATTGGCCGCCGCAGAGTTGTACAGTCCTTCAACCAGGTTGTTCTGGCAGGTATAGGTTGCGGTGGAGGCTTGAATGCCATACAGGGCACCAATTCCCGTTTTACTGAGATTCAGGATGCTGTTATTCATGATATTCAACGCAGTACAGGTTCCTCCTGATATGCCATACAATATGCCTGTTCCGGGTGTTGAAATGCCGGAAACAGTGTTATTATTGATATTTACGATGGCTGCGGTAGCTGAAGTCGTGTTGTAAATACCATAAAAAGCGCCTGTTGTGGCTGTTGTATAGCTTCCTGTAATCGTATTATTATTGATGTTGATGGTATTTCCGGCAGCGGTTCCACCTGAAACATTTTCGATCACCGAAACCTGGCTGGTGGCGGAACCACTCTTAATGTTCAGCGTATTGTAGCTGATGGTGGCGCTGGCGCTTAATGCTGTGTTGAGGTAGATTCCCCTGAGGGTGGAAACGTGGTTGACCCCAGCCCCGTCATTATTATTAACGGTGTTATAAGAGACATTCAGGTTGTACTGTGCCAAAGTTCTTACGCCGGCCGCAGGATTTGTTGCTAAAGGTGCACCTCCGTAGTTCAGGATGTTGTTCCCTGTTGCAACTGAACTTCCGCCGATATCGTTACCGGTATCGCACAGGGTGAATGGAGAAGCGCCGGCAAAACCGATCAGGGCAATGCCGATGTTACAGTTTTGCAGCGTGTTGCTGTAGAACATGTTGAAAGAGTTTGTACCTGCTGCTGATGTTGGAGTTGCAGCGGTCGTTTGGGTCGTAACCAGTGAGTTCATCACATTGATGGCCCTGGAACCATCCACTGCAGGAGAAGTTCCGGAGGCGTTGTTAACCCTGCTGAGGGTGACCACGCAGTTTTTAATGGTATTATTCTGGCAACCATTGGTAACGCTTGCTTTAAACATTGCGTATCCATATTCCATGGTGGCAGGGTTGGTTGTGTTGGGGTCGAGCAGGTCGATTCCGTTGATGGTCACATAGTCGGAGCCGATGAGGTTCCATATACCATCCTGTATGGCTGCAGCAGGTGTTCCGGTTCCCGTGGTATAGGCGGTTATCAATGGATTGGCGCCCAGGCCGAGTTTCTGGAAAACGATTTGTCTGCTACTGTTCCCGTAGCAGTGATTGACAGCGGTGCGGTAATGGTTTCCGTGTGTCCCGCAGCCACATTAAAATAGACGCCACCGGCGCCTACCCCCTGGGCGTTGAGATCGGCAATAGCCAGGGCAATGGTGGCATAGTCACCAGGGATACTCTTGGCTCCCGTCAGCTGCCCGAATGTTGCACCGGTGATTGACAGTGCAATAATCATCAGTAAAAAATTTCTCATCATGTTTGGTTTTTGAGTTTAGTTAAAAAGTGAAATAATCAGGAGAAATATGTAGGTCGACAACAAGTTAGATTTACTGACAATAAGGGTTATGAAATTCAAGTGGGGAACGTAACAAAAATACAAAAAATGTGATGCTGATTTTGGATGCACCAAATATTTATACTTTTTTAACGATACCCGGTGTTATGGTCGAATTCCAACAATACAAAAGCCGGAACCCTGAAATAGGATCCCGGCTTTGCAATTGACGATTGGACGATTGACGATTGACGATTGAATTGTTTGATTTACGATCGACGATTGATGTTCACTAATCGTAAATCATTTACTCGTCAATTTATTCGTCAATCTAAAATCGTCCAATCGTAAATCAAATCTACCTCGACTTGATCAGTTTGATCGTCTCAACATAATCATCAGCCACAACTTTTACAAAGTAGAGGCCGGTCGGTATGCCGGAGAAGTTGAACTCATGGCTCTTTTCACCAATCATCTCTTCGCTGAGAACCTTCCCGCCGTTCATCGAATAAACTTCCACCTTTACGTTTCTATAAGACCTGTCGCCCTTTTGTACAAGGGTGAAGTTGCCGCTGGTCGGGTTCGGGTAGAGGGTGAAATAAGCGTGACTGAGGTTCAGCTGAGGTTCATCCTGTCCGGTCACAGCTGCAGTTATCGGGGAGGCCGGATTCAGACAGTAGGTATTGGAGATGTAAGCATGCATGTAAGCTCCGCTCTCCACATGGGTTCCCGGTTCAAACAGAATGTTATTCCCTGCAATAAAGGTCGCATTACCACCGGGTGAAGAAACGATGAAAGTGGTAGCGCTGCCTGCCACGGTGATCGTGGTGGTTGCATTGTAACAAACCGTTGTGGAAACTGTGCCTGTGACGGTAGTATTGTCGCAAACTGCGTTAATGAGACCGACAGTCCAGCTACCTGACACAGCGCAACCATGGGAATCGGTCACAGTCACCGTGTAAACACCAGCCGCAAGTGCACTGATATCCTGCGAATCTCCTCCGTTGCTCCATACATAGTTATAACCCGGAGTTCCTCCTGTAACTGTGAGGTCAATGACCCCATCATGAATTGCCGGGCAATTCGCGTTGGTGACAACTGCCGATAATACAGCTTGCGCAGGTTGGGTTACCGTCCAGCTTCCGACAACACTGCTGCTGGCGGCATCAGTCACAGTTACCGTGTAGGTTCCTGCTGTAATCCCGGTTAACGAGGCTGTAGTTGCTGCATTACTCCATGCATAGCCATAGGGGCTGACACCGCCAGTCACATTGGTGCTGATGGCACCGTTGCTGTTGCCAAAACACCCTGTCACATTGGTAACAGTTCCGGTTACAGCAGGTGTAGCGGCGATGGTAACAGTAGCACTCTGTGCCCGGGTACAACCCGTAATACCGGATGTTGCAGTTACCGTATAGGTGATCGTTGTTGCAGGTTTTGAGTAAACCACGGCAAGGTTTTCACCGTTATAAGCCACGGTGGCAAGTCCGTCTGTATAAAGTGAGGTATACGGGGTCCATATCATGGAACTTGGAGATGCAAAACCAAGAACCATGTTTGGTCTTGCATTACTGGATGAGGTTGGAGTGGTCGCTGCAAGTACTACTGCAGCAGTCGCCGCGTCAGCCCTGTACCAGTTGGTGCTCATAAACCCCGGATCGGTGTTGGTCATCAGGACGTAGGTACTCGAGGTGCCCGTATTTGCATTGCTGTACGATGTTTGTACCACAATATTGCTTGTTCCGTCCCAGATGAATGGAGTGTTCAGCGTGTGGGTGATCGTACCAACTGCGATCGCCACGGTAGCCGGTGCAAACACATTGGTTAATCCCGTAAGGAAGGCAGTATTTGTCAAAGCCGTGGCAGAAGTAAGTCCCATGTCGATCTGGAAATTATTCAGACTGCCCGAAAATGCAGAACCCACTTCGGTCACCTTGAACGAAATGGAGTTTATCGGCACACCTGCTGCCAACCCGGCTGCTGCAAGTTCACTGGCCTTGATGAGCATCTGGTGCTTGGTTCCGCCATAATAGTTTGTATACGGAGAAGGATAGGTTGTTGCGGTATTGGTTGTGACGCCGTTACCCACTATCGCACCTCCTGCCAGGGTTCCTCCAACTGCTGTAAGTTGTTGGATGGCGCCCGGAGCTATAACCGGAGCCACCGGGACTATTACGATGGGTGAAGGAGTAGCCAGCACAGTAACAGTGGTTGTTCCCGTTGTTGCACATGTCCCGTCGCTGGCCGTTACCGTATAGGTTGTGGTGATTTCAGGATTTACCGTTTGTTGCGCTCCGCTCAGGTTGCCCGGGGTCCAGGTGTATGAATAACCTGCATTGCCGCTGGTAACATCCAAGGTGCTCGCCGAACCGGCACAAACACTGGTCGGGTTTGCTGATGGTGTTATGGCAGGAGGTGCAGTAACATAGGCTGTAACTTTTTGCCTCGGTGAAACACATTCAGATTCAAACTGCCAGTTATACATTCCCATGAAGTAGGTTTGATCAAATCCATTGCCGGTAATATTTGCCACGGAGGAGATATAAGGGTAAACGGCTCCGGAGGTATTCCTTGTAATACCTGACGAAGGAAGTGTACTGGTGTAAAGGTTGTAGGAGCCAGGAGTTGGCAGGTTACAATTTATCTGGATGGTTTGAGCGGTAGCCCCTCCCGAAACGGTGGTGGTATAGTTGATCGTTGCCAGCACGGTTCCACTGGTTGTCGAACCGGTCAGCACTTTAATTACACCGGCCTGGCCTGAGGCGATCGGGAAGATATCGACCGTTTTGATTGAAGTAGCTGCGAAGGTCGTAAAGTTGACGTTCCATGCAATGGTTTGAGTTGCAATGGTCCCTCCCTGGGCTGTCGGGGAGACAGGTCCTACAGAAACTGTTCCTCCGGAACCACCGGAAGACTCTACCCAATAATCCGTGGTAGCGCTGATAACAGGTGTGTTGAAAGGCGATCCTGTTCCGATGGATAAGCCACCCGTTGCCACATTGTACCATTTCAACACCCCGCTTCCGGTTGCACTTAATACGACTGAACCTGTACCACAACGGGTACCATCAAACACGCCGGTAATCTGCGGATTATTAACCGGAAGTGTGAATTGAATTGCCGAGCAGCTGGCTCCCGCACCATTTTTAACCAGAACCTGGTAATACCTTGTTGCCGATATGGTCGGCGTGGTATAGGTCTGGGTTGTTGCACCTGCGATACTTGTGAAGGTAATGTTATCAGGAGAATCCTGCCACTGGAAAGTAGCTGTGCCCCAGCCTGTTGCCGGAGAAACATTTAACACAGCCGATCCTGACACACAAATTGAAGCAGGTGTTGCAACAATGGCCGGACTCTGCGGCAAGACGGTGATGATTGCCTGTGCTGTGTTAACACACCCGGTGGATGAGTTGGTTCCCGTACAGGAATAGGTCAAGATCCCGCCAGTCGTTGATTTTACATACAACGATGTGGCAGATGGAGTGGTGAGTGGATCGTAAGCACTGGTACATGCGGGATCGGTAAAGAGACTGGTAACCGGGCTCCAGGTATAGGTATCGAAGTTAGAAACAAGGGAGGTAACCGAGATCGGGAAAATTTCGGCGTTACAGATCGTCTGGTCGCCGGTAATGGTAAGGGCCGGTGGCGGGGTCACGGTAGCAATAACTTCAGTACGGGCAGATCTGCATCCAACACTGATATTCCAGTCATAGAAGAAATAATAATATGGGGAGAGTGTGGCTCCGGTAATTGACATAACACCCGGAACTGTATATGGGAATGCTGTTGCTGGAACCGCAGTGGTATAATCCCTGATCAGGCCGGTAATAGGGCTGGTATAGGCTGAAAACATCAGTTTCAGTCCTGTGCCTGCCGGAACATCAAAGTTGAGTGGAACCTGTGTCTTGATCCCTGGAGTCGCTGTACCGGTTAAGGTAACTGTTGTTGTTTGCAACACGGCACTGGCAGAGGTTTGCAACTGGATTGTCACAGTCCCGCTGCCTGTGCCGATGGGATAAACATAAACCGAATTCAGGGTAAACGGAACAGAGGCATCAAAGACCAATCCGGCACCGGTACTGGTTCCATCTGCGCCATTGGTAAGGGTCTTCCCTACCGAATACGAGGCAGAACCCGGGGCAAGTGCATCAACATAAAATGAGGTGGTTGAACTGATGGCCGGGGTGGTAAAGGTGGTTCCGCTGCCCAGCGGATTTCCTCCTGTCGGGGCTGCATACCAGCTCAGGGTTCCGCCAATAACGGAAGCTCCCAGCTGTACAGTTCCTGTCCCGCAACGGGTCCCCGGAACCGGGTTGACAACCTGTGGGTTGGTAACTGTAACCGTAACCTGCGGCTCGCTGCAGATGACTCCTGCGCTGTTTTTTATGATCAGCTTGTAATAGGTTGTGCTCGTAATGGCTTTGGTAGTGTAAGTCGTTCCGTTTGCACCGCCGATATCGGTAAAGGTAGTGTTATCGGGAGAATCCTGCCACTGGAAGGTGGCGTTGCCCCAGCCGGTTGCCGGGTTGAGAGATAAAAGGGTAGCTCCGCTGACACAAATGTTGGGTGGCTGGGCAGTAACCGTTGGATTGGCAGGCAAAACCGTCAGAACAGATTGCGAGGTATTCACACAACCGGATGAGGTTTTTGTCGCAGTACAGGTATAGGTTGTAACAACTGCTGATGCTGATTTTGCATACAGCGTGGTAGCCGTTGAAATGCCATCATACGCTGAAAGGCAGGTGATATCGGTAAACAGGTTAGTGGCAGGGCTCCAGATATAGGTGTCAAAGTCGGACAAAGGAGCAGAGGTTACCTGTATAGTGGCAACTTCATTATTACAAACAGTCTTATTGGCGGAAACTGTGAGCACCGGGGGGTTAATCACCGTTGCAACAACAGCACTTCGCGGACTGGAGCAAGCAACCTGGCCGGCAAATGTAAACTGAGGCCTCTCTGAATAGGTAAGCAGGTTTGTCGTAGTATTCGCACAAATAGTGGCTGCCGCAGTTGCTGCACTCACATGGGTTTTGATGGAAGAGACATAACTGGTTACATCAGATTTCACGGTCCTGCTCATGGTGGCGGACGAAGCGCCATTTCCATGACAAAACTCCAGTACGATATTAGATGAACCATCCCAGGTAAACGGTGGTGTAAAGGTGAGCACATTAAGCCCTGAAACCGGCATAAAGGATGCACTCGTAAATACCGTTGTAAAAGTTGGGGAAAGAAACGCCGACATGCTGGTTGCCGTAGTAGCGGCAATTTTCACCGACAGGTCGATCATTGGCAGGGTCCCCACAGAAGTTACATCCAGTGCTACCGAGGTGATATTACCAGCTCCCAGTCCTGCAGCTGTCAGTTCAGATGCTTTGATCAGGTGCTGCGTATGAATGTTGCTCCACAACGAATAGAAAGGATTCGAATAAGTTGCCGAGGTGGAAGCACCCGCGCCTGACGCGGCATTCCCTGCTGTAAAAGTCTCAGCAGAAACATAATAGGAGGTCGTCGCACTGATGATCGGGGTGGTAAACGGCGAGCCGGTGCCGATGGGTGATCCCCCTGCGCCAGCAGCATACCAGCTGATTGTGCCAGCGCTTCCTGTTGCCGCAAGAGAGACTGACCCTGTTCCGCACCTGCTACCCGGAGTAGTCGAGGTAATGGTGTTATTAAATGTAATTTGAACAGGAACGGAGTTAACCGAAGAAGGTCCGTTTTGACAAGTTACCACACACCGGTAATAAATAGACGCAGTTGGAGCCACAAAGTATTGTGCAGTGTTGGCCCCGGCAATATTGGTATAGGTTCCATTGTTTGGAGAACTTTGCCACTGGTAGGTAATCCCTGTTCCGGGAACGGCATTTTGCAACGACAGGGTAACCGACTGTCCCAGGCAAATAGAATTAGCTGATGCAATGGTGGTGCCAGGATTTGGGGATGTACATGAATAACTGGGGATACCATCATATTCGTCGGCGCCAATGTCGGGGGATGAACCTCCGCCATTGACCTGGGCAGGATAACCGGCGCTTCCCTGTCGGATATCGCCATCAAAGTCATTGTCGTAGGTGGCAATGGCCGAACCACCGCTCTCAATTACCGAAGAGATATTGGGGGTGATGTGAAGGAATGTAGCATCTCCGCAGGTAGTACTCAGGAAGGATGGCCCGGTAGCGCTGGTAACTGATGCAGCGTCACGCGGAGCAACACGCGCCTGGAAAGCGGCCAGTGTCTGATCGCTGTTGGTTCCGTCATAAAAAACCAGGTTCGTGGGGGAGGGTGTTCCTGCATAATAATAGTTGTAGTTCGAGGTGCTCAAATAGGAGGTCAGGGTGGTGGTCGACCTCCTGTAGGCGGCCGTAAACCCGGTTGCACCTGCGGGAGTGGAGGTGTTGACCAGGATGTTATTCCTCATGTCAAGATTTGGGGTGGCCGTTGCTGCATAGAGGGCGGCGCTTCCGAACAATGCACCTGAACTGGTTGCATTGAGGTAAACGGTGTTGTCATAAATCTTTGCTGTTGTACCCCCACCGACATAGATCCCGGCCAATGGAATGGCGGCATTTGCTGCCGGAGTTCTCAGGTCGCCGATCAGGTTGTTGTAGAAATTATTCGTTGTTCCGCTAATCAGGTAGGCGCCGTAGAGCGTGGGGCCCGAACTGCCACAGGAGAGGTTGCATACTTTGTTTCTGAAAACATTGTTGGTCGTACCGGTGGCGATATAAAAACCATAAACAATCCCTGTGGTTCCTGCGACAACACTCAGTGCATAAATATTGTTTTGGTAAACATTATTGAGCGTTCCGGCGGCAATCCTGATTCCGTAAATGGTTCCCGAAGTGGCAGCCGTCATATTGAAGTCGTGGACCTGGTTGTTGCTTATATCATCGGTTGAACCAAAGCTCATGTTGATGCCATACATGGTACCGCCATCCGCCTTTGTGAAATTATAAACCTGGTTGTTCTGCAGCGTTTTATTCCCGGTAGCCGTACCGATATAGATGCCATATAAAGTAGAGGTACCCGTGCTTGAAAAATTACGAATAATGTTGCTGCTCACATTCTCAACAACGCTTGTGCTGGCATTATAATACCCGGCAATATTTGCCGTACTTGCAGCCGCGGTGCACAAAAGTCCGTCGATCAGATTATTCTGGGCTGTCACGGTGGGGTTGCTGCTAACATACATGGCATAGATGGCGCCAATGCCCGTCTTCGTTAATGTGCCAATGGTGTTGTAAGTATAATTAAGGGCAACGGCCGCTGCAGAACTTGCCAGGGCATAAAGCGAACCCGTACCTGCTGTTGAAATATTTGATACGGTGTTATGGGTGACATTTACTGTTGCAGCCGTTGATGTATTCTGGATCCCGTAAAAAGCGCCAGTGGTTGCTGTAGTGTATGATCCGGTAACGGTATTGTAACTGATATCAACTGTGTTGGAAGAAGCGGTTGATCCTATTGCATTGTCAATCCCATAGACCGAAGTTGTTGTTCCTCCCCCATTGATCGTCACGGTGTTATACGTGATCGTAGCGCCGGCGCTGGTGCCGGCCTGTGCATACAAACCTCGCAGCGTGGTGGCATGATTCACGCCGCTTCCATTGTTGTTATTGATGGTATTGTATGAAATGTTAACACTCCACTGGTTGTTGGCACGAATACCTGATGAAGGGTTGGTAACATCGCCTCCGCCAAAGTTGTAGATTCCGTTTCCAAAGGATGCAAAACCGCCTCCGATATCATTGCCTGTATCTCCCAGGGTAAATGGCGATGACGCAGCATACCCGCTCAGAACGATGCCATAGTTGCCGCCATAGAGTATATTGCCATAAAATTTATTGTAGGAGTTCGTTCCGGCAGAAGTGGTTGGGGTCAAAGAGGTACCTGCGGCAGTTGGAATTGAGTTTACGACATTAATGCCCACAGAACCATCAACCATTGGTCCGGCTCCGGTAGCATTGTTTACCCGTTGCATATTAAAAGTGCAGTTCTGGATAATGTTATACTGGGCCCCATCGGCTGCACTGCGCTTAAAAAGTGCGATTCCGAATTCCATGGTGGCGGGGTTCGCAGTGTTTCCGTCGGTGAAGGTAAGCCCGTCAATGGTAATATAGTCAGCGCCAACGATTTTCAGAATTCCGTCCGGAGCCGCACTGGCAGGGGTGGCAGTTCCAACACCTGCATTCAGTGTCACCGTGCCGCCAGATCTGACAATGGTTACCGTATTGGTTGCATTTAATACAGGGTTCAGTGTTGAACTCCCGATAGTAAACCCGGTTACCGGTGCAGTTTCAGACGATCCTGCTGCCAGGGTCAGCGTCACAGGACCCGACATCGCAGTTACCGCATTCAGATCGGCTAGAGCAAGGGCAAGGGAGGTGTAACTTACGGCAAGGGCCGGCGTGGTGTTGGTGTTGTTGGTTACCGTAACACCTATATCTGCACTTGCAGTTTTCACAAAAAGGCCGGTAATTAAAACCAGCATGCTCAAAAAGTAGAAGAGTTTTTTCATGTCATTTTTTTTGTTTGGTGTAAAATAAAAAATGGTCTGTGGAATTATATAATGAGTGAAAAAATCGCATATTAAACCCAAAAAATAGAATACTTACTGTTTTTTTATCAAAGTAAAACCATCGGAAGGGTATTTATCAACCTAACAAATTTACAAAAACAATTTTCCCTAAAGATTAAACAACTGTTGTTTAACTTTTTTTAACAAGCGACAATTTCCTGGAAACATCTTCATAAAAAAGCCGGAACCCCAATTGTGGGATTCCGGCTTTGTTATTAACGATTGGACGATTGACGATTGACGATTGAATTGTTTGATTTACGATCGACGATTGATGTTCACTAATCGTAAATCATTTACTCGTCAATTTATTCGTCAATCTAAAATCGTCCAATCGTAAATCAACTTTACCTGGTTTTTACCAGTTTGATGGTCTCAACATAATCATCAGCCACAACTTTCACAAAGTAGAGGCCGGTGGGAATGC
>JBMOIP010000004.1:0-168178 GCA_049317265.1 Bacteroidales bacterium
GGCAAGCGTGCCATCTCCTATCGTCGTTTCGAAGGCATTCCCGATGAATGGGGAACCGCCGTAAATGTTCAGTCAATGGTATTCGGCAACATGGGCGATACATCTGCCACCGGTGTGGCTTTCACCCGTAACCCGGCCACCGGCGAAAACTATTTCTATGGCGAATGGCTTGCAAATGCACAGGGCGAAGATGTGGTGGCCGGTATCCGTACCCCGAACCCCATCAACGAAATTGGCAAGAACGAGCACACCATGAAGCTGGAATCGCTGGAAACAGCCATGCCATCGGTTTACAAGGCGCTTTATAAAATTGAGCGTTCCCTTGAAAAGCACTACCGGAACATGCTCGACATCGAGTTTACCATCCAGGATGGAAAACTCTACATGCTGCAGTGTCGGGTTGGAAAACGCAACGGACCAGCAGCTGTGAAGATGGCTGTTGACATGTTCAATGAAAAGCTGATCACCAAAGAAGAGGCTGTTTCACGTGTTGAGCCAAGCCAGCTGGATGAACTTCTCCACCCGATCCTCGACCCGAAAGCCGAAAAGAGTACCAAGCCTTTGGCAAAAGGTCTTCCTGCCGGTCCCGGCGGGTCTACCGGTCAGATTGTCTTCAACTCCGAAGATGCCGTTGCCTGGGCAAAGAAGGGTAAAACAGTGATCCTCGTTCGCGAAGAGACCAACCCTGAAGATATCGAAGGTATGCGCGCTGCTCAGGCCATTCTCACCGCGCGTGGCGGGATGACCAGTCATGCAGCCTTAGTTGCCCGTGGTTGGGGCAAATGCTGTATCGTTGGTGCAGGCGGACTGAAGATCGAAGCTTCCAAGAAGACGATGAAAATTGGTGACATCACCCTCAAGGAAGGTGATTTCATTTCACTTAACGGTTCCAAGGGATACGTTTACAACGGCCAGTTGCCAATGATCAAGGCTGCCGAAGAGAATCCTGACTTCCAGGCTTTCATGAAACTTTGCGATGCTGTTCGCACCATGAAGATCCGTACCAATGCCGACACTCCGGAAGATGCTGCAAAAGCACGTGCTTTTGGCGCCGAAGGGATCGGACTGTTCCGTACCGAACATATGTTCTATGGAAAAAATGCTGAAAAACCCCTCTTCCTCCTTCGTAAGATGATCGCTTCAAAATCTGAAGTGGAACGTCGCGATGCGCTGAAGGAACTCTATCCATTTGTGAAGGAAGATATCAAGAAGACACTGGCTGCCATGGACGGATACCCTGTTACCATCCGTACCCTCGACCCGCCTTTGCATGAGTTCATACCGCTCCAGGAAGATGCCCGCAAAAAAATTGCTGACAGCCTGAAAATCACCAAAGAGGAGTTCAACCGCCGTGCTGATGCGCTCCATGAAACCAACCCGATGATGGGTCACCGTGGCGTTCGTTTGGGCATCACCTATCCCGAGATCACCGAGATGCAGGTTCGTGCCATCTTTGAGGCAACTGCTGAACTGCTGAAGGAGAAGAAAAAAGTGTTCCCCGAAATCATGATTCCGGTTACCTGTACCGAAAAGGAGTTGAAGCATCAATACCTGATCATTGACGAAATCTATGCAGAAGTCTGCAAAAAATTCAAGATGAAGGAGATTCCACATATGGTAGGTACCATGATCGAGATTCCTCGCGCGGCCCTCACTGCTGATAAAATTGCAGAGACGGCTACCTTCTTCTCTTTCGGGACCAACGACCTTACCCAGATGACCTTCGGTTTCTCACGCGACGATATCGGCGGATTTGTTCCCGAATATATCGAACAGAAGATCCTCCCGGTTGATCCTTTCCAGGTAATCGACTTCGAAGGCGTAGGTCAACTCATGAGAATGGCTGTTGAAAAAGGCCGTTCAACCCGTAAAGACCTGAAGATCGGTATCTGCGGTGAACATGGTGGCGAACCTGCTTCTGTTGAATTCTGTCATTCACTTGGCTTCAACTATGTAAGTTGTTCACCTTTCCGCGTTCCAATCGCAAGGTTAGCTGCTGCCCAGGCTGTTATCAAACAGAAAAAAGCTGCTGCCGCTGCTAAACCAGCCGCAAAAAAAGTTGTTGCTAAAAAGGTTGTGAAGAAAAAGTAATCTCATAACCTGTAAAAAAAGAGGTCATCCCATGTGGAGTGACCTCTTTTTTTTAACTTTCATGGTTAAGATTTGATCACCCCAACCGCAGATTCCGATAACCCGTCAATGTTTCGGTGCATCCTTTTTACAGCATGCCGGCAGTTTTGCATAAGCTACCGGATTGGCCTGAACTGTATCCGCATCGTACCCCAGCTTTGAGAGGGTCTGACGCAACACTACCGGAGTGGTCTTGGCTGGGTTGAAAATGATGGTTGCAACTTTAGTCTCCACATCCAGGGTTGCTGACTTCACCCCCTTTTCAAAGGCAAAGCAACCCTCTATACGCTCTTTGCACATCCCGCAAACGGCTGACGTTTTAATGGCTATCGTATCCGTTTTCTTTTGCTGCCCGAAACTTGCAGAAGAAAAAACAGCAATGACCATTAAGGTTAGCATCCATCCTGAAATTCTATTTATCTTTTTCATATTACTCTTATTTTATTGGTTATTAACTATTTAATCATCAATCTTACGCCTGCATAAATTGAAATTCCGACCACCGGTCCCCAGGCCATGGATGCATCAAAATGGGTATGGTAGGGTTTCCAGTATTCAGAAATTGGATTGTTCTGCCTGAAATTTGTCAGGTTTTCCCCCCCCACATAGACATCGAAATGCTTGAACTTCTTTGTCACCTGGCCAAGCAGGTTGAACCATGCAGGCGAGGAGCCCGGCCGTTGAAGGAATCCCGGCATTTTTTTGGTATCGGGCAGTCGGGCCGGGCCGTTCAACTGACCGGTAAGATCAAATTTCCATTTTTCAAATTTCGTTGCATAACCAAGTGAAAGGAGTCCCTTGTATTGGTTAACCATCGATTTTTGGCGTAACTCCCCCCCCTCAGTCACTTTTACATCGTTGTAACGGTAAGCAGCAGTGACTGTAAACCGTTTGACCGGCGAAAAGGTAAACTGAACCTGGGCGCTGTTGGCATAAGACTTCCCCTCAAGATTATAGAAGAAGATCGCTGTTGGCAAACTATCCTGATCAGCTATGACCTGCTTGACAAAGTCGGTGCGATAGGCATCCACTGAGAATTCAGCCTTTTCATTAAAGAGCGTAAAGTTCCATGTAAAATTCAAGCCATAGTTCCAGGCTTCCTCGTTCCCCAGGTCCGGTGCGAAATACATGACCCGTTGACTTACGAATACAGCACTGTTCTCAGCGAGGAGGTTGGGAGAACGATATCCTTTGCCGACTGAAGCACGGATGGTGGTGGTTTTGGACGGATTAACCCTTACATGCAACCTTGGAGTGATGTAGTATCCGAAGCGGCTGTTATAGTCGCCTCGCAATCCTGCGATCAATGCAAATTTATTGCAGATATCGAAGGTGTATTCAAAAAAGGCGCCGGTAACCCACTCATTCCGGTCCATATTGTAGGTAAACAGGGAGTCATTGATGAGGGTAAAAAGATCGGCGGTGGTTGCTGTTGAATCGGGAGAAAGCGCCTGGTACCGGTATTTCAACCGGGTCTGGATGAAGTTTTCACTGTAATCATCAATAAAATAGCTTAAACCAGCGGAAATCCTGTGCCTGTTTTCCTTGAATGATGTTGTGAAAACCAGGTTGGCATTGAAGTTCAGTTCATGGCCGTGGTATAGGTTGATGCCATAGAAGGCATCCTGCCGGTGGTTGATACCCGACAGGATGAGACCAATGCTCGACTTTCCGGCTGGTCCAATGAAGGTCCCGTTTTTCCAGAAGGCCTCAATCCTGTTGGTCTTCACACCAATTCCATATTTTTTCGTATCGCTGGTAATGCCAGTGGTATCCGTATTCCAGCTGCTTTTATCAAATGCCATTTGTCCTCCGTTGCGTTCCTCATAAAGGTATTTTATTCCAAGACGGGAAACCCATTTATTTGGAATAATGTAATCCCACCGGTTCATTGCTGTAATGGTGGTGATTTTGGGCGCATCCATAAATCCATCAGTAGAATCAGGCTTTTGAACGATATTCCTGTCAAACTTGTATTGTGAACTTGCGGCGTGAAACAAGAGTGAAGTACTCAGTTTATCATTGATTTTTACGGCTCCGTTAACATTGGCTTCGAACCTCATGTTGCTGTTTCCGTAAAGATTAATGAATAATTTCTCACTGTTTTCAGGTTTTTTGTACTCCACATTGATCTGCCCCGTAATCGATTCATAACCCTGTACAACAGATGAGGTTCCTTTGGCGATCTGTATCGACTCCATCCATGAACCGGGGATGTAATTCAATCCGAATGGAGTGGCCAAACCACGGATAAGAGGTACATTTTCAGTCATGATCTGGCTGTAGATACCGGAAAGTCCCAGGAGTTGAATTTGCCTTGCACCGGAGAGTGCGTCGGAGTAGGATACATCCACGGAAGCATTCGTCTCGAAACTCTCTGCAAGGTTGCAGCAGGCTGCCCGCTGAAGTTCGCCGGTTGTGATCACTGTGGTCTGGCGTGTATTGACTTTCGAAGTGAAGGTATTATCCTGTTTGCCATTAATCTGCACTTCGTTCAGGTTCTGAACATCCGGCTTCAGTTCGATTTCAAGTTTACTTTTATCGGCAGGAACGGAAACTGTATCCTTTCTATAGCCCAATAAACTCACAACCAGGCGGTTTTGCTTTGTCCCCGAACGGGAGATGGTGAATTTTCCATCCTCACCTGTAAAGGTTCCCCGTGAGGTGCCCATCCAGAAAACGTTGACCCCGGGTAACCCGGATTTATGCCCGCTGGCATCCTTTTCAAAAACACTGCCACTCACCGTCTGGGCCTCCCCGGGGAATACCAGGAAAGTGGCACTAAAAATCATTATAAAAATGATAATCAATTGATTTTTCATCATCATTGGAAATTGCTTGATATGAATAAATAATGGAATTGGTCAATTCTGCCGATCCATGAGGATGAGCGGCGAAAGACAAATCAGGCAATCGAATGATGCACCGGAATTTTTATCTGGTGAAGGAAATAGACCAGCACTCTGCCAAATAATGGCGGGGAATAAAACTGGTAATGGCTGGGTTGCACGCCAGGTTGCTCAGGGGTGGACTTCTCCGTAAGGATAACCGGGTATTGAGCTAACGGTGCCTGGTTAAAAGCAAGCACCAATTTTTCAGCCCGTACGGTAAGCACCTCCAGTCTGAAGAATGAAACGATACTCTTGCAACAGGGAATTGCATCAACAGTCTGATGATCAGATATTTCTTGTGAGGCATGATCATGCCCGGCGCATGTATAACCCGTAGATTCATCAACGCAGCAGGAGGTGCCGGCACGGACAAAAATTTCAGGGTAAACGCTTGCATTATCCTGCCTGCTGCTGTTACAGATGTGATGAAACACGGAAATCCCTGTCGTTCCAAAAAGGAATACAAGTAAAACCAGAACAGTACCTATGCGTTGAACTATCTTCATCAGGTTTGATAACAAGGCAAAGATAACACATTTTATAATACAGGCTGACGGGGAAAAATTGACTCGGATTAACACCATCCAACGATAATGAAACGAATATTTGGTTTAATATTGCAAAGTAATAATCACTGGTAAAACCAACATCACCCCTATTTTACCCATTATGTCCAGATTGTTTTGCGGGTCGAAAGAGATAGACCTCTCCTCACCAGTTGTGATGGGGATTCTGAACCTTACACCCGACTCCTTTTTCGACGGCGGCAGTTTTCAGAATCCGGACGCCCAGCTGCTCCAGGTGGAGAAGATGCTTACGGAAGGCGCTACCTTCATCGATATAGGAGCTGTTTCCACCCGGCCGGGCGCACCGATGGTGGATGAACAGCAAGAGTTGGAACGGATTATTCCTTCGGTGAAGGCCATCGTTAAACATTTTCCTGAATGCACTATTTCCGTTGACACTTTCCGCCCGAATGTTGCCGCTGCAGTTGCAGGCGAGGGTGCTTCAATCATCAATGATATCTATGGAGGACGCTTTGCCGACGAAATGTTTGAGACGATTGCCTCATTGAAAGTTCCCTATATCCTGATGCATATGAAGGGCACCCCTGCCGATATGCAGAAAAACCCCACCTATCAGGATGTGTTGGCGGAAGTCACCTATTTCTTTGAAAATCAGCTGGCACATTGCCATGCAAAGGGAGTCCGCCAGGTAATTCTCGACCCTGGTTTCGGTTTTGGGAAAACTGTGGAACAAAACTTCACGTTGCTGGATCAACTGGATAAGTTAAAGAATCTCGGGTTCCCAATCCTGGTAGGGATTTCACGCAAATCCATGATTAATAAAAGTCTGAATATCAAATCAACTCAGGCATTAAACGGCACAACCGTATTGAATACCATTGCCCTTCTTCGGGGAGCGGATATCCTGCGGGTACACGATGTAAAAGAAGCGGTTGAAGCAATCAGGCTTGTTAAGATGCTTGTTTGACCGGAAAGTGGTACCTTTGACGGGATAGAATTAGTTATTGATTAAAAATGTTTTAAGTGGGACTTTTTTCTCTCAGGATTGTTGACATTATCGATATCATCCTGTTTGCCATCTTGTTGTATGAAATTTACAACCTTGTAAAAGGGACGGCCGCCATCAGGATTTTTATCGGAATTATCGCAGTCTACCTGATCTGGAAGGTAGTGAAGACGTTTCAGATGCAATTGCTAACCGAAATACTGGGCCAGTTCATCAGCGTTGGAGTTATTGCCCTGATCGTTGTTTTCCAACCTGAAATAAGGCAATTCCTGCTGATGGTAGGGAATACCAAGATTATCCGCAACCAAAGAAAACGAGTCCTATTCTGGAGGTTGAAAATAGATAACCCTGTGAATCTGAACATCGATAAAATCGTAAAGGCGTGCCAGAAAATGGCAGAGACCAGGACCGGGGCGCTGATCATCATTGCACAGCAAAATGAGTTGATACAGTACATTGCAACAGGACAGGCAGTTGATGCCAAAATTTCAGAGGTAATCCTGGAAACGATATTTTTCAAAAACAGTCCGCTGCATGACGGGGCTGTAATTATCATCGGCGGCAATATCAAGGCAGCCCGTTGTATCCTCCCTGTTTCCAACAAATCCACCATACCTCCCTATTGCGGGTTACGCCATCGTGCGGCAGTAGGAATAACCGAGAAGTCGGATGCCATTGCCATTATCGTTTCCGAGGAACGTGGAGATATCGCCTATTGTTATGAAGGCAAACTTTTTGAACATGTAAGTCCAAGTGAACTTTCCACATTCCTGGAAAGCCAGTTCAAATAACCCCGGGAATTCTCTATTTGCGTTTTCCGCCCTTTTTACCTTTGGCGATCGAGTCTGCTGTCCGTATGCTATCCTCTTTCTGCTTTGCCTCAAACTCGCGGATTAGCATATCCGGGGATTTTCCAAGGTTCATCAGTGCCATTTTTGCATCCTTTGCGAAGTCGTCTGATGGATATTTTTCAAGAAAAAGCAAGTAGGTTTCACGTGCCTTATCGAGATCCTGCAGATGGTTTTCATAGACAAACGCCTTGAAAAAGAGGCATAGTGAAGCCTTTGGTTTGTCGGGATAGTTTTGAATGTACTGATCAAACATTGTCAAAGCCTTTGGCCCGTCGCCTGAGTTCATGGCAATGTTAGCCGCTTTGAATAAAAATCCGGGTGCCAGCGAATCTTTGGGATGGTCGTTGATAAAAGTTGCATACAGTGCAAGAAGGCTGTCAGCTTTGGGTTTGTTAAAACTGACGGCTTGCGGGGAAAACAGGCTTTTCTCCAGGATTTCAATCTGGCTGACTGCTTTCTCACGCGACGGCCCGCAACTGACCATCACCATCATCAAACCGGAAAGAACTAAAATGGACGAATTCTTCATGATTGAGTTATTTCTGCTTAAAAGGTGGTTGTAAACTATTTTCTACCCCGTTTCATCTGGGGAAACATCATCCGGTAAGACACATCAACATTCCCTTTTGAAATGTCGGATAATCTGCGTTTCAACAACATTTTCTTCAGCGAAGGGATCCTGTCAACAAAAACGATTCCTTCAATGTGATCATATTCATGCTGGATGACCCTTGCAATTACACCATCATACCGCTCATCGTGCTCAACGAAATTCTCGTCATGGTACCGGATATGAATAACCGGTTTTCGCAAAATATCCTCGCGCAGGCCTGGAAAACTCAGGCATCCCTCGTTGAATGAAAATTCATCGCCCTCCTCCTTATAAATTGCGGCATTGACAAATGTCTTTTTAAAGTGTTCTGCTTCCGGATATTTCTCAGCAAATGCCGAAGCATCGATAACAAACACGCGGATAGAATGGTTAACCTGGGGAGCAGCTAACCCAACACCGTCCGACTGGTACATCGTCTCCCACAAGTCGGCAACGAATTGCTGAAGGTTGGGATGGTCGGGGGTTATATTCTCTGCAACTTTCTTTAAAACCGGGTGCCCGTAGGCTACAACGGGGAGGATCATAGGGGGTTTAGTTTTGAGTTATGTTAATTAGTGAACAGGCGGACGGGCGGACGAATTAGCATTTTCTTTCCATGTAGGATTGGAGCATGATGGTGGCGCTTACCGTATCAACAAGTGCTTTATCCTGCCGGTCCTTCTTTTTCAGGCCGGCTTCCCTGATAGTCCTGGTGGCCAGGAGTGATGTAAAACGCTCATCTGCTCGCTCCACAGGAATTCCGGGGAATGCTGCCTTTAAATATCTCACAAAAGGTTCAATAAAGACAGAAGATTCAGAATCAGTGTAATCCATCTGTTTTGGCTGACCTACCACGAAACACTCCACCACATTTTTACCAGCATAATCCCTTAAAAAATCCATTAAATCCAATGACCGCACAGTTGTAAGGCCGGTGGCAATGATCTTTAACTCATCCGTTACAGCAATGCCTGTTCTCTTCTGACCGAAATCAATTGCAACAATCCTTCCCATCCCCTATTTTTCTTGCAAAGGTACAAAGATTTAAAATTTTAGCTAATTTTGAAAAGTTGTATTCAACAGAGAAACACAACATTTCATCCAGTCACCCTGTTACCTTGTCACCTTGTCACCTTGTTACCCTGTTACCTTGTTACCTTTTTACCGACACTGCATGCAAACCCTTCAAAGCCTGATTGAATCTGCCTGGCAAGACCGGGAACTTCTGAAAGATGCCAGAACCCGTGAAGCCATTGGTGAAGTTATGTCACAACTCGACCAGGGCCTGCTCCGTGTTGCCTCTCATGAATCAGGTGAATGGGTTACCCACGAATGGATAAAAAAAGCAGTCATTCTCTATTTCCCCATTTGTAAGATGGAACTCATTGAGGTTGGCCCATTTCAATTCCATGATAAAATTCCCCTGAAAACCAATTATGATAAACTGGGGGTAAGAGTGGTGCCACACGCCATTGCACGATATGGTGCATTCCTGGCCCGGGGAGTGATCATGATGCCATCGTACGTGAATATTGGTGCGTACATCGATAGCGGAACCATGGTTGACACATGGGCTACAGTGGGTTCCTGCGCTCAGATCGGCAAGAACTGCCATCTCAGCGGTGGGGTCGGCATAGGCGGAGTACTTGAACCCGTGCAGGCAGCTCCGGTGATCATTGAAGACAACTGTTTCCTGGGATCCCGCTGCATCGTGGTGGAGGGCGTACGAATCGGCAGGGAAGCCGTTTTAGGGGCCAATGTTGTTTTGACTGGTTCCACGAAAATTATTGATGTCTCAGGAGAGCAACCAGTGGAGTATAAGGGGTTTGTACCGGAAAGGTCGGTCGTCATTCCAGGGACAATTCCAAAAACCTTTCCTTCAGGAGTTTACCAGGTGCCTTGTGCATTGATTATCGGGCGCAGAAAACCATCAACCGACCTTAAAACCTCCCTGAACCAGGCGTTACGCGAATTTGATGTCCCTGTGTAGATGAAGAAGATCCTCGTTATTCAAACTGCATCCATTGGCGATGTGATCCTGGCAACTGCATTGATCGAAAGCCTTCACAACTCGTTTTCAGAAGCTTCGATAGATTTCATGGTAAAAAAAGGCAATGAGAATCTCTTTAAATCGCACCCGTTCCTTAACCGAGTGATCATTTGGGATAAACGTGCGGCCAAATACTCCGGATTCCTGGCAATTACGCGACAAGTAAGGCAGACACAATACGACCTGGTTGTCAACATCCAGCGGTTTTTCCTGACCGGGTTACTTACCGTGCTGTCGGGAGCAATGGAAACCCGTGGTTTTTCAAAAAATCCACTCTCCGCTCTTTTTACACGAAGGTTTAAACACCAGCTCGGCAGCAATCTCCATGAAGTTGATCGCAACCAGGCGCTGATCAGTGATTTGACCATCCCGGGAAAAATTGTGCCAAAACTTTACCCATCTGTCGAAGATGAAGATGTGGTTTCACCATATATGTCAGGTAAATATTATACCGTATCCCCAGCTTCCTTGTGGTTCACCAAGCAATACCCGGTTGAAAAATGGATCGATTTGATCCGGCATATTCCCGGTGACGCCAAAATATTCTTACTTGGTGGTCCTGGTGATCTCGCCCTGTGCAGCGAAATTGTACGGCAGTCCTCCCATACGGGGGTGAAGATTCTTGCCGGGCAACTTACACTTCTGCAATCGGCGGCACTGATGCGGAATGCAGGGATGAATTTCACCAATGATTCCGCCCCGATGCACCTTGCCTCCTCGGTCAATGCCCCTGTCACAGCCATCTATTGTTCCACTGTTCCGCAATTCGGGTTCGGGCCCCTGTCGTCGGATTCAACAGTAGTTGAAACCACGGAACAACTGAGTTGCCGTCCCTGCGGACTGCATGGCTATTCTGCATGTCCTGAAAAGCACTTCCGCTGTGCATTTGACATTAAAACAGAGATGCTTACCCGAAATTTGCATTGAGGTAAGCCCTATTTTTCAACAACCAGCCTCCCAGTGCAATTTGTCACTACCTTTGCACGTTTTTATTCCTAAAGTTATCCATTGCCATGTCTTCAATCGAACAGGAAATAGCGAATTGCCTGCCAATCCTCTCCTCGGGTGGAACGATCCTTTACCCTACCGACACCATCTGGGGCATTGGTTGCGATGCAACAAATCCGGATGCGGTCAGGAAAGTTTACCAGCTGAAGCAACGAATGGAGCGGAAAAGCCTTATCATTCTGATAGATGATGCGGAGCGGTTAAAGGATTACATTTCCAACATTCCTGCCATTGCCTGGGACCTTTTGAACAGTGTTGATACACCCCTCACCATCATCTATCCCCAGGGGAAAAACCTTGCGCAAAATGTCCTGGCCGACGACGGATCCATTGCCATCCGGATAGCAAAAACCGAATTCTGCAGAAACCTGATAAAAGCATTCGGAAAACCTGTTGTTTCTACCTCTGCAAACATATCCGGGGCGAGTCCGGCATTGTCTTATAAAGCCATTGTTCCGGAGATCATCAGGGGAGTTGATTACGCCGTGGATGAATCCATCGACGAGCTCAATGAACTCAAGGCCTCGCGTATTATTAAACTTGATTCGAACGGAGAATTCAGTATCATCCGTCATTAAACAACCTGTTATTTGCCAATGAAACACACCCTCTTCCTATCCCTCCTCTTTCTGATCTTTTTTCAACACCAGCAGAGTTTCTGTACCCCTGCTGACAAACCCAAACGCTACTCCATCATCGGCAAAATCACTGATCTGAACAGTGGTGAAGCCTTGCTGGGGGCCACCATTTATGTCAGGGAACTTAACACCGGGGCGGTTTCTGATCAGTATGGCAACTACTCCCTAACGCTGGATGAAGGGAAATACACCCTTATATACTCTTACATCGGGTATAAAACAGTTGAAAAGAGTATAGAACTGACCAGGGATATGAAATTACCCCTCGAACTTGCCCCTCAGGAGCACCAGCTGAAAGAGGTTGAAATCACCAGCGAGAAGAATGATAAAAATGTGGTAAAGCCCGAGATGAGTACGTTTCGCATGGATATAAAAACAATCCAGCGGATTCCTGCCCTGATGGGAGAAGTGGATGTTATCAAAGCCATACAGCTGCTTCCCGGTGTTCAGTCGGTTGGCGAAGGATCATCCGGCTTCAGCGTACGGGGAGGTGCCCCCGATCAGAACCTCATATTGCTTGACGAGGCGACAGTTTACAATGCATCCCACCTGATGGGATTTTTCTCAGTGTTCAACAACGACGCCATCAAGGATGTGAAACTCTACAAAGGAGATATCCCGGCAAATTACGGGGGAAGGCTGGCATCTGTACTGGATGTGCGCATGAATGAAGGAAACTCAAAGAAGTTTGAAGTCAATGGAGGCATCGGCATCATTGCAAGCAGGTTAACGGTAGAAGGTCCGATCCTCAAAGACAAGTGCTCATTTGTCGTATCTGGCCGCAGGACCTACGCCGATGTTTTTCTCCCCCTCTCATCCAACAAAGCGTTACAGAACAACCGGCTCTATTTCTATGATCTCAACGCAAAGATCAACTACCGCATCAACGATAACAACCAGGTATTTCTTTCGGGTTATTTTGGCCGGGATGTTTTTAAAAGTGGGTTTGCCGGCATGAAATGGGGGAATGAAACTGCCACCATCCGATGGAACCACCTGTTTACCAAGCGGCTCTTTTCAAACTACTCCTTCATTTACAGCAACTATCTTTATAACCTGGGAACACCGGATGGCACCAACAACTCCTTTACCTGGACCTCCAACCTGCGTGACCTTGGAGTGAAAGGTGACTTCAGCTATTACCTCAATACCAAAAACACCATAAAGTTCGGAGCCTCGGTGATTTACCATATGTTTAACCCCGGGGATGCCCATGGAACAGGGGATAAAACCGTTATCACAGAAGTTAAGGTACCCAACAACTACGCTTTTGAAACCGGCATTTATGCCAATAATGAGCAAAAACTCGGCGATCACTTCACTGTAAAATATGGCCTGCGCTTCTCCATGTTCCAGAATACTGGCCCCGGCACTGTTTTTCATTATGATTCCGCCTATAATGCCATTGATTCATCTGTTTACAAGTCGGGTGAACTGTATAAAACATATGCGGGCCTTGAACCCAGGCTCGGATTGCTATACGATTTCAACAGCAAGCATTCGATCAAGGCAAGTTATGCCCGAACAAACCAGTACCTGCAGCTTGCACAAAACTCCACCGTTGGAACCCCGCTAGATATCTGGTTTCCATCAAGTCCCAATGTCAAACCCCAAATCGCAGACCAGCTGGCATTGGGGTATTTCAGAAATTTCCGGAGAAACACCATTGAAACCTCCATTGAAGGATATTACAAGTGGATGAAGAATGTGGTCGACTTTAAAGACTTTGCTGAACTTTTACTCAACAACAAACTGGAAGGTGAAATACGTACCGGAAAAGCGTGGTCGTACGGCATTGAATTCCTGGTGAGGCTGAATGAAGAAAAAATCAACGGATGGGTCAGCTATACCTACTCCCGAACTTTCAGGCAGATCAATGAGATCAACAGCAACAACTCATATCCAGCCCCTTACGACAAACCAAATAACATTTCTGTGGTTGTTAATTATGTAATCAGCAAGCGGATTACCGTTTCTGCCAATTGGGTTTATGCTACAGGCGCCCCGGTAACTTTTCCCACGGGGCGTTCGGATATCGGCGGTAAGATTGTGCCAATCTATTCCGACCGGAATCAATACCGCTATCCTGATTACCACCGGCTTGATCTCTCCTTATCCTACTTCAGTAAGCAGAAACCTGGCAGGAAATTCAACTGGGATCTGAACTTTTCAGTTTATAATGCTTACAACCGTCACAATACATGGTCAATTAATTTCACACAGGACAACATTGACCCCAATGTTACCTATGCCGAGAAGGTATACCTCTTCGGAATTATCCCTTCAATCACCTTCAATTTCCACTTCAACAATGATTAGAAAAATTCCGCATATTATTTTACTGATCCTGATCGTTTCTGCCTGTACAGAAAAAATTGACGTAAAACTCGACAGCACCTATACGCGCCTCGTAGTGGATGGCAACCTTGAATCCGATACGGGAACCTACAGCGTGGCGCTGACTACCTCAGCCGACTACTTTTCCAATGAACCGGTTCCTCGTGTGGTCGATGCAACCGTCACGGTAAACGATGGCAGCAAAACCTTTTTACTGCATGAATCACAGAAAGGAGTTTCAGGTATCTATCTGACCGATTCGAATTTTATTGGGAAAAGGGGTAAAACCTACACACTGCATGTAGAACTTGCTAAAGCCATAGCGGGACATGCCAGTGTTGAAGCGACATGCTATCTTCCGCCCGTAACGAACCTCGATTCTATTGGTACAGATTTTCACTCCGAATGGGGCCCCAAGGGAGTATGGACCATTAAACTGTATGCCCGGGAACCAGGAGATGAAACCAACTACTACCTTTTCAATTTCTATAAGAATGGAAAACTGATGACAGATACTCTTACAAAAAAAGTGGTGTCAGATGACAAATTTTATAACGGCAGCTATATGAACGGTGTGGATGTGATCTACATCAACAATGAGCACAAGTGGGAAACCTTCCAGTCAGGCGACACCATTACGCTTCAGATGTCGGGCATTACAAAGGAGTATTTTGATTTCATCAACCAGGTGCAGCAATCGGGGATCACCATCCCGTTTTTCACGGGTCCTCCGGCTAACGTAAAGGGGAATGTCACCAACGGGGGCATCGGATTTTTTGCTGCCTACTCAAACAGCTTCGCCAAAACAGTCGTAAAATAAACAATCCGATGACCAAGGGACGAGATAATAAACCGCATATCGGAATTTTTGGCAGAAGGAACAACGGAAAGAGTTCACTGATCAATGCGCTGACCGGCCAGGAAATAGCCATTGTTTCTGATGTTGCAGGCACAACAACCGATCCTGTTAAAAAATCGATTGAAATAGGTGGAATAGGTCCGGTGGTGATGATCGATACCGCCGGGATTGACGATGCCGGCGCCCTTGGCATGAAACGGGTTGGAAAGACCAGGGATGTACTGAAGATCATCGACCTGGCTATCCTTGTGATTGCACAAAATGAGTTCGGAGAACCGGAGACCAACCTGGTAACCAGTTTCCGGGCGAATGATCTCCCGTACTTCATCATCCACAACAAATCTGATGTTTCCGGGATCTCCCCTGAGTTGTCCACCTTCATTAAGGATAAACTGGCAGTTCCTGTAGTTGAATTCAGTTCGCTGTTCCCGGTAAATCTTGAAGCCCTTATTAACCTGATTCGCAACACAATACCTGAGACTGCATTTCACAAGCAAACACTTGTTGGCGATCTTATCTCCTATGGTGACGTTGTCCTGCTCATCACACCCATCGATATCGAAGCACCCGAAGGCCGGTTGATCCTGCCACAGGTACAGGTGATCCGTGATATCCTTGATCACGACGGCATTGCCATTGTTTGTAAAGAACGTGAAGTTGACTCGTTTCTTAAGCGAATGAGCCCCAAGCCGGTCCTGGTGGTGACCGACAGCCAGGTATTTCCAAAAGCTGACGCTGCCATTCCGAAAGATATTCCGCTCACGAGTTTCAGCATTGTTCTCGCCCGTCAGAAAGGCGATTTTGCAAATTACATGAAGGGCACACCCCATTTGTCGAAACTGCGCAATGGTGACCGGCTTCTTATCCTGGAATCCTGCACGCACCATGTCTCCTGTGATGACATTGGAAGGGTTAAAATACCCCGATGGCTGAGCAATTTTTCCGGAAAAAAGCTTGATTTTGACATTGTCTCAGGATTGAATAACATAACACGCCCTATCACTGAATATGCTATGGTGATTCAATGCGGAGGATGCATGATAACGAGAAAACAGATTGTCAGCCGGCTTAAACCAGCCATTGATGCCGGTATCCCAGTGACAAATTACGGGATGGCAATCGCTTATGTACATGGCATCTATAACAGGGCGATAGCGCCATTCAGTAAGGGATTGAATGAAAAGGCCGATTACCTTTAGCTGTTATGTCGGGTAAAGTAACAGTTAGGATGTTAGGGGACCGACATTGAAACAGGAACAACCTTCCCATTAAAGTATTTTGGCCCATTCACGGCAAAATCGGCAATAAAATGGGCAATCTGGGTGGGGGTTTGCAGAGCTTTTATTCCGGGGAAGGCCTTCTGGAACATCTCTGTCTGGACAGCCCCTATGGCCAGGCAATTCACCTTGATCTCCTGTTCTGCAAGTTCTTCGGCAAGCACTTCCGTGAGGATGGCCAAAGCTCCCTTACTGGCGCTGTAGGCGGCAAGTCCGGGAAATTTCTTACTCCCCTGCACTCCTCCAATGCTGCCGATGTTCACCACATGGGCTCCCTTATTCAGGATAGGTAATAAGGCCTGAATAAGAAAAAACGGGCTTTTCACATTCACATTAAAAGTGTCGTCAAACTCTTCGAGCCCGAACTTACCAAAGGGCTTGTTAACCAGTTTTCCTGCGTTGTTGATCAAAATGTCGCAGGTGCGGATGAATGTTTCAAGTCTCTGAACAATAAAAGGATAGAACTCGAACTGTGTGAGATCGAATTCGTAAGGAGTCACCTTAGCGTCAGGATACAACCGCGTACAATCCGTTACCAGCTCCTTAAGGGCTTTTCCATTGCGAGAAATCGCCACGATATGATTCTGCTTATGTTTGGCCAACACCTTAACAACTTCGAATCCGATCCCTTTAGCCGCGCCAGTTACAATGATGTTCATATCTCTGTTATTTTGACCATAAAAGTAAATAAAAAGCGTGTTACATTGTACGATTGTACGCAACTTTCTGTAACTTTGTGCTCTGTAAAGTCATCATCAAACCACCAGTTAAACAAAAAACAGATCATGAGAAAATTTCTAACCATTGCGTTGTTACTGTTCCTCGGGATGAATTTTTCCTTCGCCCAGCAGGAAACACAAAAACCGGTCATCATAAAACCGGTCTATTTTGACATATCTCCGCCCCTGAGGGATATGGTGCAAAAGTCGGATGAAGTACTCGACAACTCCTGGAAACAGGGAATTGTAAAAAACAAATTGAATACCTATACCCCTGAAAGCAGCTACCTGGACTCTCCCGGTAAGGAACTTATCCCCCAATTCTCTTTCGGCAGTGTTCAAACTGATACAACGATCCAGAATTTTGACGGTGTTGGTGCCAATGGGTCTTATCCTCCTGATACAGATGGCGATGTAGGACTTACACATTACATGCAGGTTGTTAATTGCCGGTTTGCCATCTATGATAAAAATGGCAATAAACTCATGGGTCCAAGCAATAACAGCGTTATTTTCAACGGTCTGCCTCATAACACCAATGATGGCGATGCCATTTTATTGTATGATGAGAATGCCGACAGGTGGCTTTTCAGCCAGTTTGCTCTTCCGAATTATCCCAATGGTCCCTTTTACGAGAATGTAGCAATCTCCCAGACAAACGATCCTACAGGAACCTGGTACCGTTACCAGTTTACTTTTGCCGATATGCCTGACTACCCTAAATTAGCAGTATGGGCCGACGGCTATTACATGACGATCCGTCGTTTCTCAGCGGGTGCCGGTACCTGGATGGGCCCTGCAGTTGTTGCAATGGACAGGACAAAAATGCTTGTTGGTGATCAGAGCGCTGCCATGGTGATGTTTACCATGCCATCTTCGGCAGAAGGCACCCAGGCAGCTGATTGCGACAGCGATTTCCCAACTCTCGGAACACCATGCCCGGTTGGCTACCTGACTTCAACAACGGTCAAATTATATGATTTTCATGTTGACTGGGCAACGCCTGCCAATTCAACTTTCCTCCAGAACTATACAATTCCCATCTCTATGTTCAGTGTCCTGAATGGCAATGCTATTCCTCAAAAAGGAACCTCTCAGAAACTTGATGCGATGTCGGGAAAAAGAATCATGTTCCGCATGCCTTACCGCAAATTTGCCACCTACTCGTCGATGCTTATCAATACGACGGCTAACGTAAGCGGCACTGCCGGTATCAGATGGATGGAACTCAGGAATGTGGCCGGTGCATGGAGTTTATACCAGGAGGGCACCTATGCCCCTGGTGATGGCCTCTGGCGCTGGATGGGCAGTATTGCCATGGACGCCTCAGGAAATATCGCACTCGGTTATTCTGTTTCCAGTTCAAATTTATACCCGTCAATCCGCTATACCGGCCGCATGAATGGCGATCCGCTTGGCCAGATGACCATTGCGGAAAGAGGCATCATCAATGGAGGCGGCTCCCAAACCAACACAGATGGCCGCTGGGGTGATTACAGCGCCATGGCAGCCGATCCATCGGAAGTTGGAAAATTCTGGTATACACAGGAGTATTTCTCCACAACATCCAGTGCAAACTGGAAGACCAGGATTGGCTCATTCTCCTTCAGCAATGTATTCTCAACCGTAACCACTGCGTTACCGAACCCGGTTTGTTTGGGCGATTCTACGCAGCTTAATGTTGTTCCTTACGGAGGATCAGGAACCTACACCTATTCATGGAGTTCAATTCCAGCAGGATTTACCTCCAACATCCAGAATCCAAAGGTACTGCCAGGTGACACCACCAAATACATTGCAACCTGCAGCGACGGATCAATCACCCGTAATGATACTGTCCAGGTGAATATCGCATACAAACCTGTTGTTTCAGCAGGAGCCGACACAACCGTTTGCTGGTATGTAACCTCCGTTGCATTACATGGTTCTGCCACGAATTATAAGCAGTTTGGGTGGAGCACAACCGGATCAGGAAATTTCACAAATACAAGCACGTTTGAAACAACCTACAATCCCAGTATTGATGATAAACTTGCCGGGTCAGTAGATCTTAAACTGGTTGCCAGTTCAAACCTGCCATGCAGCGGGAATGTGACCAGTATCAAAAAGGTAACCTTCGATGTTTGTACAGGAATTGCAGGACAGAATAATTCAGAACCTGGTTTGTTAATTCAACCAAACCCGGCGCATGCTTCAGTCTCCATTGGTATCAAGGGAGTTACATCCGGTTCTGCGCAACTTTCTATCAGTTCGATGGATGGTAAAATCCTCTACTCCAGTGAAGTTGAAGGAACATCTGCCCCTATCCTCAAAAAAATGGACCTTACCGGTTATTCAAAAGGAATCTATCTGGTTCAATTGAAAACAGGTAAAAATGTTATTACTGAAAAGATGATCGTTCAATAATGACAAGTAAAATAAACACATTGTTAAGAGATTAACAATATGTTTATTTTATTACCTTTGCGCATCAGATTTACTGCATAAAGCATAAGCAACCTGGTGCATTGTTCCTACACATAAAATTTGGTTCTTCAGGGCAGGGTGAAATTCCCGACCGGCGGTAAAGTCCGCGACTCCCGGAAAAATCGGCAAGCATCAATTGCCTTATTTCATGGGTACCGAGCCGTTGCAATTACGGCACCGACAGTAAAGTCTGGATGGAAGAAGAATCGTATTTAATCTGACCCGTTTATCATATTAAATAGGATTACGCCCTGTTGCCTGCAAGTGACAGGGCTTTTTTGTTGGCAGGAAGGGGGGGGGGAGGGGCAATGAGCAATGATTAATGAGCAATGATTAATGAGCAATGATCTGAGATATATGAAGAGGGCGATCAGCCTGGCAAAACGCGGAGCGGGATGGGTAAATCCCAATCCGATGGTGGGTGCTGTGCTGGTGAAGGATGACGTTATTATCGGGGAAGGGTTTCACGAATTCTTTGGTGGTGACCATGCAGAGGTGAAGGCATTAAAAAACGTGCCGGAACAATCTGCGGCTGGCTCAACTTTATATGTAACGCTGGAACCATGTTCCCACCATGGCAAAACACCTCCATGCGCCAACCTGATCGCGGAGAAAAAAATATCACGAGTAGTTGTTGGCATGGCTGATCCAAATCCGAGGGTAAATGGCCAAGGAATTGCACTGCTTCAATCCGCCGGAATAAATGTTGAGGTGGGCTTAATGGAGCCTCAGATCAGGGAACTGAATGAAGTTTTTATCAAATATATTCTCACAAACAGGCCATTTGTAGTTTTAAAAACAGCTATGACCCTCGATGGGAAAATAGCCACTGTAACAAATGCCTCAAGGTGGATTACCGGAGAAGCATCCCGGAAAAAAGTTCACTTGCTGCGCCAGGGCCTCAGCGCTGTAATGGTAGGGGTTGATACCATTATTTCTGATGATCCCCTGCTTAATATCAGGCTGAAAGGTTCATGGAAAAATCCGCTGAAAGTGATCGCCGACACTCATGGACGCATTTCTGCTGATGCAAAAATATTTACAAATGACCCTCAATTGACCCTTCTGGCAACTACTAATCTCGCGGATCCTCAAAAAACAAAGCAGATTGAACGACTTGGTGCGCAAATAGTGGTTTGTCCACTTAAAAATGGCAGGGTTGATCTTGGTTTCCTGGTAAATTCATTGGGTGCCATGGGGATCGACAGCGTCATGATCGAGGGCGGCAGCACGCTTGCCTTTGCTGCATTGCAGGAAGGAATGGTTGACAAGGTCATTACCTTTATCGCCCCAAAGATACTTGGGGGAGCAACGGCCCCAACCGCTGTTGGAGGAACCGGAATCAGCAAGATGGAAGATGCAATCAACCTTAGAAACCTTCGGATGAAAAAAATCGGGTCGGACCTGATGCTCGAAGGGTGGATAGGAAGTTAAACACTTTATCACCCATAAAAACTGAACATGTTCACAGGTATTATTGAAGAGACCGGAATTATTAAGAACATCAAACACGGCACAAAATCGTCACAGCTCACCATCAGCGCCAAACTTGTTGTTGAAGATGTGAAGGAGGGCGACAGCATCTGCACCAATGGCGTTTGTCTGACAGTGACCTCCTTCGGTCCTGATTTCTTCATTGTGGATGTTATGCCTGAAACCATCCGGAAAACCAGTTTCAGCGCGCTCAGGGCAGGAAGTCCTGTAAACCTTGAACGGGCGCTCCGGCTGATGGATCGGCTGGGTGGACACCTCGTGAGCGGGCATATTGATGGAACCGGAACAGTAGCTCGTCGCTGGGAGGAAGACAATGCAGTCTGGCTTAAAATATCGGCAGCCTCCTCCCTGCTTCGATATATCGTTGATAAAGGATCTGTGGCACTTGACGGAATCAGTCTCACAGTAGTCGCCACCGAATCTGAATCATTCACCGTTTCACTTATCCCGTACACCCGGGATGTGACCACCTTTTTCCAACGGAAAAGCGGTGATATAGTAAATATTGAATGTGATATCATCGCAAAGTATGTTGAAAAACTACAACAACCGCAATCTTCCGGTTCAAAAATTGACCTTGATTTTCTGGCAAAAAATAATTTTTTATGATCGGGATTGACTTACGCTTGAAATCCTGAATTAACTAACATAACTAATTGAACGATAATTATCTGAACAATGACAAAATATAAATTTAACACCATAAAGGAGGCGCTTGACGATATTCGGCGGGGTAAAATGATCGTGGTTGTTGACGATGAAGACCGGGAAAATGAAGGCGATCTGGTAATTGCAGCGGAGAAAGTCACCCCGTCTGCCATCAATTTTATGGCAAAACATGGTGGAGGATTGATCTGTCTTCCCATCGTACGAGATCGTCTCGAAGAACTGAACATTGAGCGGATGGTGGTTAAGAATACCGATCCGAACAGGACGGCCTTTACTGTTTCTGTGGATGCCATTGAATGTGCCACCGGGATTTCGGCCCAGGAGCGCTCCCTCACCATAAAAAGGTTGATCGACAATCAAACCAAAGCAAGGGACTTTACCCGGCCTGGACATATTTTCCCGATTGAATACCGCGAAGGCGGCGTACTGGTAAGAGCAGGGCATACGGAGGCATCCGTTGATCTCGCTACCATGGCCGGATTGTATCCCGCCGGTGTTATCTGTGAAATCATGAATGAAGATGGTTCCATGGCCCGTATCCCGGAGCTGATGAAATATGTAAAAAAACATGGTCTGAAAATCGTTACCATTGCCGCCCTGATCGACTACCGGCGAAAATCGGAGACGCTGGTGGAGCGCACAGCTGTTGTGGACATGCCTACAAAATATGGGGCGTTCAAGGTATACAGTTATGTGAGCAAGATCAGCAAGGAAAACCACCTTGCCCTGGTAAAAGGTGATGTCGGCGATGGCGAGCCTGTCCTTGTACGGGTTCATTCGGAATGTCTTACCGGGGATGTTTTTGGTTCGATGCGCTGTGATTGCGGAGATCAGCTGGAATTGGCCATGAAGCGGATTGAAAAAGAGGGCCGCGGTGTTCTGCTATACATGAGACAAGAAGGCAGAGGCATCGGGCTCAACAATAAAATGAAGGCCTATTTTTTACAGGACCAGGGGATGGATACTGTAGAAGCCAATAACGCACTTGGATTCGATGCAGATTTGCGTGACTATGGAACCGGTGCTGAAATTCTTGTCGACCTGGGAATAAAGAAGCTCAGGTTGCTCACCAACAACCCTAAAAAGATTTCAGGGATTGAAGGGTTTGGCCTGGAACTTATTGAACGTGTTCCAATTCAAACTAAAAGCAACTCAAAAAACATTCGCTATATGAAAACTAAAAAAGAAAAGTTGGGACACATCCTTAACTTCACTGAAGAATAAATATAACACCTCATTTATTAACAAAAAACAATAACTTTCCGACAAAACCACATCGTAACCCTGTCACTCTGTTACCTTGTCACCTTGTCACCATAAACAACCCTCCAGATATGAAAACAATCGAAGGCAAACTTGATGCAAAAGGACTGAAATTCGGGATCGTGATTGCCCGTTTCAATGAATTTATCAGTGGGAAACTGCTATCCGGATGTCTTGATGGCCTCATCCGTCATGGCGCAGACGACCAGAACATAGAGGTTATATGGTCTCCGGGCGCATTTGAAATACCCTTGCTGGCAAAACGAATGGCGCAAAGTAAAAAGTATGACGCAATCATTTGCCTTGGTGCAGTGATTCGTGGGGCAACCCCACATTTTGATTACGTTGCTTCGGAAGTTTCCAAAGGCGTGGCTCATGTGGGTCTCGAAACCGGCTTTCCTGTAATTTTCGGTGTTCTGACAACTGAAAACATCGAACAGGCCATTGAGCGGGCCGGCACCAAAAGCGGCAACAAGGGATTTGACGCTGCTTTGGCCGCCATAGAGATGGCAAACCTGATGAAAGAGATGGCTACTTCCGCGTAATAACAAAGACGGTCCTACGGTTTTTCGCCCTCCCACCTTCCGTATCATTGGAAGCAACAGGCATCGATTTTCCAAAGCCCTTGTAAGTAAGCCGTGCATCAGAAATTCCCTGTTCGATGAGGTAATTATATACCGACCGGGCACGATTTTCAGACAATTTCACATTGCTTGCATCATTGCCGATATTATCCGTATGGCCCTGTACCTGGATGCTGATCGGCAGGTTCTCATTTAAAAAATCGAGCAGCTGGTCGAGCACCACTTTTGACTCTGGCATGAGTTCAAAGGAGTTGAATGGAAAGTAGATATCATTGATACGGTATGACTTGTTGAGTTCAATTGCCTTCATCTCGATATCCACTTTGGCCGGCATTTTAAAAAGGCTGTCCACTTTGGAGATATACTTCGATTCGTATACATGATCGGCTTTCTTCACTGTCATAATATAATCGCTGCTAAATGGCGCGACAGCAACATAATTACCGGTTAAGCTATCCATCGGAATCTCGGAAATTTTCTTTGTTTCAAGGTTTTTCAACTCAATGTGTGCTTTCAGGGGTTCGGCCGACATTTCGGATTTCACATTTCCCTTGATGAACAATACCCGCTCAGGTCGTGCTGCATCGTAAAGGTCAAATGAGTAGAGGTCCCATCCGCCTTTCCCGCTGTACTTGTTGGAGGCAAAAAATCCCTGGGTTCCATCGGTACTCACAAACAGTCCGACTTCATCTTCCGGGGAGTTGATCGGGTAACCGATGTTTCGGGGTTTCGTCCAGCTTCCGTTGTCATCGAGTTTTGCATAAAAGATATCATAGCCGCCCAATCCCATCAGACCGTCCGTTGAAAAGTACAGTGTTTTTCCATCAGGGTGGATGAAAGGTGATTTTTCATTTCCTTTTGAATTGACGGATGGTCCAAGATTGATGGGTGTTCCCCACTCTCCGGTCTCATTTTTCATGGTCTTGTAGATATCATATCCACCGAATCCACCTGTCCGGTCACTTACAAAGTAGAGCGTACGCCCGTCAGCAGAGATGGACGGCTGTGATTCCCAGGAGGCCGGGAGATTTATCTTGTCGCTTAGACTTCTGATCGGGCTCCACTCCCCACCAATATTTTCCGAAATATAAATATCACAGTTGAGATATTTTTTCACATTGTCAAATTTGCAAACCGTATAGCATAACGTATTATTATCCGCGGTGAGGGTTGCTCCTCCCTCGTTATCGCTGATATTGAATGGTTCCGGCATCTCCTCACCTGTATCAAATCGCCCTTCCTCATTCCGCATGCTGAACAGGAACTTCTCCCTGGTCCTTGTCTCCTTGACCAGGCTGTTCTTCCCCGGATCTATCTTGAGTTCTCTTGTGTACAAAGCCATCTGGTTATCGGGGGAGAGAATAGGAAGATATTCATTCATGGGGGTTGAGATCCCTTCAACAACCTTTGGCTCGAAAGGTACCGGCTTGTTCGTCATATCGACATAGAAGGCCGAATACTTCAGCAATTCCGATGCCCGGTTGTAATCATTGTCACTTTTAATCTTGTCAACATCCTTGAGAAACTGAGGCAGGTACTTTGCCACAAGGTCAAATTTCTCCTGCCCGTAATAGATCTCACCCAGGTAATAATAGGCGTAAATATCATATCCGGGGCATAATTCAATCACCTTGAGGAAGTTCTTTTCAGCCTCTTTGAAATTATTATCCGATTTCTTATAATTCACAAGACCCAGCACAAAATAGGCATCAACGCAACGGGGCTCCTCTTTGATTACATTGCGCATCTGCTGCCCGGCAAGGTTATAACTCCCCCTTTTAAGCAGGTCTATTCCCTCCTGGTATACTTTTGTTGTTTTTTTATCGAGGTTGATTTTGCAGGAATCACCTTCTATCCTATCAATTCCTGAAGCCGGGAATTTGCATTTTTCGGAATGCGCCGGGGAGTATGCACAAGTTGAAAGAACAAGGATCATAACAAACAGGTGCCAGGAATTGAGGCCGCTCCGGAAGCAAGACATGTGGATAATTTTGTCAAAGGTATAATGAAATGTCCTAATTTTACATTTCTTTGTCGCCTGAAGGCCCAAAGAAGACCATTTCAACGCTAATTACATGGAAAAGAACCATCAAAAACATTGATAATGAAGTTTAAATTATTGATCATATCCGGAATTCTGCTCACGGTTACCTCACTCACCGGCCAAACAGTGATTCCCAATCCCGGCTTTGAAAACTGGACCAATTTCGGCTCCTATACCGACCCCACTGGGTGGGATACACCCAATAATGAGTTGATGGCCATACCTTTCTTCGGTATTTCGGTGGTTACAAAAAGTACGGATCATCATGGAGCGGGCAGTTTTTCGGCTAAACTTGAAACAAAACACCTGGCACTTCCCCCACTCGATGTACCTGGTTTTATGACCTGCGGAAACCTGACGATTGACCTTACTGCCGGCACCTATATTGTTTCGGGAGGAATTCCACTGCTGGATATGCCCACACATCTGAAGGGTTTTTATAAATATATTCCCAAAGGTGGAGATAGTTGTGTGATCGGCATCGGACTTACCCGGAGGAACGGTTCTGTTACTGATACCGTTGGAGTGGGTGTTTTTTCAACAAAGGATACCATCAGCGACTGGACGCCCTTCTCTGCATGGATCAACTATATCAGCCCTGATACGCCCGATACCATGAACATCATAGCGATCTCCACTGCACAGGAAATCATGACCGTTGGAACAATTCTCTATGTAGATGATTTATACCTAGATTATACCGTCGGGTATGACAAAACCAATCCGGCAGCGGGAATTACCACGTACAATGACCGTGAAACGAGCAGGTTGATGATCTTTTGTGATTTCATCAATCCTGAAGCCACTGAAATCAAGCTGTTCAGCATGACTGGCAATGAGATTCGCAATCAAAAAGGCGGATCAGTAAAGAGAGATCGGTTTGAAATCCCATATTCAGGTTTGTCTAAAGGGATATATGTTTTGGAAATCCTGCATGACGGGAAGTGTTTTACCAGGAAATTTTTCCTGAATCAATAACCGTCCTGCTAAATCACAAATACGATGGGTTTAAATTCTGTAAAAACCGGGCTGATCCAGATGACCTGCGGGACCGGCAAGGAAGCCAATATCGAAAAATCGGCTGAACGGATCAGGGAAGCCGCTGCAAAAGGCGCTCAGATCATTTGCCTTCAGGAACTTTTCTCTTCCGAATATTTTTGCTGGGAGGAGAACTATGACTACTTCAGCCTGGCAGAAGCCATTCCCGGGCCAACTACTGAACGATTCTCTAAGCTTGCACACGAACTTGATGTTGTCATTGTTGCTTCACTGTTCGAAAAAAGGGCGGAGGGTATTTACCACAACACCATTGCGGTAATAGACGCCGACGGCAGATACCTGGGAAAGTATCGCAAACATCACATCCCAGACGATCCCGGTTACTATGAAAAGTTCTACTTTACACCAGGGGATTCGGGGTACAAGGTCTTTGACACCAAATATGCCCGCATCGGCACCCTCATTTGCTGGGATCAGTGGTATCCGGAAGCAGCGCGAATTACCAGCCTGATGGGCGCCCAGATTATCTTCTACCCTACCGCCATCGGCTGGGCATTATCACAGGATGAACTTCTAAACCAGCAACAATACCAGGCCTGGCAGACTATTCAGCGAAGCCATTCCATTGCCAACGGGGTTTATGTTGTTTCCGTAAACCGCACAGGAAACGAACGTCAGATGCAGTTTTGGGGAGGTTCCTTTATTTCCGATCCCTTTGGGGTATTGCTCTTCCAGGCATCACATAACCAGGAAGAGATTCACGTTCAGGAACTTGACCTGGATAAAACCAATGAAACAAGAATCCACTGGCCTTTCCTTAGAGACAGAAGGATTGACAGTTATGATCCGATTTTAAACAGGTATATAGATCAGAAGTTAAAGGACGAATAAAAGATAACAGATGACCGAAAAGCAACCAACCCCCAGGGAACTGGGCTACAAATTTCCGGCTGAATGGAGTGAACACCGGGCTACGTGGCTAAGCTATCCGCATGACGACTCCTATTCATGGCCGGGGACACTTGACAGAATTTTTCCTTTTTACAACCGGTTCATCAGGGAACTTTCGAAAGTTGAACAGGTTTGCATCAATGTCCGCAATGAAACCCTGCGCGATCATGTACAGAAAGAGCTGACACTGTTGGATGTTGATCTGTCAAAGATCACCTTGTTGATTCATCCCACCAACGACGCATGGTGTCGCGACCACGGTCCGGCCTTCCTGGTCAACCCGGTATCACAGGATCCAAAGGTGATCGTCAGTTGGAAATACAATGCATGGGGCAATAAATATGATCACGATCTTGATGAAAAGATCCCAGGGTTGATCGGGAAATATCTGAACATACCCGTTTACTACCCGGGCATTGTCATGGAAGGTGGTGCTGTTGATTTCAACGGCAAGGGAACCCTGCTTACTACCAACCAGTGCCTTCTTCATGAAAACCGTAATCCAGGCTTGTTTCAGCATGAAATTGAAGAGTACCTGCACGATTTTTATGGGGTTGAGCAGGTTCTGTGGCTGGATGAAGGGATTGATGGGGATGATACCAACGGGCACATTGACGACATTTCACGGTTTTTCAGGGAGGATGCAGTGGTTACCATGGTAGAACCACGAAATTCAGATGCCAATCATAAAATTCTTAAGGAGAATCTGAGGCAGTTAAAATCTTTCCGTCTGACCAATGGGAAGCAGCTTGACATTGCAGAAATTTGCATGCCCAAACCCGTTGTTTATGACGATCAGCGGTTACCTGCATCCTATGCAAATTTTTATATTGCCAATCATACCGTGATCGTTCCGAATTTTCAGTGCAAAGAGGATGACCAGGCAATGCGTGTGCTGGAGGAGTGTTTTCCCGACCGGAAAATTGTCGGCATAGATTCAGTGGAGATCATCTGGGGCCTTGGCTCGTTTCATTGCCTGTCGCAACAGGAACCGAAATAATTACAGTTTTTCAAACGTCTATTATCCAACATATCTTTCGCCATTTCTGACCAGATGATCTGCCATGACGAGGGCTGCCATTGCTTCAACGATGGGCAGGGCGCGTGGCACCACACAAACATCATGGCGGCCTTTCCCATGGAGAACCGTCGTTTCCCCGACTGAATTAACGGTTTCCTGATCCATCATCAGGGTGGAAACCGGCTTGAATGCCACACGAAAAGAGATGTCTTCCCCGTTTGAAATACCACCCTGGATACCACCTGAATTATTGGTTAAGGTCCTGATATTATTATCCTTGCTAACAAAGATATCATTATGATCAGATCCTTTCATGGAGGCGCTTGTGAACCCTGAGCCATAATCAAAACCCTTCACAGCATTGATGCTCAGCATCGCCTTTGCCAGGTCAGCCTGCAGTTTATCAAAAACAGGTTCTCCCAGTCCGGCAGGGACACCCGTGATTATGCAGGAAACCACTCCGCCTGTGGTGTCTCCAGCAGTTTTCAGTTGGTCAAGATAGGAAAGTATCTCCGGGTCGATGATCTTAGCAACAGGTTCATTGATCACAAAGGTTCCGATTTGGGAGATCGAAGCATTAACCTGGATACCCCTGGTTTGGAGGAACAGTTTTGCAAGAGCACCTCCAGCCACGCGGGAAATTGTTTCCCTTGCTGAGGCTCTTCCCCCGCCCCGCGGATCGCGTATGCCATACTTCTGCTGCCACGTGAAATCGGCATGGGAAGGACGGAATGCATCTTTCAGGTGGTCATAATCGGCGGGTTTATGATCATGGTTGTAAACCAGGAAAGCGATAGGAGCACCGGTTGATCTTCCTTCATACAGACCAGAAAGAATCAAAATTTTATCATCCTCCTTCCGTGAAGAGGCATACGATTCCAAACCGGTTTTACGCCGGTTGAGTTCGTTCTGAATAAAGTCAAGGTCTATTACAAGATTGGCGGGGAATCCATCAAGAACTCCCCCTACTGCAACTCCATGTGACTCGCCGAAAGTTGTAAGGACTAACGCCTTACCAATAGAATTGCCAGACATAATTCGTAATTCGTGATCCGAAATCCGAAAATTATTATGCGCCTTGTTGTTTGAGTATCTTCATCTTGGCCTCGAGCACTTTTAGTTCGCTTTTCGCCTTGTTGATCTTACTTTCAAATTCCTCTTTGACGATCAATGCACTTTTTGACTTGGCAAAGAAACCGATGTTGTTTTCCCACAATGTAATTTCTTCCTTCATCTTGGTGATTTTCGTGGCAAGGAATTCACGTTCCTTACCGATCACCCTGCGTGCATTCGGATCATTCTTGAGGTGGTCGAACTTCGCCTGGAAACTGACTGTACTCATCTCCACTTCACTGATTTTCAGTTTATCAAGATGTTCATTCACCAGCGCCCTGAATTCGTTGTGAAGTTTATCCTTCTCTTTCATGGGAACATGGCCGATCTCCGTCCATTCACGCTGGAAATTCTTCAGGACTTCCAGGTTGGCGCTCTTATCATCGCCGAACTGATGCTCCTTTAAACTGGTCATCAGGGTGAGTTTTTTGGTGAGGTTTTCACCTTCGCTGGCCTGAACATTTGAGAAGTAGGCTTGTTTTGCATTGAAAAACTCATCACAGGCAGAACGGAACCGTTTCCAGATTTTATCGGAATGTTTTTTAGGCACCGGGCCGATTTTCTTCCATTCACCCTGTAAGCGGATCAGTTCGTTGGTAGTGGTTTTCCAGTCAGTGCTGGTATTCAGTGCCTCAGCTTGCATACACAATTCAACTTTAAGGTTGTAATTGTGCATTTGCTGCTCCTTCAGTTTGTCGAAATACTCCTTTTTGTTGGCAAAGAAGCCATCCAGGCTTGTTTTGAAACGGGTCCAGATTTCAACGTTCACTTTCTGCGGAACCGGGCCGATATTTTTCCAGATTTTCAGTAAGTCATTGATTTTATTGGTATTTTCCTGCCAATCCTTGATCGATTCATTGGGTAACCCGGCAACGATTTCACACTGTTCACAAAGCGCGTTTTTTGTCTCCTGGTTTTTATTCTGATCCTCTTCAATCAATGAATAGTGCTCGCGGCGACGATCATTGATTTTATCGGTCGCATTTTTAAACCGTTCCCAAATCTCCTCCTTCTTATCGGAAGGAACAGGGCCGAGATCCTTCCACTCTTCATGGTATTTCTGAAGTTTTCTGAACGACTTGATAACAGACGTTTCCAGGAGTAACTCTTCCGTTTTCTCACAGAGCGCTATTTTCGCCTCCATGTTCTTACGGAGGTCAAGATCTTTAAGTTCCTTGTTCAACTTAACCTTTTCAAAGAACTTCTCCACGAGGAAATGGTAATTCTGCCAGAGATTGTTGATCTCGGTACGAGGTACCATTCCAATTTCTTTCCAACGCTCCTGGAGCAGTTTAAACTCATCGTACGTTTTTTTCAGTGTCTCTTCAGAACTGATGAGTACACGCAATCCGTCGAGGATCTGGAACTTCTTCTTCAGGTTGTCCTGCTTGATCTTTTCCTGCTCCTCTGAATGGCGGGCTTTGCTGGCCCGGTATATGGCAATTAATTCAGTGAATTTCACATCGAGTTCATCCTGCTCGGGGGTGAGCTCTTCCTTTGCAACCCCTTCTTCGCTTACTTCTTCATACTTCAGAAGGTTCTCCTCTTTTTTCTTTTTCTGGAAAGCGAACTTAATGAGGGCTATCTGTGTTTTTACCGCATTGAAGTCAACCTCAGCGACTGCCTTTTCAAGCATTTCCAGCAATTCGGCCCGGGAAAGGCCTTCATAATTGACATCAGCCTCCATGATGACATGGGCAACATTTGCTTCTGTAACCTCATCGAGGTGTTCATCAAGATGATCCTCAGGAAGAACTGCCATGAGTATCTCCGCATGCTCTTCATGATGTTCTTCAGAAATTGCTTCAATAACCGGTTGTACTTCTTCAGCAACAGGCTCAGCGATAACTGTTTCTTCAATAATTTCCGCAACAGGTTCTGCAACTGTTTCCTCTGAAAGTTCCTTTATAGGTTCAGCAACCGTTTCGTCAGTTGTTACTTCTACGGTTTCGTCAACGGTTTTTTCAGCAGGTTCATTAAAAGGTTCGTTATCAGATGCCCCAATGGAATCGCCGGGGAGGGTGACAACTTCCTTTGTAGGATTGATTTCTTGAATCTGATCTGAATCAGTTGGGAGCGCAATTTCGTTGTTATCCTCTGTACTGGTTACATTGGCAGCAATCTCCTCCTGTCCGGTTGTATTTTCCGACTCAGGATTCTGGGGGGTGTCGTTAGAATTTTTCATTCGAAGTTAATATCCGTTTAATATTACAATGAATAGTGTCCGACAATTGCCGGTTGATTTGAAACGTTAAGACAGCAAAAATACAAATTATTTCCAAACGCGCGCAATTTAAGGCATTGCCCTTTTATTGAAGATGATATACCCGAAATTAAAGTTGATGGTAAACAGGTCGGGCATCTTATCGTAATAGTTTAAACTGATGCTGATGGGCCCAAGCGGACTATGGTATACAATGGATGTTGAGGCTATATAGGAGCGGTCGGAAAACTTTGGCCCGTAATAGGCTGTAAAATCAGTTGGATTCTCAAGGATCTCCCGGTAAGGCTGAAAAACATAGCCCTCAAGCCTGTATTCAACCTTTTTATATACTTTTAACACCATTTTCAACCCGGCTGCAGCATAATTTGTCGACCTGAAAGGAACGAGGAAATATGCCTGGGATTCCGGTATTGGCTGAAATGCAGGGGCATAAAGTACGCTGGAGGTGTAATTCGAAAACAGCGGCTGATTGGACAACACCCCTTCGGCATACAAGCCTAATTTCAGGGGCCCCCATGATTCAAAATAATTATCGTAGAGCAAGTGAACTTTGAACCAGTCATGGTAGGCGGTAACAGGTTTTTTGCTGATAGCCGTTGAACCGGGCAACATCTCCTCCTCTCCGTTGACATAGGAGATGGAGAGTTTTAACCGAACTCCTGCATTTGAAAACTGTTTACGGTTGAGGCTGTTGAGATCGAAACAAACCGTCGGGGAGAAAAAATTAAACAATGTCTGATCCGCGGTATCTGTCCTTGAAAAGACGTTATCCTGGTAATATTTATCAGCAGTATGCGCATATACTCCACCCAGGGTCAGCTTCCCAGTGTTGGTAACCGGAATTCCAATTTTCATGTCGCCAAAATACTCACTCTCAATAACATAATTGGGTGTTTTATCATCAAAGAAGAAACTGGCATTCCTGAAATAGTTGAAGTGGTTATAGGTATAATTTGCTTCGATAAACAGCGGGACTTTTGAATTAAAATCGATCCTCCCCCCCATCTTTGCCGAGCTGTAAACCTTGCCAAAATAACCGTTGGTAAAGAAGCGGAGTGCATTGGTCCACAAATACTTGTATTGCAGTTCTAAAAACGCTTCACTGTTGTTTCCCAGCGAGAAATTTCCACCAAACTGAGCGCCGAATTTATTTGATTTCTTCACATCAATGTAAAGGTCGAAGAAACCGGTTTTCTGATTGAACCGCATCACAGGGAATATGCTCTTAACAAACCCCTCATCGATGAACCGGAAGTATTGAATGCGGAGTTCATCCATGCTGATCGTTTTTTTACCATGCTTAAACAGGTAACTAACATAAGTTGACTGTGCCTTATTGACCCCGAAAATGTGAATGGAGTCGACCAGAAGCATTGGTTTACTTTTGTTAAAACCCATTCTTCTCTGCTGCAGGGTGACTGCCGTCATGGTATCCTTGACCAGTTTCCGTATATCCGGTATTCTCCTGATCGTGGCAGAATAACCGCTATCGGCTAAAATTGAGGTTTTCGAGAAATCGAGCAGGTTGATCGCAGGAACATTTGGCACAATCATCACTGAATTCGGATAAACGATGGTATCACTTTGCCTCTCCATTAGCATGGTGAGCAACTGCGATACCATGTCATCGCGGTCGGGGTTCTGATAACGTTGCGCCACACGACTTCCTATAATCACATCGGGTTGAAAATCCCTTACCGCCACATCACATGGGAAATTGTTATACATTCCTCCATCATAAACAAGCTTCTTGTTGATGATAACCGGTGAAAATACCAATGGCAGGCTCATCGATCCTCTAACAGCCGTGCTGAGGTCTCCTTTGCTAAGCACCATCTGCGAGGTGGTATCGATATCGGCCACGACACACCGAAAAGGCACCATGAGTTTGTTGAAGTCATTCCCGGCAACCGCATTGGCCTGCGACAGCATCTGCATGATCTGAAAATCGATATCATAGGTTTTAATCAGCTGGGCCGGGAGTATGGAGGTGATTTTCTTTGTAAAATCGAAACTGGTGGTAATCCAGGATGCATTCGGATCCTCCTTCCGGTAATAGAAAACATACCTGTTGTCCATAATTCCGGATGCCCAGCGCTGAAACTCTTCCGAACTCATAAGTTTCTCAATCTCATCAGGAGTGTAACCAGAAGCATACATCCCTCCGACTACCGCCCCGATCGAAGTTCCAACAATGAAACTTATCGGAATGTGATTTTCCTCAAGTGCACGAAGTACCCCGATATGCGCCCCTCCTTTGGCGGCGCCACCGCTTAACACCAATGCAACACGCTGTGCTGAAACTGCATTACAGGTGAATAATGAGGAAAAAAGAATACTGAAAACAAGGAATAACCGCTTGGGGATTGAAGGTATCATTGAGTTTTTATCACTGGATCAGGTCAATTGTTCAGTAAACGTTCTGATGTTTTCAATCCATGGGACTTCCCTCTTTAAATCTGCTCCAATGCCTGGCTCAGATCAGCAATGATATCGTCAACCTCTTCGATACCAATCGAAAGGCGTACGAGTTCATCGGAAATTCCGCCCTCCTTTTTGGCGGCAGCAGATAACTTGCTGTGAGTCATCGAAGCAGGATGCTGAATCAGTGTTTCAATTCCTCCAAGGGATACGGCGAGCACGCATAGCTGAACATTATCCATGAGCGTTTTTCCTGCCTTCAGTCCGCCCTTTAGTCCGAAACTCATCATAGCCCCAGGGCCCCGCATGAGTTTGGTTCCAAGTTCATACTGGGGATGTGACTTCAATCCCGGATATATGATCCACTCCACCTTTGGGTGCGCTTCAAGGAAGAGCGCCACTTTCATTGAATTTTCCTGTGCACGGTCGATACGGATGCCAAGTGTTTTCAAGCCACGGCGGGTAAGGAATGCCTGGTGCGGATCCATATTGCATCCCATGGTTACCATGACAGGACGTACTTTTTTATAATCGGCCTCCGTTTTGGTTACAATGATTCCGCCAACAATATCCGCATGGCCGTTGAGAAATTTCGTAAGCGAATGGAGCACGATATCAGCTCCGAGATCAAGGGGCGTTTGAAGATAAGGGCTGCAGAAGGTGTTGTCAACACAAACTGGTATGTTCAGTGCATGTGCAATTTCGCATATGGCCGGGATATCTGAAATCCCGATAGTGGGATTGGCAGGTGTCTCCAGGTAGATCAGCGCCGTATTTGGCCTGATGGCGGCCTTAACCTGTTCAAGATCAGTGGTATCAACATAGGTAGACTCCACGCCGAATTTGGCAAACGTTCCCTCAATAATGCCACGGGCAGGTCCGTAAACTGCATTGTGGCTGAGAATGTGTTTTCCAGCCCCAAGATAGGCCATGTAAACCGTTGAAACTGCTCCCATCCCTGATGAACATCCGATGCCATCATAGCCATGTTCCAGTGCCGCTATGGTTTTTTCAAGGTCGCGAACGGTGGGATTTCCGATACGGGTATAAATATAGCCATCACTTTCGCCTGCAAAACAGGCTGCACCGTCATCAGCACTTTTAAAAGCGAAAGTAGAAGTCTGGTAAATCGGTGTGATTACGCTACCCAAAGCGTCTTTCTGGCCGGTGCCGTGAACAAGTGTGGAGTTAAATCCGGATGGTTTGTGTTTCATGATATCGTTAGGTTAGGGGTTGCGTGTGATTGATAGGATTATAATTAATTGCCGTAGAGACGCGGCATGCCGCGTCTGTACAAAAATAGCATGCCACGTCTGTACAAAAATAGCATGCCGCATCTATACATGGCCATGCCACGTCTGATTGGATGGCCGCAGAGACGCGGCATGCCGCGAATTTACGACGATGCACGGATAATGCTGATTTCATTTTCAATGGCCGGGTTCAGATGCCTTTTTACGGCACACAGGGAGGCTGTTTTGATAACGGCTGCTTCATATTGCTCAGGAAAGCTTGCCGGAACATGAATCAGCAGGATGAACTTTACAATCATCTTTTGTCCCTGGTCATAAACATAATCCATGTTTAAACGGATTTCGGACGTATCTATACCGCGCTGTTCACAAAAACTTTTAACATAAATCCCGGCACAGGTTCCAAGGGAAGCTAAAAACATGTTGAAAGGTGTCGGAGCAGAATTGTCTCCGCCCGATTGGATTGTCTGATCAGTTTTCAACGTAAAACCGTCAATTACTGCATTCACCTTTTTATTACCGTCAAAAATTATATCAATGGGCATGGTTGGATATTTTATTGGGCAAAGTTACGATATTATTGCAAATCGGTGCCAGCATTACCTGTTCTTCTCACTGCATTTTTATGCAATCATTTTTGTAGGTTTGCACCTGAAGAAACATGAAACGTTTGGAAACAGCAACCATCTCTGAAAAACGATATCCGGTAAGGACCAGGGCTGACTTCGAGGCACTATTCAAGGCCAATTACAGCATGTTGTGTTCGTATGCAAACGGATTTCTGCACGATCTGGATGCTTCAGAAGAGGTTGTTCAGGAGGTCATGTTGAAGATTTGGACAGGTCGCGAAACCCTCACCATCGATTCTTCGGTAAAATCATACCTCTTCCGGGCGGTCCGTAACGGATGCATGAATGTTCTGAAACATCTCAACGTTCGGGAGGATTACCGGTCATACCAGAAAAACCAGCCCACTGAAAGCCAGCGTTCGCAGGAGGATGAGGTGATTGCTTCGGAACTTGAGCAGAAGATCAGGACAGCCATCGACAACTTGCCCGTTGAAAGGCGCAAGATCTTCATTATGAGCAGGTACGACGGCCTCACCTACAACCAGATATCCCAGGCACTTGGCATTTCGGTGAAAACGGTCGAGAACCAAATGGGAAATGCGCTTAAAACGCTACGGATTGAACTGGCCGACTACCTGCCCTGGATTGTATTGTTTGCGTGGGAGATTTTTAAAAGTTGACGGGCGGACGGGCGTACGGGCGGACGGGCGGACAAGTGGACAAGTGGACAAGTGGACAAGTGGACGGGTGGACGGGTGGACGGGTTTGAGAGGGATTTTATGAATTGAGGATGGGGGTAAATGACTTCAGGGTTGTCAAGATAGTATAACATGAATCAAAACCAGGAAAATATCGACGAATATTTACTGCTTCAGTACTTGCTTGGAAAGGCGGATGAGAAATTAAGCGCTCAGATTCAGGAATGGTTACTGGCAGATAGCCGGAACAGTGAACAACTCGACCAGCTGGAATCGTTGTGGGTGGAGTCAGGCAAATTATCGCCTGTTCCCGTGGTGGTTGATGTGGAGGCTGCCTGGCAACGAATGTCGAACCGGATTGATGTCGTGGCAGCAACTGACCATTCGTCGTACAAAGCTACGAAGGTACGCCCGCTCACAATGTACCATTATCTTGCGGGTATTGCAGCACTCCTTTTCCTGATTATTGGTTCATACATTATTTTCAGGCTGGTCAATCCGCCGGTGAATCAAGTTGAATTGGCAAGCAAACAGGAGATCGTTCATAACACACTGCCAGACGGGTCACGGGTGACCCTGAACAAAAACTCAAAACTTCTCTATCCCATGGAATTTGGAATGGAGAACCGTGATGTATCCCTTACCGGTGAGGCATTTTTTGAAGTTCACCATGATAAAGCCCATCCGTTTATCGTTAAGGCCGGCGAGGCATCAGTGAAGGTCCTGGGAACATCCTTCAGTGTCAAAAATGTTCATGACGGAGCAGTTTCAGTGAATGTGAGTGAAGGTCACGTCATGTTTTTCACCATCGATAAACGGTCGGGTGACACTGTTTCGATCGTCCTTGAAGCAGGGGAAAGCGGCATCCTGAGAAAGGGTCAACAGAGACCGGAGAGGATAACAGAACCTTCTGCCGACACACACTACTGGGCAAATAATACCCTCGATTTCAGGCGAACTCCCCTGTCGGAGGTCTTCTCTCTGCTTAACAAATATTATGGAGTTGAGGTCAGTGTCAGCGAATCTGAAATCATGAATTGCAAACTCACTGCATCATTTACGGATGAACCAGCTGAAAGAATTCTGAAGGTCATCTCTGAGTCCTTCAACCTGATGCTGGAGGGCAGTGGCAGTAAGTATCATTTAACCGGGCATGGCTGTACCAATGAGAACAATTAGACGCTTGTTCCTTTTCCTCCTGGTTGCTGCCGGCAGCACCAACCTTTTTGCCCAAACAAAATTTCTTCACCGGAAAGTCACACTCGACATTCCGAATTGCAGCCTCGAAGTAGCCCTGCGCGAGATCGGCAAAGCAGGTCATTTCCGTTTCTCCTATGATGCCGACCAGATAAGGGACGACAGGAAAGTTCAACTGAAGGCCAACGATCTCCCCGTGAACAGTTTGTTGAAGGAGATTCTTGGCAATGAGGTATCTCCCAGGGAAGTCGGGAACCATGTAATCCTGATACGTAACAAATCTGCAGCAACAAAAAAAAGATCATTGCCTGAAATTGTGATCACCGGGACCATCCTACAGGCATCTTCCCGGTTCCCCCTCGGGGATGCCACCATTTATGAAATTGCCAGTAAAAAGTCAGCCATCTCAAATACAAATGGCCATTACAAACTGGTTATCCCTTCGGGAAGGAACATCAAAGGCCTTGCCTACTGCAAAACCGGTTTTGTTGATACCGTTATCTTCCCAAAGCAAGTCAGGGAAATTAAGCTGGACATCCTGCTCCGCTCATCTGGGGAGAGCCTGTCGAGAATGGACATTATAAAAGGATCCGTTTCCAGAGCTGGCACCGACAGCATGCAACTTGTCAGGTGGCTTGTCCCGCACGAAACAATGGTAAATTCGCAAAACCTGGAAGTCAGGTCTCCCAGGATGTTCCAGGCTTCCGTACTTCCCTATGTGGGCACCAACTGGAAGATCACCGGTTCGGTCACGAATAAAATTTCACTGAACCTGCTGGCAGGATACACCGGTGGATTGAACGGTGTTGAGGTTGGGGGTTTGCTGAATATCACTAAAAATTCCATCAACGGGCTACAAATCGGGGGCCTTGGTAATATTGTAGGTGGAGATGGAAAAGGATGGCAGGTTGGAGGATTGTTCAATATTGACTTGAAAAAAGTCGACGGAGTACAATTCGGAGGGCTCTTCAATTATGTTCCGGATACCCTCCGCGGTATACAGGTTGCCGGTCTTGCCAACATTGTGCCCGGAAGGATCAAGGGCATACAAATCGCCGGACTTACCAATATCGTCACGCACAATTGCGATGGCTGGCAGATTTCAGGATTGCTCAACCTCACTTTCTATGATGTAAAAAGGACGCAGATTGCAGGTCTGGCAAATTATGGCAGAAATATTGACGGGGTGCAGGTAGCTGGACTGATCAATATCGCCCGAAGGCACAACAGCGGTTTGCAGCTTGCCGGTTTGGTAAACTATGCAACCATACTCAACGGCGTTCAGCTCGGAATCATCAACATTGCCAACACGGTTGAAAGAGGTGTACCGATCGGGCTTTTCAGTTACGTACAAAAGGGTTATCACCTGTTTGAACTATCCGGAAACGAAATTTTTTATGGTAACTTGTCATTTAAAACCGGGACCAGGACATTCTACAATTTTGTCCAGTTTGGCATTGGCAGCAGTTATAAACTGCAGGGCTCCTATGGTATTGGGACTATTTTCACGCTAAACAGGCGGCTATCGGCGAGCATCGACGCCTCAGCAGGGTTCGTGTACCATCCGGCCGACACCATATATCATGGCTTGCTCTTAAAATTCAACCCTTCCCTGGAATACCGGTTCGCCAAACACTTTGCCATGTTTGCCGGACCCGCCTACAATTGCTTCGTCTTTTCCAAAGGCAAACCCAGCGCTACTGCCAGGGGCCTCTCCACCTATGACTTCTATTTTAAATCCACCGAAAACGCCTCGATCCAGATGTGGATTGGCGGCGTATTGGGCGTAAGATTCTGATTTTTTTAGATTTTTTTCTCTTCCGATAGGGGTCCCCCGTCTTTTAATTGTCATCAGATAAAACAAACACTTTAACTGATGATACGAAAGACAAAAATGATTGCCGTTACTGCAATCGCCATGCTATTCATTGCATCGCTCCGCCTGGATGCGCAAGATTCAGCAACCATGAAAACCCGCACCTTTCAAATCGGGTTAATAACACCACTCAGCAGCAATGGTCTCGATTCCTGGAATAGAATAAACAAATTTTCCGTCAACTTCCTTGCAGGTTATGCCGGGGGCATCCGGGGTGTTGAATTTTCAGGACTTGGGAGTGTGTTAAAAAATGATCTCCGTGGAGCCCAGTTCTCCGGCTTGTTTAACATCGTGTCGGGCAAGGTCAATGGCGCACAGTTTGCAGGACTTATCAATATCAATGCCGGCAGAGTAAAAGGTTTCCAAACTTCAGGACTTTTAAACATCAATGCCGACACATCCTCGGGATTACAGCTTGGCGGCCTGCTCAACTTTGCTCCAGGTACAAGAGTCACCCAGTTAAGCGGTTTCTCAAATATTGTTTCCGGCAGCAATAAGGGATCGCAGGTAGCCGGATTTATCAATGTGGTTGCACAAAAGTGTTCCGGGGCACAGGTTGCAGGTTTTTTCAACTATGCCGGGAAACTTAATGGTGTCCAGATCGGTTTCATCAACTATACAGACTCCCTCGAAAAGGGAGTTCCCATCGGGTTTCTCAGTTTCGTAAAGAATGGCTATTCTGCTTTGGAAATTGGCGCTACCGAAACGCTCTATGGCGTGATGAGTTTTAAAACCGGAACACGGCAGTTCTATAACATTCTCTCTGTTGGCGGAGGGAGCCGTGACGGACTCTCCCTGTTCGCCTGGGGATATGGGGTGGGCAGTTTCATCCCTGTTGGCAAAAAAGCAGGAATCTCCATTGACGTGATATCCTACCAGGTAAACGAAGGAGAGTGGTTCACCAACCAGCTCAACCTGCTGAATAAAATCAACCTTACCGCTTCATGGAAATTTGCGAATCACTTTTCCATATTTGCCGGATTATCCTGGAATGCCACCGTTTCAGACATTACAGATGAATATGGCGATAAGGTTGTAAGGCACATAGCCCCCTGGTCGGTATTTGATGAAACCTATGATGATCATATCAATGTTAAAATGTACCCGGGAATATCAGCAGGAATCAGGTTGTAAGCGAATTCCCCGGTTATTTAGTCCAAAATTTTCTTAAAAAAGTTACCCAATTCAATAATCACAATTTCAAACCAATAACTATTATGAAAACAAAAATGATTTTTATCGCCATCATGGCGCTTCTGACTGTCACACTCTTCACCTCCTGTGAAAAAATAAAAGGGAAAGGTGAAGTTATCACAGAAACACGCAGTTCCGGAACATTTACCAAAATAGGCCTGGACATGTCGGCAACTATTTACTTTACACAGGATGCAACCTACAGCCTCAGGGTCAGTGGCCAGGAGAATGTTCTCAGGGAAGTGGTCACCCAGGTTGAAGGTAACCAGCTGGTTGTGAAGTTAAAAAAAGGCGTGATCCTGGGAAGTCATGACCCCGTTACCGTATATATTTCAGCTCCCGACTTGGTCGGACTTGACGTAAGCGGTTCAGGCGACATTTACAGTGATTCACCATGGAACCTGGATGAATTATCAACCACCATCAGCGGCAGCGGTAGCATCAACATCGCAATGCTGACCGCAAGACATATTAGCTCATCCATCAGCGGATCAGGCAGTATCACAGTATCGTCCGGGACTATTACCAATGAAGATCTGAACATCAGTGGCAGCGGAACCATCGACCTTCGTGGTATCGGGGCCGAATCTGCCTATACAAGAACGAGCGGTTCGGGAACTACCTATGTGAAGGTAACCAGTCAGCTCGATGCAACCATTTCGGGAAGCGGGAATGTTTGGTATTACGGTACACCGGCCATCAACACGCATATTTCAGGTTCCGGAAGTGTTAAACACCTTTAGATAAAAAACCTGCAAAACAAGGTATATAACGTTAATTCTCAATAGGATTCACCAAAAATAAAAAAAATGAGAAGATACCTCATCCTGATCATCATAACCCTTTTTACCATCACGTTGCCGGCACAAACACCCACACAGACTGTGCGTGGTAAGGTAACAGACCTTGATTCAAAATCAGGTTTGCCCGGCGCCAATGTCATAATTCTGAACTCAAATCCACTGATCGGAGCCATTTCCGATGCAGAGGGCAATTTCATCCTGAATAAAGTACCAGTTGGACGACATTCATTCAAGATTTCCTACATGGGATACAAAACGGTGATCAGGCCTGAAGTGCTGATCAGTTCAGGGAAAGAGGTCTTTTTATCCCTGGAATTGGAGGAAGAGGTGGTTCAGGCCGGTGAAGTTGAAATTAAGGCCACGACAGAAAAGGACAAACCAGTCAACTCCATGGCCATGATCAGTGCAAGGTCACTCTCGGTTGAAGAGAGCCGCCGTTACGCCGGCTCGGCTGACGACCCCATGCGGGCAGTTTCAAACTTTGCAGGAGTCGCAGCCAGTGCAGATGCTGCATCCAACGAAATTGTGATCAGGGGAAACTCACCCAAGGGGTTGTTGTGGCGCGTTGACGGCATCGACATTCCCAACCCGAATCATTTTGCATATATTGGCGCTTCAGGTGGCGGAATCACTATGCTCAGCAGCCAGGTTCTCAACAACAGTGATTTCTATACCGCTGCATTTCCCGCCCAGTTTGGCAATGCTTTATCAGGTGTTTTCGACATGCGATTCAGGAATGGGAACAGCAATCGTCATGAATTTGCACTCCAGGCCGGAATCCAGGGACTTGATCTTGCCGCCGAAGGACCGTTCAGTAAAAAAAGCCAGGCTTCCTATCTCTTTAACTACCGATATTCCATCCTGGCATTCATGCAGCTGATCGATCCAGCTATGAAAAACAAGATTCCTCAATACCATGATCTTTCATTCAAACTCAACTTCCCAACCAGGAAAGCAGGAACATTTTCGCTGGTCGGAATCGGAGGAATCTCCCGTTCACAGGCTACTCCCGGGCATGACACCACCCAGTGGAAAACCCTTGACGATCAGACAAAATCGATGCTGAACAACAATATGGGAGCTATCGGACTCATTCACCAGATCAATGTTACCAAAAAATCCTTACTTAAAACATGGTTGTCGGCAACATACAGCGACATCCATTCGCAATTCGATTACATGACGACTTCTTACACCCTTGTTCCACAGGATTACATTGTTCACCAGGTTTATCGTTTCGGAGGAGGCATGGCCATCAATACCAAGTTCGGTAAACGGCATACTAACCGCACCGGGTTCACCTACAGCAATATGTTCTACAACATCGACTTCCGGTCAAGAAATCCATTTAACGGCACTTTTGCACAGGTGGAGCAGGGCAAGGGCAATACCGATATTGTGCAGGCATTTACCGAATCAAAGTTCGATCTCTCCGATAAAATAACCCTTGAAACCGGGCTTCACCTGCAGTATTTCCTGCTCAACAGGCACTTTGCAGCAGAACCCCGGCTTGGATTCAAATGGCAGGTAACGACCCGTCATTCATTGAGTTTAGGATACGGAATGCATTCGCAGATAGAAGATGTTGGTCTTTACCTGGCCGAACATCAAATCACACCAGGGGAAATGGTTCAGCCTAACAGGCAGCTTGATTTCAGCAAGGCACATCACTTCGTGCTGGGTTATGACTTTTTAGTCAACCCGGTCCTCCGCCTGAAAGCCGAAGCCTATTATCAGTTCCTGTACGATATTCCTGTCATGGCGGGGAACTATTACTCGCTGATCAATAGTGATGGCGGGTATTCCAGCGACAAACTGGAGAATGAGGGCACTGGAAAAAACATTGGGATTGATCTGACATTCGAGAAATTTCTATCCCATCAGTACTATTTCCTGGCCACTGTCTCGCTGTTCGATTCAAAATATAAAGGCGGGGATGGCATTGAAAGGAACACGCGCTATAATTCAAACTACGTCATCAATGTCCTGGCGGGCAAAGAGTGGACGATCCGTAAGAAAAACATCCTGGGGGTTAATCTGAAATCGAGTGTCACCGGGGGACAGTATTATGTACCCATCGACCTGGAACAATCAAAGGTGCAGCATACCGAAGTTTTAGATCAATCAAAGGCCTATGAAACCAGGTTGCCTGACTTCTATTATGTTGATCTGACGATCACCTATCGTACCAATCACAAAAAATTCTCAGGCATATGGGCTGTCCAGGTAAAAAACCTGCTGAATCAGAAACCCGTGATCGGGTATGTTTACAACGGTTTTAAGCAGTGTACGGAACCTGTGACAGGAATGGGAATCCTGCCATTTATCAGTTACAAGATAGAATTCTAGCTCAGCCCCGGGTGATTATCACACTCAATTTTTGCAACATCGCACCGAGAAGCCGTTGGTTTTCAGGTTGAAAATCCTGGTAAGCGCACTGTTGTTGGCATCCAGAATGTAATTCCAGGCATTGACAGTGGCGGTATCAGAAGATGACCAGAAATAGCCAACATTGCCCATCGAATAGTAGGTGCCGTAGTTGATGCGGTAACCTCCCGGCAGACCTGAAAATCGACTGGAATCGGTAGCACCCGTGTTCGGTGTAAACCACAACCCGGTAGTTTGTTCTATGGTTCCGGTTGATTTCATGGATCCGCCTGCAACCATTGCACCACCAAGAAAATTCCCCAATTTGTTCCAGTCATCGTCCGACGGAACACGCCATCCAGAAGGGCATAAACCACGACTGTCGCCCTGGGCATGCCAGTTATAAAGATTTCCGTAAATGGAATCATTGCCCTGCAGATTATTGTAGATGCAATATGCGCCGGTGGCCAGAACTTTCCATGAATTATCCGCAGTCACCCTTGGAATTGCATCGCCATTGCGGTAATGAGTCACCCTTAAATTTTGTTTAAGCCAGTACAGATCACCAATCTTGATCACTGAATAGTTAAAACCATCAACATCCTTCACCGACCCATAATGAACCTCCTTTGCTGTTGTAAATGAAATGGTATTTCCATAGGCAGTCCCCTTGCTGTTTGTGGCATAAGCCCTTACATAATAGAGCGTGTTGGTGTCGAGGCCATTTATGGTTGTGTAAAAGGTACCCGTTCCGGTTCCCTCAACAGTGTGGAAACCTGATGCCATCGGATCGGCACTCCTGCTCCAGCAGGCACCCCGCAGGGTAACTTCAGCTCCTCCATCAGAAGATATCGTTCCTGTGACAACCGCCGAGGTAGTCTTAACCATTGAAACAAGATCTGTGGTCAATACAGGAGTGGAATTCACGGGGTTGGAAGGGTCATCACTTTTCTTGGAACATGAAATGATAAGGAGGATGGATATAAATCCAAAGGTCAGGGATTGCATTAATCGGTTTTTCATGGCAGGCTCTATTATTGATTATTGCTATTTTATCATATTGAAATTCAACGGTTTCTGATTCATTTTCTGAAGCAGGGCTTCTTCCTTCAATTCTGTGGTTGTAAAGATAGTGACAATTTTAACCGGATCGGAACAGGCCCGTCATCAAGTAATTCACCTGAATCATCGAATTGTTGGAAAATGTAATGATTTTCTGTATATTTTTGTTGTTTAGCAACTCCTTTTCCAAATTACCACCAGATGAAAAAGATTACGATGTTACTGACCTGTTTATGTTTCCTTGGAATCCTGGCTGCACAAGAGGAGGCAAGATTGCTGAGATTTCCGACAATTCATGGAAACCAGGTTGTATTTACTTATGCCGGAGACCTTTATACTATTGACAAAACAGGCGGATTGGCCAGAAAAATTACCAGCGATGAAAACGGGTATGAGATGTTTGCCCGTTTTTCGCCCGACGGCAAACAGATCGCCTTCACAGGTCAGTATGATGGTAACACAGAGGTTTACCTTATTCCTGCGGAAGGCGGCGTACCCAAACGCCTGACCTATACTGCCACACTTGGTCGGGATGACATTTCTGACAGGATGGGGCCAAACAACATCGTAATGTCATGGAAAGATAATGATAACATCGTATTCCGCTCAAGAAAACAGACTTTCAATGATTTTAAAGGCCAGCTTTTCCTTGCCAACGTAAATGGCGGGTTGCCCCAGGAGTTACCCCTGCCCTGCGGCGGATTCTGCTCCTATTCCCCTGACAATTCAAAGCTGGCATACAACCGGGTGTTTCGTGAATTCCGTACCTGGAAATACTACAAGGGAGGAATGGCGGATGAAATTTGGACATATGACTTCAAAACCAAACAAACCGAACAGCTCACAAACAATATTTTCCAGGATATGTTTCCCATGTGGCATGACGACAAGATATATTTCGTTTCTGAACGGGAACGCCCAACAAACCTGTATTCGTATGATTTGAAAACAAAAGAGACAAAAAAAATAACTGATTTTAAAGAGTTCGATGTCAAGTTTCCCTCCCTGGGAGACAACGACATCATTTTCGAAAATGGAGGATACCTATACACCTATAGTTTTAAAACACTTACCACTGATAAACTCAGCATCAGAATTGCCGGTGACTTTATTACAGGTCGTTCCCAAATGAAAGATGCTGGCAAGTTCATCAACACCCTATCCCTCTCACCGGACGGGAAAAGAATTGCAATAGGCGCCAGGGGTGATGTGTGGACTCTCCCTGCAAAAACAGGCATAACCAGGAACCTCACCAGCACGCCAGGAATACATGACAGGGAAGTTGCGTGGTCGCCCGACGGACAATATATCGCATTTATTTCCGACCGGACCGGTGAAGATGAAATTTATATACAGAAACAGGATGGATCGGCCGAACCTGTGCAACTTACAAAAAATGCCGATACTTATAAATACACCATGTCATGGTCCCCCGACAGTAAAAAATTACTCTGGGCGGATAAAATGCTGAGATTACAGTTTGTCGACATCGACACGAAGGCGGTTACCCTGGCAGATCAGGCCACCAGTTCAGAGTTCAACAGCTATGGCTGGTCACCCGACAGTAAATGGATTGTCTATACCTATCCCAGCAGGCGCTCTCCATCCAGAATTTTCCTCTATGAACTGGCAACTAAAAACAAGACAGCCGTAACCGACACCTGGTACGATTCTGACGATGCCACCTTCAGCAGTGATGGCAAATACCTGGTTTTCACATCTAACCGAGACTTTAATCCCACCTATAGCTGGACTGAATGGAACCACTCCTATTCAGAGATGACCAAAGTATATATGCTCACCCTGGCAAAGTCAACACCAAATCCATTTGCCCCGGAAAATGACGAAATCAGCCTTAATGGCAAATCGAAGCCGTCCTGCGGGTCAGACAATGACGACGGCCAGAATCCGAAGGACGGCAACCGTAAATCCAGGCATATTCACGGTGAAAAGGGCGACTCGGCCGGCAGCAGGAAAATCACTGTCACCATTGACACAGATGGGATTATTGACAGGATCATTGCCCTTCCTGGTGAAGCAGGGAGTTATTTTGGAATCAATTGTATCGGTGACAACGTGTTCTATATTAAGGGCGGACGTGGAACAAAACCAGGAGGATTAATGACCTTCAACCTGAAAGAGCGCAAAGAGACGAACCTGGGTGATTTTGGTCTCTATGAAATATCCGCCGACAATTCCAGGATGCTAATCGGAGATCACGGCAAGTATGCGGTAATTGACCTTCCCCGGGGTGGTAAGATTGACGTTAAAGACTGGGCCGACCTGTCCAACATGAAAGTAATGGTTGACCTCAAGGCTGAATGGACTCAGATTTATCATGAATCGTGGCGCCAGATGAAGTATTTCCTATATGCTCCCAATATGCAGGGCGTGAACTGGGAGAGTATTCAGAAAAAATATGAGCCACTGCTCCCCTTTGTCACAAACCGGAACGACCTCAACTACATCATTGGCGAAATGATCGGCGAGATCAGTATCGGGCACTCTTATGTCGGAGGCGGTGACAAGCCAGCCCCGGTGAAAATTAAAATGGGATTGCTCGGCGCAAAGATAGAACGCGACGGATCGGGTTATTACAAGATCGTCAAAATATTAAAAGGAGAAAACTGGACCACCGAAACCCGTTCACCGTTAACGGAAGTCGGCGTGGATGCTCATGAAGGTGATTTTATCATCGCCATCAATGGTAAATCGACGAAAGAGATGAACGACATCAACGAAGCGATGGTAAACAAGGCAGACATCCAGGTAGAATTGACCCTCAATGCTGCCGCATCTGAAACCGGGGCCCGAAAGATAATCGTCGTGCCGGTGGATAATGAAGCCGGGCTCTACTACTATAACTGGGTTCAGAACAACATTAAAAAAGTGTCGGAAGCCACCAACGGGGAAGTTGGCTATATCCATATTCCTGATATGTCGGCTGAAGGACTCAATGAGTTTGTGAAACACTTTTACCCGCAGCTTTCAAAACGGGCACTGATCATTGATGACCGTGGAAATGGGGGCGGTAACGTGTCGCCCATGATCATTGAACGCCTCAACCGCGAAATGACCATGATCGGGATGGCGAGAAATACAGAATCAGCGCCAGGCAGACTTGAAATGCAATGGGGGCCAAAATGCATCCTGATTGATAACTATTCAGCATCGGACGGTGATTTGTTCCCGTACCAGTTTAAAAAGCTGAAGATCGGGAAAGCTATAGGAAAGCGCACCTGGGGTGGAGTTGTCGGGATCAGGGGCAGCCTGCCGTTCATTGATGGTGGCACGCTGATGCGGCCGGAATTTGCACCTTATGATACCGATGGAAAAAGCTGGATCATCGAAGGTCACGGCGTAGATCCTGATATTGAAATAGATAACGACCCGGCAAAAGAATATGCGGGAGAGGATCAGCAGCTGAATAAAGCCATTGACCAAATGAAGGAGGAACTCAGATCCTGGCCAAAAGAGTTGCCGGGCATTCCTCCCTTCCCGGATAAAACAAAGTAATTTAAGCGGATATTTGAAAAAGGCCCCGAAGTTATCGCGGCCTTTTTCTTTTCTTTCCTGAATAAAGGGATACTTTTCTGTATTTTTACCGGCAAAACGGATAGCGCAATGCCAAGATTTTTCAGACGACTTACTGCTGATGATTTGCTGATTATCCTGATCCTGTTTGCAGGTGCGCTGCTCAGGTTCTACCGCCTTTCGGAAATTCCCTTTACACACGACGAGTTCAGTGCCATCCTCCGGACACAATTCACCACTTTTCATGACCTCATCGAAAAAGGGATAAAAATCGATGGCCATCCCGCCGGGGTGCAGGTATTCCTATATTATATGGTAAAGCTCTTCGGTGTTTCTGAAGCAGTATTGAAGACACCATTTATCATCTTCGGCCTCCTCTCTATCTGGCTGACCTACCTTATCGGGAAAAATTGGTTCAATGCCACTGTTGGCCTGGTGGCGGCGTCATTCGTGGCATTCCTGCAATTTCCAGTGATGTACAGCCAGATAGCACGTCCTTATGCAAGTGGGTTGTGCTTCGTGTTGATGATGGTCTATTTCTGGACCAGGGTGATCTTTCACCCGCACAAAAAGTTCTATTGGAATCTTGCAGGATTCATCCTTTCTGGCGCCTTGTGCGCATACAACCACCATTTCAGCATGCTGTTTGCCGCTATTGTCGGAGTTACTGGATTATTTTATTGTCCACGGAACACGATGCGCCAGTATATCGCCGCCGGACTGCTGATTATTGTGTTGTATCTTCCCCATCTTCCCATCCTGTTTTACCAGTTGGGAGTCGGGGGCATTGAAGGGTGGCTCAGCAAGCCCAGGTATGATTTCCTCTATGATTATATGCGTTATATTTTCCATTTCTCCATATACGTCTACCTTTTAATCCTTGTCCTGATAAGTCTTTCACTTTACTGGTACCAGGCTAAACCACCGGTGAAAGGAAAATTCATCCTGATCTCGCTTGTCTGGTTCCTCCTCCCCTATCTCATTGGTTTTTTCTATTCAAAATACCGGAGTTCGGTACTTCAATATTCGGCACTCATCTTCTCCTTTCCATTTCTGCTGTTCGTGCTTTTTGGATTTTTCAAGACCACGAAAACCCTCCACAAAACAGTGTTGGTGCTGCTGATTGGTGCCATCGTGATCCCATCATTGATTGTTGAGCGCAGGCATTATACCTTGTTCTACAAAGGTGTTTACCGTGAAATGGTTACTGAATCGAAGAAGGCGGTTGATTCGCTCGGAAAGGAAAATTGCAGTGTGATCCTCGACGCAAGGAAAGAGATCAATCCGTATTACCTGGAGAAGTTAAATTGCCGGGACCTGTCTTTCACCTATTACGAGGATATGAAGGGGAAAGGGCAATTCCTTGCATTTCTTGACTCTTGCAAATCGAACTTCCTGGCCTTTGGAACCCTTTCGTCCACCAGCTGGGAAAGCTACGCCGTGATCATGGAAAAATTCCCTTACCTCATTAATCACAAGCTATATTTCGGAGGTGATTTTTATCTTTTCTCCCGGATCAAACCCTTGAAAGTTCAAAGCGAATACTTCTTTTCAGAAATCAACACATTTGAACCGAGTTTGCCTGACTGGGGCTGGATTAACGAGAAACGATGCATTGACTCCCTAACCATAGAAGGCAAAAAATCCTTTATAAGTGATGCAGGCCAGGAGTTCAGCCCCACTTTCACAAAGCCTTTATGGGAATTGATTCATTCTGAAAACGATATAATTGATATCTCTGTTGATCTGCGTACCCCGCCTGTCTTTCCCGGGGCCTGGCTGGTGCTGAGCGTTTCCAGCGATGGTAAAGATATTAAATGGTGTCCGGCAGCAGTAAATGATTTTGTAAAACCCGGTCAGAAAGGCTGTGTATTTCAGTCACTCCGAATGAGTGATACTGAACTCCGTCATCACAGGCTCAGGTTGAATGCCTTCATCTGGAATCCGGTCAAATCACCCTACATCATGGACAACTTTACTGTGAGGGTCAGAAAAGGGAACCCGTTCATTTACGGGTTGTTCCGTAAAATCCCATGGTAACTGAATCAGGCCTCCGAAAAATCGCCTGTGGTAAAACCCAATTTCAGCAGGTTTTCAGGGAGTAGCATCCTGCGGAGTTTTGAATCGGGGATGAGATTCAGTTCCATGTTTGCATCAAACACATCCATCTGGCTTGATTTCATAAATTTCGCCAGCGCAGTGGCAGCATGATACCCGATTAATGGCAATAAAGCAGTAGTAATTGATGGACTCCGGAACAGCAGTTCCCTGCTTTGATCCGGATGAATGACCAGTCCTTCCGCCAGGTTTTTTTGAATGGTTTGATCGCAGGCAATAAGGAGTTTGAGGCTTTCGAGCAGTGCGTGACCAATTGCCGGAAGATAGGCATTGAGTTCAAGACACCCCATGGCACATAAAGAACTGATCAACTGGTCATTGGCATAGATCCTGTGCGTGGCGCTCACCACAAATTCGGGAATAACCGGGTTGATTTTGCCGGGCATGATGGAACTTCCCGCCTGTTTTTGGGGAATGATAACAGCGCCGCGTCCCGATGCTATGTCTGATGAAAGCAGGCGGATGTCAGAAACCATCTTTTCAAGATTCACTGCATGAGCCTTCATGGTTGCGTGAACCTCCACCAGCGAATCGAGGTTACAGGTGGCATCTGACAGGTTCTCGCTGCGGGTAACTGGCAAGCCCGTAAGGTGTTGAAGGTGCCCGATGGCCTCCATGATAAAATAGCGCGGCACAGCGGTTCCCGTGCCGATGGCGCTACCCCCGAGGTTGACCATTTTAATGCGCTCAAAGCACTTGGAAACCCGCCACCAGTCGCGGGAAAGCGCCTCACAGTATGTACTGAAAAGTTTTCCGAACGAAGTTGGAACGGCCTCCTGCATCTGGGTATAGCCGATCCTGAGGTCATTCTGATGGGTAACTTCAAGCTGTTCCATGACAAAACGCAGTGAGTTCACTGCCTTCTCCAAATCCTGCAGAAGGTACATAACAGCTACCTTCAACGCTGTGGGAACCACATCGTTGGTTGATTGAAAAATATTGGCTTGCTCCACAGGGTCAATAACCTGGTAATTCCCGGGTTTTTCGCCCATTTGGACCAGTGCAATATTGGCAATTATCTCATTGACATTCATATTTATGCTGGTCCCGGCCCCACCGGATACAGCCGGAACGATGAATTCATTAAAGTAGGCTCCTTCTGCAACTTCCGAAGCAGCATGAATCAGGTATTGAAAATGGGATCCTGTGAAACCCGCAAGATGGTTAGGACCATCCTCCTGGCCATACTTTTCAACCACCGCCTTTCCATAAGCCTCGGCAGTGAGGTAGCAGGCTTTTTTAACGATTCCCATGGCCTTGTACCACTCAATGTGAAAGATTGTCTGGTCCGGAAAATTTGCTTTTGCCCGGGCGGCATGGATTCCATACAAGGCATCTGCCGGGATGGTCATAGCACCAATTATATCACTTTCAACACGGTTCGACATCACGATACAATTAACGATTTACGAATTAACTAAGATAATCTCTCATCGCCTTCCGGATCCCCTTTTTCACACCTTCCCGGGTCCGGTTTTTAAATCATTGGGGTTTCGGATTCCTCAGCATCAACAAAATAGGTGATAGCATGAGGGATGCTTATTGCAAGCATCTGATATAGTCCAATTTTTCAAAATCGACATCCCGGAAAATGCGCTTATTGAAGACGGGCTCTGGTTTTGTTTCCATATTACAAATGTACAGGATAATTTTATAGTATAATCAATAAGTAACTTTCTGAATTGTGGGCAGAAACAGCTAATTTTGTAAAAAATCTTTTCATAACGCAAATTACAATAAGCCAAAACGGGAATGTTGAAAAAGTTTGTAATACTTCTCATTCTTATTCACTTTTCCGGAAACCTCTTTTGTCAGATCGACAACCAATTCTGGTTTGTTGCTCCGGACATCTCCTCCACCCATGGCGACAGCCCGATCAACATCAGGTTGTCAAGCATGAGCGATCCGGTGAATTACCTTCTTACAATGCCGGCTGACCCCTCATTTGCCCCCATTTCAGGATCAATGGGCCCCAATGCAACTGTTACAATTTCCATGGACCTGTATAAATCGCAGGTTGAAAACAGCCCTTCGGATGAAGTAAATATCAAAGGGTTGAAGTTGGTCACCGACAACCTGGTGACTGCCTATTATGAAGAGGCCAGTGCAAATAATCCTGCCATTTTTTCATTTAAAGGTCAGAATGCCCTTGGAACAAATTTTTATATCGTTTCACAGAACTCATTCAGAAACTTTCCCTTAAACCCCAAGGACGATTATGAATCCTTTGAAATCGTTGCAACGGAAAACAACACCGAAGTATGGATCACTCCTGCCGATGATATCATTGGCCACTCCAAAGGTATCTCCTTTTCAATCATTCTGGACATGGGTGAAACCTACAGCGCCAGGTCTGTTAACCAGCTGGCAGTTTCCACCCTTGCCGGATCCCATGTCACCTCCGACAAACCTATAGCCATTACCTGGTCCGATGACTCCATCGAGACCGGTGGCTACGACGTTGCCGGCGACCAGCTGGTTCCCGTTTCAATTGTCGGAAACGAATACATTGCCATCAAAGGATTTGCCAACAATACACCCCTGGACAACGACGAGCGAATCTATCTTGTTGGAACTGAAGATGGTACTGATGTATTTATTGACGGAAACCTGGTACAAACCATCACCACCGGGGAACTCTTCTCCTACCTGATCCCGACGGCATCTGCCACAGCATACGTTCAAACCTCTCATCCTGTATATGTATTGCACCTTTCAGGATTTCCAGGTGAAGCCGGCGCTTCCTTGCTCCCGCAAATTTTTTGTACCGGTTCACAGCAGATAGGTTTTCATCGTACGTCGAACAACAGTTTTGCGCTCATGATCTTAACACTTGCCGGAAATGAAGATAATTTCACGATGACGCCTGACCCCCTGGCAATCCAGGCCTCGGATTTTTTACCGGTGCCCTTTACAGGCGGACAGTGGATGTATGCGCGCAAAACGCTGTCAACAGCTCAACTGTCAGTCGGATCTCATCTATTATCCAACTCTGATGGCAAGTTCCACCTGGGAATCATCAATATGCTCGGCGGGAGCGCTGAATATGGCTATTTTAGTTATTTCAGCAGCATCAACCTGGGCGTTGACAGAACCATTTGCCAGGGCACAACCACCACAGTGGATGCAGGATTTGGATGGGCAACCTATTTGTGGGAAAAGGAAGATGGAGCCTCCTGGGTAACTGTCGGAACAACACAAACCGTTGACATCTCAGATGCCGGCCATTACAGGTGCAGTGTAACCGGGCAAAACTGTTCCCTGCAGGATGATATCCAGGTATTTTTCCACCCGGTTTCCGAACCGGAGATAACCGGAGATATATCCGTCTGTAATAATGAATCAAATGTCAGTTACAATGCTTCTGCCCCCTTCACTCAGTTTAACTGGAGCATCACAGGTGGTACGTTTACCGGACAAGGGACCCCTGCCATCGTTGCAAACTGGACTACGGTAGGTTTACAAACAATTGCATTGACCTGTACAAACCAGTACGGCTGCCTGGTGCAAAAAAACTATGAAGTCGAAGTTCACGAGTTGCCGAATGCCATCATATTGCCTGGCGGTGCAACAACCGTTTGCGCAGGTGAATCTGTAAATCTTACTGCTGGAGGGGGAACGGACTATCTATGGTCAGATGCATCCACTTCAGCAACGATCACGGTTTCAAATTCAGGAACATACATTGTAACAATCACCGATGCCAATGGCTGTTCCAATACGGCCAGTCAGCTTGTTACTGTTAATCCGCTGCCTGTAGCCGTCATCACCCCCCTGGGAGCCACAACCTTTTGCCAGGGAGGTTCTGTGAACCTTACCGCAAGTGGAGGAACGGGATACCTGTGGTCAGATGCAACCACCACAACCACAATTTCGGTGCTTGCTTCCGGAACATATACCGTAACGGTGACCGGTTCCAACGGATGTATTAATACCGCCAGCCAGGCCGTTACCGTCAATCCACTGCCAACTGCCATGATTACACCTGATGGGGCAACTACCTTCTGCCAGGGAGGAACAGTAGGGTTGCATGCTTCTGGCGGCACTGATTATCACTGGTCGAATTCAGCCACTACGGCTTCAATAACGGTTTCGATGCCTGGCAGTTACCAGGTTACAGCCACAGATATCAACGGATGTATCAGTAGTTCCAGCCAGTTGGTTGCAGTAAATCCGCTCCCGGTTGGACTCATCACGCCAAACGGCCCGACAGTTTTCTGCCAGGGTGGCTCAGTAATCCTTAACGCCAGTGGCGGGATTGGTTACAAATGGTCGAACAGCACTACAGCATCAACAATAACAGTTTTAACTTCAGGTATTTATACGGTAACCGTTACCGATGGCAACGGATGCATCAATTCTGCCTACCGGGAAATAATTGTGAATCCACTCCCGGTTACCACTTTCACCGGGCCCGAAACAGCATGCCAGGATGCATCGGCTCCATCTCTTTATGAGGCAGCCATTGCACCACTTACAACTTTTTCGTGGTCGATCCCACCTCCATATACCAGTCAGGGGAACATAACACCCGATCCTTTATTCCCGAATAAGGCCGTGGTTAACTGGACAGGTACAGGAACCGCCCAGGTGAAACTGGAAGGCACTACAAACTATGGTTGTATTGCCACGGAACAAAAGACAATTCTGATCCATGCCAAGCCATTGGTAACATTGCCATCATGCTTTGACCAGGTGACCATCCCTGCGGCAAAGCCTTTCCTGCTGAATGGAGGAACGCCACTTGGCAGTAATGGAGTTTATTCAGGAGAAGGGGTATTTCTTACCGGGGGGAAATATATGTTCAACCCTGCTTCGGTAGCCGGAGCTTTGCCCATATCAGTTACAATAACCTACACCTATACAAATTCTCTTACCTGTCAGGCCTCAGATACAAAAGTCATTACAGTTGTCCCTCCCCCCCCCTTCCAGTGTGGCAACAAGTTAAAACCATTGAGGGACGTGAGAACAACCCCCACCAAAACCTATGACACCTATTTTATTGCTAATCATTGCTGGATGTCTGAAAACCTGGATTACGGGACAGAGCAGTCCGTAACATCCGTCCAAACTGATAATTGTCAGTCTGAAAAATACTGTCTTGATGCCTCGTTGGGAGGGTGCACCGATGGTGGCTTCTACCAATGGAAGGAACTCATGCGTTATAACTTCCAGGAAGGTTCACAGGGCCTTTGTCCGCCAGGATGGCATATCCCTTCCTCTGCTGAATGGCAACTGCTGATAGATGCTAACAATGGCAATGGAGTTGCCGGCGGCACCCTTAAAACGCCTGGAAATGTTACAGGTTTTCATGCCCTTTTAAACGGGTTGAATTACATGAACACCAGGTGGGCGTTTACCAGCGATCAAAACCAGGCCGGTACCTTTTTCTGGACATCGACCTCTGCTTCAGAAAAACCTGTTGCCAGAGGAATGAATACGGCCACCCTTTCAGTTTCCTACTATGAAAGTTCAATTGCCAATGCATTTCCTGTCCGTTGTGTACAAGATTGATCCCGGGGATTAAGTCAACCATTTCTCCTTTTTTCGAGGCAACTTTTCATCTGTTTTTGTTGTCTTATAATGAATAACCCTAAAGTTTTTGCATCCTGATTCCTGAAATTCAAAAAAACCATGATAGGGTTTGTTATGTAAGGAAATTTTGGTAACTTCGTACCTTGAATCGACTTTCATGAATAAAACAAGTAAGCATTTGACGTTCAGCCACTTAGGTGTTTTATGGCTTTCATTTTGCTTCTTCCTGTTTTTAAGTTCAAATTCGAATGGCGAAGGCACAAAACAAATTTTACAATCCGAAGCAGGCCATGGAAAAATTCAGGTCTATCCGGGTTTTAGCACTTTCGCCTACTACACCAACGCCGGTGTTTCGGCAACGGTTGACTACCGTTTGCACATCCATATCGAACCAGGTGGTGAGAAAATCTACTATGGTTTTGGCGATCCATTGAACAGCGGGGACGCTGTGAAATCCGATGTTTTATACAGGATCATTGACCCACTTGGAAATATTGTAGTAGGAGGTGTAGCCGGAGCCAGTGTTCCTATGGCCGGAGCAGGACATATCAATTCGTTGATTGAAGCCCAGAATGGTCCATCCAGTATCACCGCTGGCGGGTATTCAGCGTTGACCTACATTCCCCTGCTAACAGGAGATTATTTCATTGAGTTTAACTTTCCAGTGGGAATCGGAAACGATGATCGAAGGAAATTCAAGTATTTCGATGTAACGGTGGCCAGTCCGTCAAACCAGGAGATTGTCGGCGGGCGTTTATGGTCAAAAGCATGGCAGCTTACGGCCGATGCAAATGGACTGGCGTTTAACGGCACCTTTTTTATCTATTCAAATGACGGCGTGGTCACCTCTGTCAATTCAAACGGAATGGCTCCTTTTGTCTTTACCATCGCCTGCAACCAGTATGGCTGCTATAATAGCGGAAATTTCATCAACGACCGCCGCTCGGTTTCCGGGAATCATATTGTTCCGCAATACAAAATATTCCTGAAAAATCCTGATGATGTTGTTTATCCGACTGGCATACCCGGGGAGATCATCCCACCCATTATTGTGACCGCCCATTGTGATGGATCGGCGGATATAGAAATCTATGTCACCAAAGATGGCAATGTGGACATTTTGCTGGACATCAACCCGGCAGCCGGCCAGCAAGCGGAGGATGTTCAGCTTAGCGGCCCTGTTCTGGCCGGACAGCCCAATGTCTTCCATTGGTCCGGATTGAATGGGCAGGGTCAGATGGTCGTCAACAACTCCACTTTCAACATCGTTGTCACCTATGTCAATGGCCTGACAAATCTGCCTATTTCCGACATTGATGAAAACCCAAACGGATTCATCATTGATCTTCTCCGTCCAGCCGGACCGGTTCCCCCTGTTTTCTGGGATGATCACCTGGTTAACGGAACAATGAACACCTCCCCAGGATGTACCTATACCCTTCCATCCACCGGATGTCATACGGTAACATTGACAGTGGGGAACAACAATACCATCAATACCTGGTGGTATGCAGTTACCTCTGTACCTTACCCGGTAAATTATATCCACAAAAGAACCGCTTTACTGCCTACTTTTCAGCAACCTTCACAAACTCTTTGTGCTAATTCAACCAGCGGAACCATTTATGTAGACATTGAACCTAACACCTCGGTTTATCATTGGAATTACACAGGTACCGGCGTAACGATCAACCAGATAAATCCGGGGGACAACTTTGTAACCCTTACACTATCGCCGACAGCCACCTCAGGATTTCTCCAGGTTTATGGTACCAACGACAATTGTCCCACCCCGGGACCAACTGCCCAGGTGCCCGTCACCGTAAACCCTGTTCCGGATGTTGTGGCCTCTCCGGCTGGTTCTCTTACAATCTGCAACAACACAACGGCCATTGTTGGTTTAAGTTCAACGGTTCCCGGAACCATCAACAATACCACTTTCAACTGGTCGGCCCTGGCCTTTCACCCATTGAATGTTGTCCCTCCCAGCCCATCAGGGAGTTCCCTAACGCAGATTTCGCAGGCATTTTCAAACCTCGGGAATTCTGTTGAAGACATCCTGGTTGGCATAGTACCTGTCAGCAATGGTTGTACAGGATTACAGGTTTCTTACCTGATCAATGTGAACCCAACACCAGGAGTGATTTTTGTGAGCCCGGCCACACCGGCTGAAATATGCAGCGGAACTGCAGCAGATCCGATTACCCTGTCGACCAATGTTATTCCTGCTGCAGGAATGGGCTATGAATGGACAGTAACCTGTAACCCGCTGAATATCAGCAACTGTCCCCAGAATGGCAGCGCCATCCTGGTTCCGGAGATCCCAGCAGCCAATCCTGTTAATCTTACCGGCCAGGTCCAGGATATTGTATATGATGTAATGGCCGTCATGAATGCCTCGGGGAACCAGTTATGTTATGGTCCTCCTTCCGATTTCACCATCCATGTCAATCCAAAACCAGCCCTTGGAAATTTAACGCTGAGCCAGCATACCTGTTCCGGTGTTCAGGGAGATGCGGTTCAGCTTGAACCCAGTCCCCTTCCTCCGGCTAACGTAAGTTTTAACTGGACTGCAGCCCCCTCCTCTCCATTGGTAACCAACTATACTCCAAGCGGTACAAACACAATGACCATCCCAGCAGAAACCATTTTAAATCCAACAACCTCCATCCAACATGTTTACTATTCCATAACTCCTGTGCTGAATGGCGGGAGTTCCTGCACGGGGGATATGGTTGTTTACACGATAGATGTAGACCCGATGCCGGATGTTCTGTTCACCAGCAGTACCCCTTCCATTTGTTCAGGCAGCCAGGCCGACGTCTATTTTTCCACCTCGATTGCTTCATTGACAACCTATGCATGGAGTGTGGGGTTGCCTTTGCCAACAGGGGTAACCATCTCCAACACAACCGGCTCCGGCGATTTTCACGAAACCATCACTAACACCGGCTCCACCCCTGCCACCATCCGGATCGATGTGATCCCCACTTCCCTTGAATTATGTACACCTGCTGTTCCCTATTCCTACAGCATTATAGTAAACCCCTTGCCTCTTCCGGTAATGACAGCGGTGCCTGCCACGCCTACCCCTTGCGGTAACAGCCAGGTCACCTACTCCCTGCTGGGCGCTCCATTGGCAAACCACACCTACCAGTGGAGTATTTCAGGCGGAAATCCCATATCCGGAACAAATTCCAGCATCAACATAACCTGGGGCAACAGCAATATCTTCCCGGGAAATCTCGTCAATGTGATGGAAAGCGTGAACTATGGTGCCGGGGTGGTATGTTCCAACTCCACATCCAGTACCATTACACTGAACCTAATTCCTGATGCAGCGGGCACCATCTCCGGCCCCGCAGACGCTTGCCTTTCACAATCAAAACATTACAATGTTTCCCCAATTGCTAACTCCGACAGCTATACCTGGTGGTATGTGCCTCCGGCAGGAGTGGCAATCGTCAATAACGGTACAAATGCCGACCTAACCTTTTCATTGACATCATCAAGTGGCAACCTTTATGTCAAAGGAAACAAAACAGGTTGTTCATCGGGTTCTGCCTCCCCTGCCCTGGCAATCACCGTGCACACACCGCCACCTGTTACCTTGTCTTCCTGCAATGACGCAATCACGACCACCTCCTCCCGGCCGTTTATCCTCAAAGGTGGTGTACCTGCCGGAGGTCAGTACTACATCGACGGGAACCTTGCCATCGGTGGAGTGTTTAACCCTGCTGTTCTCACACCGGCAAATCACCTGGTAACCTATTCCTATACTGATGTGAACACCTGTGTTAATACTACCACGCCGATACAGATTAAAGTAAATACAGGAAGTAACCTGTTAACCTGTCCTGGATCATTTAAAGATGTCAGGGACCAGCAACAATACAGTGCATTTACATTGGGAGGGCAATGCTGGATGTTGTCGAACCTCAATTATCCGCTTCAGAAGACCTCAGATATCCAGCCTCAGCGGGACAATTGCCTCCCTGAGAAATATTGTGCACCCACCGATGCCACATGTTCGGGATATGGTGGTCTTTACCAATGGGATGAACTGATGCAGTACCAGGTACCTGCTACCGGTGCCACACAGGGCCTTTGTCCGCCTGAATGGCATATTCCTACTTCTGCCGAGTGGCAGGCTTTGATCAATGCAAACCAGGGCAATGGCATTGCCGCCGGATCTCTTAAAAACCCCATACCGGTATCTGGATTTCATGCCATACTAAACGGGTTGAACTATCTTAACTCAACATGGGCTTTTACCGACGCAAACAATATGAAAGCCACCATGTTCTGGACCTCCACCCTCGTTTCCGGCAAACCTGTCTCCAGGGGATTAAACACCCCAAACCCATCCGTCTCCTATTATGAAAGCTCCAAAGCCAACGCTTTCCCTGTCAGATGTATCAAAGACTAACGACCCCGTCCGCCCGTCCGCCTGTCCGCCTGTCCGCTTGTCCGCTAATAATCCCCACCCCAGGCAACCTTACCCAAATCCCTGAGTCTATCAGTAATGTTTCCGACTACCATAAAAAAACTTAATGATAGGGAATGTTATGTGCGCGAAATTGAGTATTTTAGCACTTTAAACCAGGATGGAATGCTGAGATTATGCCGATAAATTTACGTTGGAAAAAGTTTGTTATCCTTTGGATCTTGCAATTGTGGTTGTTTCCATCAATCGGATTTCCAGAAGGGACCAAGCAAATCAGGCCTACCTCGACAGAACATGGCACCCTGAGAATTACCTCTCCGGCCGGCACCACGAACTTTGCCACTTACGGGTGTTATGCGAACTACCGTCTTAATATCCATGTTGAGAACACCAATGAAATGATCCTGTTGGGTTTTCACAGGGGCAGTGCCAACAACAGAACCTTCCAGCTTAAAGATCCTGCAGGCGTTACCGTTCTGACCGGACTATGCCCGAATGTTGTAAATGACTCAGGCTACATTTCAACTTACGCGCAGGCGTTGGTTGGCCCGTTTTTCACCTCCGGCGGTTACCATCCGCTCAAATACCAGGTTCCCGCAGGAAACCCCACCGGTGACTACTACATACAATTTTCAGGGTCCATCGATTTCGATTATTTTGACCTGCAGGTCGTAACAGGTGCGCACACCATTCCAATCCCGGCTGACACTCTGAATGGACGGGTTTACTCAAAAGCCTGGCAATTTTTTGCCGACCTTAACACAACACCCATTGAACCTTTTTCGGGAAAATTGTATGTATATTCTGACGACAGTATCGTAACCAGTTGTAAATACAAAAATGTACATATCGGCCAGTTTTCAATGTTTTGTAATCCCTATGGTTGCCTTAACACAGGCAATTTCAGTAGTGACTGCCAGTCCAAGAACACCAACACTTCTACCGCTTTCCCGGGAATTGCGCAATACAAATTATTTCTCAACGACCCGGATCCTTTGGTCTATCCAAGCGGACATTATGGCGCGCTGGTTGGACAGCCGGTTTATCCATATATTGACGCGGATCCTGCATACCCACTGTGCAGCGGCCGGAAAATAATTTACATCAATGTCAATAAAGCCGGAAATGTTGACATAAAAATCACGCTTCCGTATGGGAGTCCGGGAACAGATGTTCACCTGAATGGAATTGTAGTTGTCCCGGGAATAAACGAAATCTTATGGGATGGCATGGATGGTAATGGGAACATGGTCCCGGATGGAACGCTGGTTTCTGTTCATATTACCTATGTGAACGGACTGACCAATCTGCCGCTTTGGGACATAGAAGCGAATCCGCAGGGGTTCGAGATCACACTGATCAGGCCCCCAAATCCTTCCGGTGAAAATCCCAACTCATTCTGGGATGATACGCAGTTAACTGCCTCGGGAGGAGGTGGAGGAGGAAGTTCATGCCTGACTCCGCCGTTAGGGAGTAACTTTACCGGTTGTGCCCCGGGCAGCATTGCAGGAATTCCCGGCTGCCATCCATGGGAGACAAATACCTCGGAGTGCCACGACAAAATGATCAATACCTGGTGGTTTTCAGCAAGTTCAAGCCAGGCCAGTATCAGCACTACACAGATTGTAACGCCCCCGCCACCTACCATCATTGGAAATTTTGACCGGTGCGGACCCGGTGTGGTAAACCTGGTTGCGCTCGTTCTGACAGGAGAAGTTGTTCGTTGGTATACCCAGGCCAGCGGGGGAACTCCCCTGGGAACCTCCAACTCAGGTGTTCCATTTGCCCAGCCGCTTGCTACAACAGGAACCTATACTTTTTATGCCGAAGCCTATAATCCTATTGCTCCCTATTTCTGCACCAGTAATACAAGAACACCAATTATCGTTCATGCAATTGACATTCCTGATGCGCCTGTACCGCAAAATGCCCCGTTTTTTCACTGCGGCAGCGGATTTGTCACAATGACCGTTACTCCTTTTTCAAACACAGATGTTGAATGGTATGATGCTGCTGTTGGAGGAACTTTGTTGTGGGTAGGAAATTCATTTACGACGCCCTTCCTTTTTAACAGTGCAACCTATTATGCCCAGGCCGTCAATGTGACCTATACCACCCATTGTACCAGCGTTTCGAGAACCCCGATTATTGCTGAGATCAGGGCTGTTCCCTTCATCTCCAATGCGTCGAACGAGGGAATTTGTTCAGGTTCATCCCCCACATTAATTCTTCAGTCAACCCCGGCCGGAGCAGTATTTTCCTGGACAGCCACCAATCCCGACGGCCAGGTTACCGGATATACCACACCTGTTAATAATGGGAACCTTACAAATGAAGTGCTGACCCTTAGCCCTGGTATTTACGTTCCCGGGACGGTAAATTATTGGATCACCCCTGCGCTCAACTCCTGTCCTGGGAATACAGTCAATGTCAATATATATGTAAATGCATACCCCGACCTTACCATATCTCCCCTTGCAACCACCACCATGTGTTCCGGTGAATACACCAATATTCCGCTCTCTTCACAGGTCTTTGGGGCAACCTACAGCTGGTCTGCTTCCGGTTATTCGGCCAATATTACTCCATTCCCATCAGTTGCAGGGTTTGCAAACCCAATAGGTCAGCAGTTTTTCAACTCAGGTCATACCGTTGAACCGGTCACCTTTTCAATTACCCCGAGCGCCGCAGGGTGCACCTCCCCCGCCTCAGACTATACCATAAATGTTAACCCAGGGCCTTCCACCGTTCTGCCTGTTCCTGCCGAACAAACTGTTTGTCCCAATGTGGCCTCAGTTCCGATTGAATTAAACACGGATGCCATCGGAACTACGGTAACCTATTCATGGACTGCTGTATGCGACCCGGGAATTCCAGGTTGTCCCTCCGGTGGAAGTGGCACCCATCCCTTCTCGATACCTTCTGCGACAGTTGACAATACAACTTTTATCGAGCAGAATGTGATGTATACGGTTACAGCAGCAATTGGCACTTGCATTGGGGCGCCATCCATTTATATCGTTAAAGTAAACCCCACTCCTGATGTAGCCATTCCGTTGAACCCGCCGAGCCCCCAGATAATATGTTCCGGCGATATAACCCAGGCTGTTCCGCTGGTTTCACATGTCACCACGCTGCCGGTAGATTACAGCTGGACTGTAAATTGTGACCCTGGAATCCCTGTTTGCCCGGGATCGGTTGTAAGCGGGAACACCCTTCCACAGGTGGCGATCTCCAACACTGATCAGGTTCCGGCCTATGCCACCTACAATATTACCCCTTCTGTGCTGGGTTGTGCAGGCCCCCCGTCAACCTACCAGGTTCAGGTAAATCCGAGCCCCACTGTAATTACCTTACCAATGGAACAACAGATATGTTCCGGCGATCAGAGTGCCTTGGTACAGCTTGATGCAAATGTTGCCGGGACAACATATACCTGGGTTGCCACACCATCCTCTCCCCTGATAACAGGTTACCAGGTTGCTCCCGGAACAGGGAATATTCCACCACAAACGATTTTTAATTCAGGTACAATAAGGGGCTTTGTAAATTACCACATCATCCCTTCCTCGCAAAGCGGCATGCCATGCCCAGGGGCTCCTGCCGATTACCTGATTTATGTCAATCCGCTTCCGAATCCCATTATCAGTGGCTCACCCAAGGTTTGTTATGATCAATCCGGCACAGTCTACACCTCTCCTCCACATGCCAATCACGATTATATATGGACGGTTACCGGAGCGCTTTCTTTCTCAGGAAATCACACCAATTCGATCACTGTTGACTGGGGACCCGGTCCAGCCGGAACCATCCAGCTGACGGAGAAAGATCAGAATTACACGACTGATTGCAGTACAACAACCCTAGTCTATCCTGTCACAATACATCCGGGGCCAACACCCTTAATTTCAGGCCCTTCAACCCCTTGCGGGAACAGCACCGTCAACTATTCGATCGGAAGTCCGCTGCCGAACCATACCTATTCATGGACCATCAGCGGTGGAACACCAGCAACAGGAAACAATTCAGGAATTGATGTAACCTGGGCAAATTCCAACCCTGTTTCAGTGAATGTGATTGAGTATATTACGTATGAACCAGGGGTAACTTGTTCAGCAAGCGCTCCGCTTTTCCCTGTCTCATTAAAACTCATCCCAGATCCTGCTGGCACCATTTCGGGACCCGGGGCTGTTTGCAAAACACTTACAAAAACATATGCTGTTTCATCCATCAACAATGCCGACAGCTATACCTGGTGGTACCAGGTACCTGCAGGCGTTACCATAACAAATAACGGAACAAGTGCCGATGTCACCTTTGATGCAACATCATCCAGCGGCAATCTTTTTGTACAGGGCAACAAATCCGGTTGTCCCCCTGGACCTCAATCCCCGGCATTTTTTGTAACAGTAAATCCACTGCCGCTTGTAGCGCTCTCTGCCTGTTTTGACCAGGTTACCACCCTCAATGCCAAGCCATTCAGGATTACAGGTGGTACTCCCCTGGGAAGTGGTGGAAAGTATTATATCGATGGGTCCCTTATCGCTGGCAACGTGCTGGATCCATCAACATTAACACCTGTAAATCACAATATATCATTTACTTACACTGACATTAACGGATGCCAGGCAAGCGACACCAAAATACTGAGGGTTGATCCTTCCAATGCCGGTTATATCTGTGTAAACAACAATTTTACCGACCCCCGTAATCCTGATCCGACAACCAACAAATACCCGACAACTACATTTACTGCACATGGTTCTACAACCTGCTGGATGCTGAAAAACCTCTCCTGGGGTACCACAAGCTCCGTCAATCAGCCCCAAACTGACAATTGTATTCCAGAGCGGTATTGTGCCACGAATGACATAACATGTACTAACAATGGCGGGTTCTATCAGTGGGATGAATTGATGCAGTACGGGAGCACCCCGGGATGGACAAAAGGTGTCTGTCCGCCGGCCTGGCATGTACCCACTCAAACAGAATGGCAGAATCTGATAGATGCCGTAAGCAATATGCCCTTCGGTGATGGCATTGCAGGCAGCTACCTCGTTTATCCGACAGGGTTTCACGCCCTGATGGAAGGTCTTCTGTACCTGAATAACTCATGGGCGTTTACAACAGGGCAACCGAAGGCTACAATGTTCTGGACTTCAACAGTTTCAGGCAGCAATCCTGTAGCACACGGAGTCAACACCATCAATCCTTCCATCTCAAGATATGAGAGCTCCAAGGCAAATGCCTTCCCGGTCAGGTGCGTGAAAGATTAAAAGAAAGCGGTCCATACAGGCAACTTTTTCTCAATTTCCTGTCTCTTATAGAGATACTGATCCTGGTGTCTAAAAAAGTTTGTGCTATGGCTTGTTAGGTCAAAAAAAAGAGTAACTTTATACTCTGAAAATAAACACCTTTTTTCAAGCTACTGAGGCAGTTACAAGTCAATCCATTTGCCAATGAAAATGATACTTACCGGAAAATTATCAGATAAATTTGTTAACCTGGTCAGACTCATCTCCATTATAATTTTCCTGCTTACCATCCTCCCGTTTCCGGTGAGCTATGGCCAGCAGGCAGAGGAATCACAGATAAAGACGCCTTCTGCAATCAAATACAATCTTGGGCCGCAGCTCATTTCTGACCGCGACACTTCACCTTTATTCCACTACCGTCAGCCCAGAACTTTGGTGACGACCTGTCCCAATTCAGATTTTTCATTGGGTGATTTTAGCAACTGGGATGGTTGCTATGGTGTTTTCAGCGGACCGAATTTCCAGGGTAAAATGGATTTCCGGCCCTGCATCACCGCTGGATTCAATTCATCTCGTCATGTAATTATGCCAGTTGACGGCCAAACCTATGACCCATTGATAGGTGCGCCACTCACCACTGTATTCCCGGGAGAAACCCATTCAGCCAGGCTCGGGGATGCTAACGGCGGAGGGCATGCTGAGCAGTTGAAATACACGGTAAATATTGGCCAGGACAATTATCTCTTTGTTTACAGGTGGGCAGCAGTGCTTGAATCATACAACCATCCTGCTATTGAGATGCCTGAATTCACCATCCAGGTGCAGACCCTGACAGGAGACCCTCTCGGAGATGTCTGCGGATTTTATGAATTCGTCGCCCCATCGTGCCTGCCAACTGATCCAGGTTGCGTTGTACCACCTGAATGGACTTATAAGAATGCGGGAATAACTCCTGGCAATGACATTCATCTATACTGGCACGACTGGACCACGATCGCACTTGACCTTTCGGCTTTTGAAGCATTCAGCCCAATTCAGATTGTGTTTACCACCCGCGGGTGCTCCCATACCGCCCATCGCGGATACGCCTATATTTCAACCTATTGCAGCGCACTTACCATCCAGACCGCCCTATGCGAAGGAGCACCTCAGGCGGTTCTGACGGCACCTCCCGGCTTTGAGGCATACCTTTGGAACACCGGAGAGACGACCTCGTCCATAACCATCACCAACCCGATTGACGGCGCACAGTTCTGGGTTGACGTGACTTCACACAGCGGGGCCTGTACTGCCCACATCAGCAATACACTTCACTATACCATCATCACACCCGAGTTCACAGTTGGACCTGCATGCCTGGGCCAGCCGACACAGTTCACCGATGGCAGTACCACGAACCAGAATGAAATTGTTGACTGGGACTGGGATTTCGGTGATTTAAGTGCGATTCAGCATGAACAAAATCCTACTCATGTGTTTACCACGGCAGGAACATTTACAGTAACACTCACGGCCCATTCCACAGAGGGTTGTACCAATGTTATCACCCATACCGTCGAGGTAGCCGAGTTGCCTATTGTCGATCCCATAATTAACCAGGAGTATTGCAATGCAGACATTGTAACCGAAACGACTGTCTCCAGCATAACCGGCCCCGGGACCACCTTCGCCTGGACCAACAGTTTACCTGCCATCGGACTTCCTGCCAGCGGAACAGGAAATATACCCGGTTTTACAGCCAGCAACAACACCACAGATCCGGTTGTGGCAAGCATCACAATTACACCAACCAACGGAGGGTGCCCGGGAACACCATTAATCTATACCATCAAAGTAAATCCAACGTCAATTATTACCAGCCCGTCAACGGCCAACTGGTGCAACAACATTTCAAACACCTATAATATTCTGAGCAGCAGTACTACGCCGGCCCCTACCTATGCATGGACCAGGGCTGCAGTTCCCGGCATTTCCAACCTGGCAGGGTCAGGTACCGGCGCTACAATTACCGAGACCCTGGTAAACAGCACAACGGATCCGATCCAGGTTACCTACATCATCACTCCAACCGTTAACGGTTGCGATGGCACACCAAAAAATGTTCTGGTAACGGTTAATCCCACGGCGGAAATTATCAGCGCTCCCACCGTAAACTGGTGCAACAATGTTGCGAACACCTACAGCATTCTCAGCAGCAGCACTACTCCTGCCCCCACATATGCTTGGACAAGGGCTGCTGTTCCCGGTATCACCAACCTGGCAGGATCGGGAACCGGTGCATCTTTCACCGAGACTTTGATCAACTCAACAACCGAACCGATTATTGTAACCTATGTAATCACACCGACAGTGAATGGTTGCAGTGGAACATCCAAAAATATTGCAATAACAGTAAACCCTACAGCATTAGTTACAAGTGATTTAACAGCGAACTGGTGCAGTAATGTTTCAAATACCTACAATATCCTGAGCAGTACTGCCTCGGTTACCCCAACCTACTCATGGACCAGGGCTGTTGTTCCAGGGATTACAAACGCCGCAGGTGCCGGCACAGGTTCATCAATAACTGAAACATTGGTGAATACCACCACCGACCCGATTATAGTACCTTATGTTATTGTTCCTGCCGTGAATGGATGTAATGGAACACCTGCAACCATCAATATCACGGTAAATCCAACGGCTGTTGTAACAAGCCCCGCTGTGGCCAATTGGTGCAACAATGCAGCCAACACCTATAACATCCTCAGTAGCAGCACAACACCTGTCCCAACCTATGCCTGGACAAGGGCTGTTGTTGCAGGGATTACCAATGCTGCCGGATCAGGAACAGGAGCCAGTATCACTGAAACACTGATAAATTCCACAACCGAGCCAATCATTGTGCAATACATAATTACACCGACGGTGAATGGTTGCGATGGTACACCAAAAACAGTAGATGTTACCGTTAACCCTACCGCTGTGGTGACCAGTCCTGCACTGGCAAACTGGTGCAACAACGTAGCAAACACCTATAACATACTGAGCAGCAGCACCACTCCGGTTCCCACCTATGGATGGACGAGACCTGTGGTTGCCGGGATCACCAACCCTGCTGGTGCCGGTTCAGGTGATTTTATAACTGAAACACTTCTAAACAATACAACCGAACCAATTATAGTCACTTATACCATCACTCCCACCGTGAACGGGTGTGCCGGCACGCCAAAAGATATTGCTGTAACCGTCAACCCAACTGCGGTCGTAACCAGCGCTGCTACTGCCAACTGGTGCAACAACGTACCAAACACATACAACATTATCAGCAGCAGTACCATGCCAACCCCTGCTTATGCATGGAGCAGGGCAGCAGTTGCAGGAATTACCAATGCCGCAGGGTCAGGCTCAGGAGCCACCATAACAGAAACCCTTGTGAACTCAACAACAGAACCAATCCTTGTTACCTATGTCATTATTCCGACGGTTAACGGATGTGATGGAATTACTAAGTCCGTTGATGTTACCGTAAATCCGACTTCAGTTATTACCAGTGTTCCAACAGCAAACTGGTGCAATAATGTCCCAAACACCTACAATATTCTGAGCAGCAGCATTGCGCCTACTCCTTCCTACGCATGGTCGAGGGCAGTTGTTGCAGGGATTACAAATGCAGCCGGATCCGGCACCGGCGATTCATTTACAGAGACCCTGGAGAACACCACCACCGATCCGATCCAGGTGACCTATGTGATCACCCCTACAGTGAACGGATGTACCGGAACCCCCAAGAACATTATTGTCACTGTTAACCCTACCGCTGTAATAACAAGCACTGCTACTGCCAATTGGTGCAACAATGTTCCCAACACATACAATATCCTGAGCAGCAGCACAACTCCGGCTCCATCTTATGCATGGTCAAGGGCAGTTGTTCCGGGAATCACCAACGCTGCCGGATCAGGTACCGGAGATTCCTTTACAGAAACTCTGCAGAATACGACAACAGATCCAATCCTGGTAACCTATGTGATCACTCCGACAGTCAACGGATGTGATGGAACACCAAAAAGTATAACTGTTACCGTTAATCCCACTGCTGTGGTTACAAGTGCTTCAACTGTTAACTGGTGCAACAACATTCCAAACACATACAACATTCTTAGCAGCAGCACACTCCCCGCTCCTACCTACGCATGGACCAGGGCAGCAGTTCCCGGTATTGCCAATATTGCCGGATCAGGCACAGGGAATTCCATCACTGAAACCTTGTTAAACACCACAACCGACCCAATTCAGGTAACTTATGTGATCACTCCAACGGTTAACATGTGCGAAGGAACCCTGAAAAATGTAACCGTGACAGTTAATCCCACAGCTGTCATTACCAGTGTTGCAACCGCCAACTGGTGCAATAATGTTCCCAATACATACAATATCCTCAGCAGCAGCACCAGTCCTGCACCTACCTATGCATGGTCGAGGGCAATTGTTCCGGGAATCACCAATCCTGCAGGAGCCGGAACAGGAGATTTCATCACTGAAACCCTGGAGAATACCACTACCGACCCTATCCTGGTAAACTATGTAATTATTCCTACCGTGAATGGTTGTGATGGCACACCTAAAACCATCATTGTAACGGTAAACCCAACTTCTGTTATCACAAGCCCTGTAAGTTCAAACTGGTGCAACAATGTTGCAAACACATACAACATACTGAGCAGCAGCACACTTCCAACTCCTGATTATATTTGGACAAGGGCTGCGGTTCCGGGAATCACCAATGCAGCAGGATCCGGTTCAGGCGCATCCATAACAGAAACCCTTGTTAACTCCACCACAGATCCAATTATTGTTACCTATTTAATCACTCCATTTGTGAACGGATGTGCTGGCACACAGAAAGCTGTAGATGTAACCGTCAATCCAACTGCGGTTATTACCAGTCCTGCAACCGCCAACTGGTGCAGCAATATTGAGAACACTTATAACATCATTAGTTCCAGTACAAGTCCGACTCCTTCATACGCATGGACCAGGGCTGCAGTTCCGGGTATCACGAATATCGACGGTTCCGGTACAGGTGCTTTCATCACTGAAACGCTGATCAATACAACCGTCAATCCTGTGCTGGTAAATTACATCATTACCCCGACTGTCAATGGATGCGACGGAACTCCAAAAACTGTAGTTGTCACGGTCAACCCAACCGCTATAATCACCAGTCCGGCAACTGCCAACTGGTGCAACAATTCCTCCAACACCTACAACATTCTCAGTACCAGCAACAATCCTGTCCCCACCTATATATGGTCAAGGGCGGTGGTTGCAGGCATTTCCAACCCGGCTGGATCAGGAACAGGAGCCTCAATAACCGAGACCCTTGTCAACACAACCACCGATCCGATCATCATCACATACATGATTACCCCGACTGTGAATGGTTGCGACGGGACAACTAAAAGTGTTCTTGTAACTGTTAATCCAACATCTATTGTTACAAGTTCTCCAACAGCAAACTGGTGCAACAGCATTCCGAACACATATAACATTCTAAGCAGCAGTTCAACGCCTGCACCTACCTATGTGTGGACAAGGGCAGCTGTACCGGGAATCTCCAACCCTTCAGGATCAGGTGCTGGCGCTTCAATAACGGAAACCCTGATAAATACAACCACCGATCCAGTTGTTGTTCAATACCTCATCACCCCCAATGTAAACGGATGCGATGGAACGCAAAAAGTTATCGATGTAACTGTTAACCCTACCTCGGTCATCACCAGTGCAAATACTGCCAATTGGTGCAGCAGTGTTTCCAATACCTATACAATCCTCAGCAGCAGTTCAGCACCGACGCCATCCTATTCCTGGACGCGTGCTATGGTCCCGGGTATTGCAAACCTGGCCGGCTCAGGTACAGGTGCAACCATTACAGAGACCCTGGTTAATTCAACAACTGAGCCTGTAACAATACACTACCTGGTTACACCCTCTGTAAATGGTTGTGACGGAACGCAAAAAAGCATCGCTGTAACCGTAAATCCAATCTCAATAATTACCAGTTCTGCTACAGGTAACTGGTGTCACAACATATCGAATACCTATAACATCCAAAGCAGCAGTTCCTCTCCAACCCCTACCTACGCATGGAGCAGGGCCGTTGTAGCCGGCATCACAAACCCCGCCGGGTCAGGAACCGGTGCCTCTATTACTGAAACACTGGTAAATTCAACCGCCAGCCCCATCGTCGTAACCTATGTGATCATTCCAACCGTCAATGGTTGTGATGGGACTCCTTTTAATTATGCTGTAACGGTTAATCCATTACCCATACCCCATATTTTCGGAGCGGCCTCCGTATGCACGGGAACAACTGGTTTGATATACCATACAGAGCCCGCTATGTCAAACTACCAATGGACCATATCCGGTGGAGGTTCATATACTTCCGGGCCAGGGACCAACGAGATTACCGTCCACTGGTTTACCATCGGACCACAAACATTGACAGTGAATTATGTCGACGGGAATAACTGTACTGCCGTTGCTCCCTCTTCGTTTACAGTGAACGTACAGGACCTTCCCAATCCAACGATCGAAGAAGGAGCTCAACATGTGTGTGTCGGTAATGTGGTGACTTACAAAACGCAAACCGCCTCGTCGTATGTTTGGGGGATCCCTGTACTTGGCGGCACCTACACCGGGGGTACATCAACAGACAACCAGTTAACCATGAACTGGTCAAATCCGGGAACATACACTATAACCATAAATTACACCGTGGGTTCAACAGGTTGTACTGCCGTAAATCCAACCAGTTATACCGTGGTGGTTAACCCGAATCCCACACCTGTTATCTCGGGGCCTATTGATCCCATTTGTGGTTTCTCAACCAAGACCTATTCCACTCCGGGCTCAGGTCATATCTATGAGTGGACTGCCAATGGTGGTGCCCTTCGCGCACCAACCGGTTTAAGTTCCGTAACCATCGACTGGGGAAACACTCCGCCGGTTTCTGTTGATCTGACCGAAAGAATTGTCTATACAGGCGTTACATGTTACACGAATGCGGCCAATTTCCCAGTCTCTTTTAAACCATGGCCTATTGATCCAGGTTCCATCACAGGGTCGGCCAGTGTTTGTAAAACATCGACACACACCTATTCAGTAGCCCCGATCCTCTATGCTACCTCGCACAACTGGGTATACACAGGTAGTGGTGCCACTATTACCGGCAATGGCAATGCAACCATTACAATCTCTTTTTCAGCAATTGCAACAGGAGGAACTTTAACTGTAACAGGCAACAATGAATGTGGAAACGGGCCGACCTCTCAAGCCCTGGTTATCGCTGTTAATCCATTGCCAGTTGTTAGCTACAGTTTCTGCAATGACCCAGTGACAACATTAAATGGAAAAAAATTCGCATTAAAAGGAGGAACCCCGCTGTTAAAAGGCATCCCTGCACAAGAGGGATACAGCACCATCAACGGACCATTGGGACATAACCCTATAGACCTGATTGGCGGTGTTTACTATTTCAATCCCTCGAAACTTTCCAATGGTGAAACAGGTTCCTATCCGATAACCTACACCTATACCAATCAATATGGCTGTACTTCCAGCGCTACATCACAATCCATCACGGTGGTTGACCCTTCGATGACCTTCACGAGCTGCGGAGGATTACTTACCGACCCGAGAATGTCGCCACCAAACACCTACCGCACAGTATGGATAGGCACGCAATGCTGGATGGCAGAGAACCTGCGTTATTACAAAGCCGATGCATCCTATACCAGTACTGCCTATTCAACGCCACAAGCAGATAATTGTAAATTCGAACGTTATTGTTTACTTCCCGGTGATTTGAATTGTACGGTTTCCGGTGGTTTCTACCAGTGGGATGAACTCATGCAATATGACGGGGCCGACCGCGCACAGGGCTTCTGCCCGCCGGGCTGGCACGTGCCCAATGCCCTGGAGTGGGACAACATGATAACCAGTGTCTCCGGTGGAATTGGCAATGGTGTTGCCGGCTCATTCCTTAAAGACCTTATCAACAACACCTCTTTCAAAGGTGACCCCGACGGAATCTTTTACTTGAATACCCTTCAGTCGTTTACGGGTCCGGGCATTCAATCAACATTCTACTGGACATCCACCTATGATGCGGCAAACAAACGGGCATTGGCAAGAGGGTTGAATACCATAACACCAAGTGTTTCATACTATGAAAGTTCAAAAATCAACGCCTTCCCTGTTAGGTGTGTAAAGGATTAATTAATAATTTTGTAACCTCTCTGCTAACTATTTATAAACGTGTATAATGAAATGCAAATTAGTTATCTGACCAGATTGAAATTCAGATTATGGCATTTGATTATCATCCTGTTATCTCCCTTTTTCGCCTTTTCACAAATATCGATTTTACCCGTACCCCCTGCATGTGAAGGAGAAACCATCATGCTCTCAGCCATCGTTGACGGTGTTTACGGTACAGAAAGTTACACCTTTGAACAATTTCCCTACAACCCAGAACCCTATGTTGGTGGTACACCTGTGATCATGACAGATGACGATGTTTTTCCGGATGACAACATCGGGCTGGACATTGGTTTCCCCTTCTGCTTTTTAAACTCATCTGTCGACCATTTCTGGATTGGATCGAATGGATGGATAAGCTTTCTGCCAGGACAGTCAACTGCCTATGTAGCATCAGCTCTGCCAAATGCAGATGCCCCGCAGAAAGCGATTTTTGCCCCATGGCAGGACTGGGATCCGGGTACAGGACCTCAGCATGGGGAAGGGTATATTTTTTACAAAACAGAAGGAGTTGCTCCCAACAGGAAATTAATTGTCTATTGGAACAATTGTCCACTTTATAATAACCCGTGTAAAGACAGTACAGGTAAATTTCAGATAGTACTTCACGAAACCACCAATATCATTGATAATCATATAACGTTGAAATCTACCTGTCCATCATGGCCCCCTGGTCCTGGTGAGGCTAATAAAGCTACCCAAGGCATTCAGAGTACTCCTGATTATCCGGGTGGTCCCATTGCCTATTATATTGCTTTCGACAGGAACCAGACTTCATGGCATGTATGGCCGGGTGAAGAGGAGAGTACCCATTTTATTCCCAGCGGCATCACCTGGCATGAGGGAACCCCAACAGGGCCTGTCGTTGGTAATGGAGATAAAATTTATGTTACGGCAACAGTATCAACCACCTATTGGGCGGTTCTCGCTGCATGTGACAATTCAGGAAATTATGAAGCGAGTGTCGCTGTCATTGTGAATCCTTTACCTGTTCCAACTATTTTAACCGGTGATAACCTGGCCTGCCAGGATGACCAGAAAATTTACACTACCCAAAGTGGCAATAACCACTATAATTGGATCGCTACGGGAGGCATCATCGTAGATGGAGGAAATGCCGGCGATGATTGGGTAAAAGTTCAATGGGTGGATCCGGGGGTGAATACGATCAGCATCAATTACAACACACCCGAAGGCTGCACTGCCGTAGCCCCAGGCAGCATGAATGTGACTGTTACTACTTTCGAAGCTCCGGTTATTACCACATCAGCAAATGAATTTTGTCCTGAAACACAAATCACCTTCACCACACAGACCGGGAAGATTAATTACCAGTGGGACTATGCTGCATCCAATCCTACCTTCGTTTCACATGGGAATACCAACGAAAATTATGTGATCCTGGCATGGAATACACCAGGCACTAAAACCATCTATGTAAATTACACTGATCCCAGCGGGTGTACCGGCGACCCTCCGGCATCTAAACAGATCACAATCAAACCACTGCCACTTCAAGACGGTAGTTTGGTGAAGGATATCTGTTCAGGAAGCAACACCAATATCAATCTTGTATCGATTCCTGCCGGAGCCGATTTTAGCTGGACGACACCTGCTCCACTCTGTTCCGGGAACATTGTAGCCTGCCCGGCCGGGAGCGCAACTGGCACACAAATATCTGACATCCTTTCGGTTAACGATTTCTCCCCGGGAACCGTCCGCTATTATACCACCCCTGTGCTCGATGGATGCGCAGGATCAGTAAGTGAGTTTTTAGTCAATATCACTCCCCTCCCTGATGTGATTTCCACTCCAGCCAACCTGGCCATCTGTTCAGGACAACAGGCTGATATTCATTTTACCTCATCCGTAATATATACACCTGTGTCCTTCTCCTGGTCAGTTCCTGTAGTTCCTGCAGGCATTACCATTGCAAATACCACCGGAACCGGTGATATTCATGAAATAATTACAAACTCAACCAACCTCCCGGCAAATCTGATCATCAACATCTTTGCTTCTGCTAATACCTGTTCAACTGCTCTTCCCACAACCTATACAATAACCGTAAACCCGTTGCCAGATGTGTTTGCGAACCCAGCATCACCGCAGATCATCTGCTCCGGTCAGCAGGCTGATGTTGCATTTACCTCCTCGGTTAATTACACACCGGTTAATTTCGCCTGGACCATTCCATCCGTTCCCCCTGGGATCAACATGGTAAACACGTCGGGAACAGGTGATATTCATGAAATTATAACCAATTCAACAAATCTGCCTGTTGACGTAGTATTCTCTATTTTATCTTCCACCGCCAACTGTTCTGCCGCAGCGCCAATGGCATACACGGTAACAGTAAAACCCTTGCCTGACGTAATAGCAGTTCCTGTTTCACCACTGTCAATCTGTTCCGATCAGCAGGCTGATGTGCTATTCTCGTCATCAGTTACCTACACAACGGTTGGATTCAATTGGACCATTCCTGTTGTTCCTCCGGGAATAACCATTGCAAACAGTGCGGGTACTGGCGACTTTCATGAAACCATCAGCAATTCAACCTATCAACCCATCGACCTTGTCATCAGCATAATGCCAACGGCTGCCAACTGTTCACCCGGCGCTCCGACATTGTACACCGTTACTGTTAATCCCCTGCCAAATGTCAGCGCCACCCCTGTCTCACCGTTGACGATCTGTTCAGGCCAGCAGGCGGATGTAGCATTTGCCTCGTTGGTGACTTATACTCCTGTTGCATTTAACTGGTCAGTTCCTGTGGTCCCGTCAGGAATTACCATGATCAACACTTCGGGAATCGCCGATATCCATGAAGTTATCTCGAATACCACTGCACTCCCCGTCGATGTGGTATTCAGCATTACACCATCCACCAATACCTGCTCATCACTGAGTCCCATGCTGTATACGGTCAGGGTAAACCCAATCCCTGATGTCATTGCATCCCCTTCGTCACCGCAGGCAATCTGTTCCGGCCAGCAGGCGGACGTATTATTTTCATCATCGGTAACCTCATCACCTGTAACTTTTAACTGGTCGGTTCCCATCCTGCCGGCAGGAATCACCATTTTGCATACCTCCGGCACCGGGGATATCCATGAAGTGATAGGCAATTCAACAGTAAACCAGGTAAATGTTGACTTTATCGTGATGCCATCCGCAAATGGCTGTTCACCGGCAACTCCTTCTCTCTATTCAGTTATGGTAAATCCGCTGCCGGATGTTACTTTCGCCCCTGGATCACCTTCCTCCATTTGTTCCGGGCAACAGGCTAATATTGGTTTCTTGTCCTCTGTAACCTACACGCCGGTCACCTTCTCATGGTCAATTCCCTCCCTCCCTGCGGGGATTACCATTTCCAATTCCACCGGCTCAGGCGATATCCATGAAGTTATTTCAAACTCAACCATTTCGCCCATCAATCTGATTTTCAGCATTTTGCCTACTGCCAACTTCTGTTCACCGGCTTCCCCCACACTCTATTCTCTTACCATCAATCCAATGCCGGACGTTATTGCGAATCCGGCATCTCCGCTTTCAATTTGTTCCGGCAATCCGGCAATGATCAACTTTTCTTCTTCGGTTACCTACACGCCAGTAACCTATACCTGGTCCCTGCCAATTGTTCCGCCAGGGGTAACAATCGCCAATACAACCGGAATATCTGGTATCAATGAGGTTATCACAAATTCAAATACAACGCCGGTAAACCTGGTTTTTTCCATTATTCCAACAGCAAATGGTTGTTCACCAACCCTGCCAACTAGCTATACAACCGAGGTCAAACCATTGCCGGTAATAGATATCACCGGTCCGGCAATCGCTTGTGTAAATACTCCCGGACCACATTATTTTACTGAAGCCGGACAGTTCGGATATACCTGGACTGTCAACGGAGGAACTTACACTCCCGGCATTACTCCTGATATGATTGATGTGGTATGGACCTCCACAGGTACCCAGAATGTTACCGTCAACTACACAAATATTTACGGATGCACTGCGGTAACCCCCGCAAGTTTCAGTGTTGTGGTCAGTACGTTACCTGTGCCAACAATAACCTCCGGCCCCGGTACCATTTGCACAGGTGTGCAAACCTCTTATAAAACACAGCAGGGGATGGATCTCTATACCTGGACTGTCTCCCCCGATGGGATTTATACCGGGGATAACACTGATCAAATAGATGTCACCTGGTCAATACCTGGATTGAAGCAGATCACCGTTAATTACCAGATGGGCCCCGGGTGTACAGGCGCATCACCTGCGACAAAATCAGTCCTTGTCAAACAGTCAACCACCCCTGCGATCACCAGTCCTGTAAATCCGATATGTCAGAACAGCGCAACCACCTATTCGACGCAAGGCGGAATGACCGGGTATATATGGACAGTTTCACCGGGTGGCCATTTTACAACTCCGGTTGACGGAAGTACTGTCGGAATAAAATGGGACAACCCTGGACCACAATATGTTGAGGTTATTTTCACAAATGCTGATGGTTGCACTTCAACCACTCCATTTCATTATAGTGTACAGGTTAACCCGTTACCAAATACACTCATTGCTGCTCCACCTGCTCCATACTGTCAAGACTATCCGACTACCTATGCTTACAGTGTGCCAACAGATCCGGGTTCTTTATTTGCATGGACCATCCTGCCACCCTCAGGATATACCATCACACCTGGAGCGGTCTCGAGCGATATCCAGGTTCACTGGACTTCCAGCGGCACTTATACCATTTCTGTAACTGGCACCAATACCACCACCGGATGCAGTGCCACATCCGTTCCGGCAGTCTCTGCGGTTGTTTTTGCCAAACCCGCTGTTTCCTTAACTGCATGCTTCGACATTGTCACTACCCGCAATGCGAAACCATTTATCCTTAAGGGGGGAATACCTTTGGGTAGCGGAGGCAAATATTATATTGACGGAACCCTTGTTCCCGGGAATATCCTGGATCCTGGAGCCCTTGGCCCTGCTAGCCATGTCGTATCCTTTACCTACACCGACAACAACGGCTGCCTCGCAACAGACAACAAAACCATCACTGTTGAACCTTCCAATGCAAATTATATTTGCGGAAACAATACATTTACTGACCCCAGGAACCCGGATCCTGCCACCAACAAGTATCCGACCATTCCCATCACTGCGAACGGCAGGACCACATGCTGGATGCTGAAAAACTTTAACTGGGGAACAACTGAATCGTCAACCCTGCCACAAACGGATAACTGCATCCCACAACGATACTGTGCTCCGGGGGACAACAATTGCACAGCCTATGGCTCGCTTTATCAATGGGATGAACTAATGCAATACGGAAGCACTCCGGGATGGCCCAAAGGAATATGCCCTCCTGGTTGGCATGTCCCCGGCATACTCGACTGGCAGGATCTGATCGATGTATCCGCCAACATGGCGCCGGGTGATGGCCTTGCAGGAAACTTCCTGACCTATGCAAGTGGATTTAATGCCCTTTTCAATGGAATAAATTATCAGAACAACTCCTGGGCATTCACTTCGGGAAACCCGGTTGCAACCATGTTCTGGACATCAACAATCTCTGCAAACAAACCCATCGCAAGAGGGATTAATTCAATCAGTCCGTCAGTTTCCATTTATGAAAGTTCAAAAGCAGACGCCTACCCGGTAAGGTGTGTAAAGGACTGAAAAATGCAGTGGCAAAGGATATTACTTTTTTTCTTATTTATTTGCAATATTGAGACCTTTGCGCAGCTGTCTGTAACCCCGGGTTCAGCGCTAAGTTTAACCCCCACCCAATTCGTCCAAAACAACCTGGTTGGAACGGGAATTACCATTTTACCCGGCGCTACTTTCAATGGCTCTGCATTGCTGCTGAATAGCGGAATCCGCCCACTGCTCCAGCAAAACCAGATCGGCTCGTTCACTACACAAGGGGGAGCTGCTGCTCAACTGGGGATTGATGGAGGAGTCATCCTGTCATCAGGAAAAGTACAGAATGCCATTGCAGGCGCTCCAACTTCAAATTTCGCCAATGGCGGAAGCGATCCGGATCTCTATATTCTTGCTGCCACCGACATATTTGACAAGTCTGTTCTCGAATTTGATTTTATTCCTGAAACAGACCTGATGAACTTCAGATATGTTTTCTCTTCGGTTGAGTTTGATACCTACTGCCTACAGTCATTTAATGATGCCTTCGGACTTTTTTTAAGCGGTTCGGGAATCAGTGGCGGAATGGGCTTCCAGAATGATGCTGTAAACATTGCCATGTTGCCCGATGGTTCCAGTTTTGTGAACATCCATAATATTTGCCAGGCAGATTATGAAAATCTGGGTATTGGAAAATACTCCTGGTGGAACCCCGAACCTCGCGTCTACTTTTCTCATCACCGCTTCACTTTTGTCTATACAGCCAGCTACCCGGTAACGTGCGGGCAAACCTACCACATGAAGTTCGCCATCGGCGACGCCGGTGACAGTGGTTGGGATTCAGACGTATTTCTGGAGCAAAACAGCTTTTCGAGCAGCAGTTTTACACCCGAAACAGAGTTCTCTAATCCCCAAACAGGCGATTTATTGGTCCCCGGATGCAGCGATGTGAACCTCTCCTATTCGATTTCCCAGCCAAAATTGAATGATTTGATCATTGACCTAATCATTGATCCAACAGGAACCGCTACACAGGCAGACATTCTGCCCAATCCCTTTCCTGCCCAGGTCACCATTCCAGCCGGTCAGACACAATCCACGGTCATCCATCTTTCGGCTCTGCCAATTGCGGTTCCAGGTCCCGACAAACTACTGGTTATCAAAGCATCAGCAACAACGTGCGCGATATTAAACAGTGTTACCAACAATTTCTCCATCAAATACAACAGCCCATTATCAGTCGATGCACCTCCATTTATTTCCTGTGCTGGTGAAACTCCCGTGTTAACAGCAACGGCAACAGGAGGACAAACTTTCATTACTTCTGATGATTATCACTTCCTTTGGAGCAATGGATCGACACTCTCATCCATTTCAGTTAACCCGGGTCCGGGCCATCACCCATATACCGTAACTGTAACTGATGCCTGCAATCAGGCGCTCGTTGTTCCAACCTGGGTGAATGTTGGAACCTCTCCCGGACCAGCAAGCGCCATTACCGGGGATTCACCCATTTGCACCCCAGCCACTGGCTTAGCCTTTTCAGTCGATCCGATTCCCGGAGCAGATGATTATTTGTGGTCGCTCCCTGCCGGAGCCACCATCACTGCCGGAAATAATACAAACGCCATCCTTGTTAACTTCGGCACCAACGCCTCTTCGGGAAATATCAGTGTAAGTGGTCATAGCACCTATTGTGGAGATGGCACCGGGATGGTGCTTCCTTTGGTCATTAACCCAAGTCCGCAACCCGCAGGCCCCATCACAGGGGTAGCCTCCGTATGCCAGGGCACTGCAATTACTGATTATTCCATTGAGCCTCTCTCCTTTATTACAACCTATGAATGGTCAGTACCCCAGGGAGTAACCGTTGTATCTGGCTCAGGAACAAATACGATCTCATGCATTTTTACATCCACGGCTATATCCGGGGATTTCACCGTTCGCGGGTATAATCCGGATTGCATCTATGGAAGTTCTTCCTCCCTGTATGTGACCATCAAACCGCTGCCTGCAAACCCCGGAGTAATTTCAAGTGCCAATGGATCAGTCGTTTGCCAGAAAGGATCCGGGGTTGTCTATTCAATACCGGTAATTTCTGATGCATCAGAATACATCTGGGAGTTCTCAGGTTCCGGGGCAACGCTTACCCCGAACGGGACTACCCTTAACATTGATTTTTCCCCTGCAGCCACATCAGGAGTCCTGACTGTTAAAGGAAGGAACTCCTGCGGTGATGGATTGGTTTCAGCCCCCTTCATCATTACGGTTAAGCCGAAACCAACAGTGATATTTTCAGTTTGTAATTCAATTATTACCACCAAAAATGGTCGGCCGATTGTCTTAAAAGGAGGTAGCCCTATCGGCGCTACCGGGGTATATAGCGGACCAGGTGTTTCCATGGTCAACCCGGAATTATACTTTTTTGATCCTTCAAACAACAGTGTTATAGGCGGGGGAGTATTCAATGGCGTTAGTAACCAGGTTTTTTACCGCTATACAAATTCCCAGGGATGCTCCGATGTTCAATCAATGGCGATTTCGGTTTTTGGATCGAATGCCAATGAGCCCTGTCCGGGTGTTGTAAAAGATCATCGCGACAATAATACGTATCCCACTTTTCTTGTGGGTACAGGCACAAATGAACGATGCTGGATGGCCTCCAACCTGAATTTTGGCACCCTTGCAAACCAGGAGACCATCCAAACCGACAATTGCATCAACGAAAAATATTGTCCCGGAAACGTAGAATCCGGCTGTGCTTTATCGGGCGGGTACTATCAATGGAACGAAATCATGGAATACCAGGCAGGTAACAATTTCCAGGACATTTGTCCAGGCGGATGGCATATTCCATCCTCCCAGGAATGGCAGGAGATGATCGATGAAATTGCCAGACGGTCTCCGGGTGACGGACTTGCCGGAAGCCAACTGACAGACCCAAATCTTCTTACAGGATTCCATGCTTTGCTCCTGGGCTTCTACTATATGAACCATACCTGGGCTTTTTCTCCCAATACCGCAAGTTTCAACGCTGCGATGTTCTGGACCTCAACACTTTCAAACAACAAACCTCTTGCGCACGGCCTCAACAGGATCACTCAATCTGTTTCCAGGTATGAAAGCTCCAATATCAATGCATTCCAGCTCCGGTGTATTAAAAACCAATAAAAAAAATGCGGATCAATATCGATTCCACTAATTTTGCAAACCCGCCAGCAACCCCGGCCACCATGTTCCACATCCACCCGTCCCCTTGTCCACCCGTCCACCCGTCCGCCTGTCCGCTTGTCCGCTTGTCCGCTTGTCCGCTTGTCCGCTTGTCCGCCCGTCCTAACCTCCCCCACCCATGAAAATCCTCCTGATAGAAGACGAAAAAGAGCTTTCCAACTCCATCACTGAATACCTTCAGAAGGAGAACTACCTTTGTGAAGCCGTCTTTAATTTTGAACATGCCGTAGAAAAGATCAACCTTTACCACTACGATTGCATCATTGTAGATATTAACCTGCCTGATGGAAGTGGACTGAATCTCATAAAGGCTTTAAAAGTGAATAAATCAGAGACGGGAATCATCATTATCTCAGCAAGGAATTCACTGGATGATAAGATCAGCGGCCTGGAAACAGGCGCTGATGATTACCTTACCAAACCTTTCCACCTGCCTGAACTCAATGCCCGAATAAAATCCATCATCCGGCGCAGAAGTTTTGGCGGTGTCAACGAAATTGTATTCAACGACCTCCGGGTGCTTCCCGAACAAATGGAAGTGGCCGTAAAGGGACAAAACCTCGTTCTTACAAAAAAAGAGTATGATCTGCTGGTCTTTTTCCTATCAAACCGGGACAGGGTGCTCACGCGCGAATCAATTGCCGAACATCTTTGGGGAGATGAAATGGATATGGCCGACTCCTTTGATTTTATCTATACCCATATTAAGAACCTGCGGAAAAAAATCGTGGAAAAAGGCGGAGAAGATTATATAAGAACCGTATATGGCATGGGATATAAATTTACCGACCAATGAAACTGTTAACCCGAACATCACTATCCTATATTTTCATCTCATTTGTGGTGTTTGCCATCAGCGGCCTGGTATTTTTCAACATCCTGCACGACATCTTCAAGCGCCAGCTTGACGAAACGCTCGTCGAAGAAAAGCTGCTGATTGAACAAACCATTAACAATTCCGACAGTGTTCCCGACTTCAGACAGGTATTCGGGCACATGATCGATGTGACGATATTGAATGACCCGCAGGTTAAAACAGGTTATATAAACGATACCCTGATGTATGATAACGACCTGGGCACATTTGCGTCATTTCGCCATCTGTTTGCCGAAAACACGTCATACAGAAACAAAGGATATACAATCAATATATACAAACCACTCAGGGACTCTGAAAGACTTATCACAGAAATTTTCATTTCCATCGCCCTGGTTTTTATTGGGCTGTTGCTGCTTTTAGTGTTCGTCAACTATTTCATCACCCGCCGGGTGTGGATACCCTTTTACAGGATACTTCATAACCTGAGCATATATAAGATAAACCTGGCGACCCCCCTTGAGCTTGCCAAAACTGACATCTATGAATTCAACCTCCTGAACAAGGCACTGGAAAAGATGTCAAAAAAAATAAGGTATGATTATATGAACCTTAAAGAGTTTAATGAAAATGCTGCCCATGAACTCCAAACTCCGGTTGCCATCATTAAATCCAAACTCGAACTATTGATCCAGAATGAAAACCTGGATGAAAAACAGCTTCAGCTCATCAGCGCTGCTTTTGAAGCAACAACCCGTATGTCAAAACTCAACCAGGGATTACTGCTGATCTCAAAAATTGAAAACAACCAGTTTATCAATACAGAAAGCATCAACCTTCCCAAACTCATCAATACAATTATCGAGCATTTTGAGGAGATGATCATCCACCGGGGAATTAACCTGGTAAAATCTTTCGAACATCCTGTTGTACTTGAGATGAACCCCGCACTTGCTGAAATTTTAATTACAAACCTTGTTTCCAATGCAATAAGACACAATATTGCCAATGGAAAAATTACCATTACGGTTGTTTCCAATGCTTTTACCATTGAAAATACCGGTCAGAAACTGACCACAGATCCCACCAACCTGTTCGAGCGTTTCAGAAAATCTGAAAATCACGCAGATTCTGTTGGGTTAGGGCTTTCCATCGTTGAGAAAATAGTCAATCTCTACCAGATGAAAATAGCCTATACATGCAACGATGGGATACATACACTCAGGGTTTCATTTATTTAACAGCAATTACATCTCATGTACCAGTCACCTGTGTTTGCACTCATCCGGATGGAGCAGTAGGTAAAGGATGGATAACCCTTCCTGACTACAAAATTCCAACAGAATCATTACTCATTTTTGCAAAACAATTTTTATAAAGTCGTTTAAAGAATTATGAAAAAAGTAATATTACTGTTATTTTTTGGTCTCTTCACAACAATATTAGTTGCGCAAACCAAAACCGAATTGCAGGCTACTGAGCTTCAAAAACCAATTTTAGATTATATTTCCAAAAATTTTCTTGGTTATTCCATTGATAAAATTTTCAAGGTCGATGCCAAAGGAGTTATAACCTATGATATTTGTATCAACAAGGATAAGACACACGAAAAAGTATTCTTTGACAAGGACGGAAAGTTCCTGCGGAAAGAGTCGTGTTCACTTGAATGTTGCCAGGGTCCCGCAAAAAAGTAGTTTTTATTCATCTGTTAATCCACACAAATCAGCCAATTAATAAATTAAAAAATGAAAAAAGTAATGTTATTCGCATTGATGGGCATGTTTAGCATGACCATGTTTGCTCAGTCGCAGGAAAAAGCAAAACCAGCTGTACAGAAGAAGGAAGCAACTAAAACTGAAGCGGCAGCTCCTGTAACTGCAGCTCCAGCCAAGGATGCCGTTGCTCCTAATACAAAGGAAGAATCCAGGGCTGTTAAGAGCAGTACTAAAAAGGCAGAAAAACCTGCAGAAAAGAAAGCTGAAATACCAAAAAAATAACCAGGGATTAAACTTCAAGAGGTTATCCCGGGAATCATTTGCCTCATTTAGGTTGATCATTTCCCGGATAACCTCTTTTTTTTTTACCTTTGTAACCCATCAATAAAACAACCCATAATGAAAAAAATAGTGTTTGTTATAATTGCTGCCATGTTTTCCATGGCAGTTTTCGCCCAGGACAGAAAAATAACTGAAATTAAAACCAATCAGTTGCCCAAAGCTGTTTCTGAATATGTATCAAAAAATCTAGGTGGAGGCGCCATTACCCGTGCCGCGAAAATTGAAGAAAAAGGAGTCACCTCCTACATGGCCATGGTCGATTTGCATGGGCAAAAACGTCCATTCCTTTTTGATAAAGACGGGAAATTCGTGGGAAAGGGAGACGACATGTTAAAATCAGCCCGGAGTGCCACCCCACCTGTTACTGCACCTGCTGCAAAAACGCCTGCTGTCGCGCCACCTGCACCAAAAAAATAAGTTTTTTCCAATAAACTAAAAGCCGGGACTTTCCCGGCTTTTTTTTTGCTGTTCCTTTTCGCAATTTATTGATATCTTTGTAATTTATAATCAATCTAACATAATATCCGTTTTTACAGTTTACAAATCAACAACTTAGTGTTGTTAAATCACACTAGCAGGATAAGCATACACAATTAAAATAACTTCTTTCACTAATTATAAGAGCTTATGGGATATTCACCTCAAAAAAAAGGACTGAAGAAAAAGCATCTGCGCCCGGCACCATTTTCAGGAATCCGTTCCAACCTGCGGCAAAAACTTCCTGTAATTTTGTTTGTATTGGGATTTGCTGTCCTGATGATCCTTTTTTATTTCTTCTGGCTATCAGATTTTTGTCAGACCAATGTTCAGCCCGGCATTGTCTCAACAAATGCAAAACTATCCAGCCTGTTGTTAAATATTTTTGGGATGGGCACAATTGCTGTAAAGCAAACCATCACTTCACCCGACTTTTCAGTAAGCATTGCCCGTGGATGCGATGCAATGGAGGCAATGGCGTTGTTTGCTTCTGCCTTGCTCGCATTTCCTGCCAGGTGGAATTATAAACTCATTGGCTTTTTTGCAGGTATTGCAACATTGTTTACCCTCAACATCATTCGGGTTGTTACCCTTTTCCTGACTGGCGTCTATTTCCCTAAAGCATTTGAAATCATGCATGTAGAAGTATGGCAGGTCGTATTTATCATCTTTGCAATCGGCTTATGGATCTTCTGGATCCAGTGGACAAGAAAGGGGGTATCGGATGTTGCGAAGTAAAACACTCCTGTTATTCCTGCTGAAAGCGCTTCTTATTTATGCCTTATTTTCTGCTCCGCTATCTTTTTATGATTCAAATTACGGGGCATTCTACCGGAAAGTTGCCGGAGTCTTCTTCAGCAAATTCAGAGAAACCGGCTTCACCAGGTTCAGAGAGTGGAAAGAGCCGGCTGCCACCCGGGTAAACATTGGCAATTACAAACTGGTGCGCCCGGATGGTACTTCGCGCACGGCATTTCTCGATTTCAACACCAGGTACCTGGGGTATCTTCCTACCATTTTGCTGATCTCGCTGGTATTAGCCTCTCCTGTCCCCTGGAAACGGAAAGCCATCGCAATGGTGGTTGGTTTAACGCTTGTCATGCTATTGATCATGTTCAAACAATGGATTGCACTGCTATGGCTCAGTGAAGAAAACCCCTGGCTTGAATTGACCCATTTTACCGGAACGGGCAAATCCATCCTGGCATTTCTCAACTCCTTCATTTCTGTTTCCTCCAGCTCTGTGCTTTACTTTGTGGTTGCCATCTGGCTCCTTGTTACTTTCAGGATGGAGGATTTTAAAGTACAACAGGTTAAAAAGCAATAAACATAGTTGCAAAAAAAAGTCCTTTGTGGCAAAACCACAAAGGACTCATAGGTAACACAAAGCTCGTATTATCCCCTCATTTTCAAGATGTAGAATGTTCCAAATCCAAGGAGAACACAACCAAGGATAATTAACCCCCACTGAGAAAGGGTTGGAATAGCTGCCTGTGCATGGCTGCAAGCGTAGTTCAGGTTGTTATGCAACATGGTGCATCCCTGCCATCCAAGTCCAAAACCACAGGCTGCTTCGTAAGTAACAGTCGTTCCTGTTACAATTCCAGAACCATAATGGTATTGAATGGTCGTAGGTTCGCCGTTAGACTGAGCCGTTGTAATGATTTCAGTTCCAGGAACTAAACCTGAAAAATAACCATGACTGGCATAGTTACCATAAAATGGTGAAGTTACACCTGCTGTGATCGGGTTAAGCGGATCTACCACAACATTGTATGGATCATACTGCTCATGTGTATGAACTCCACCAGGCAAAACTACTGAGTAACCGCATGGTGAATTCCATCCGCAAGTTGCAGCATGAACTTCAAGAGTTCCACCATTAGTAACAAATGTTACAAATTTAGGAAAATTAGCGGCAAAGACCGTGTGGAAACCCGGAACCTGGTCAGATAAAACAATAATTACATCATAATCAGCAAAATTCAACCCCGGAAATGTGGCTGAAGTAGCTGTGGAAAACGTTTCACCATTTCCAGCTAAAATATCCGTGACAGAACTGCTTCCCCATGGAAGATTGTCCCCAAGCACCAGATAATTACATCCTGAACTTTTATGGGGTGCCAGCACCGTTTTCATTGGTACCAAGGCAGGCGGGTTTGTCAGATGCCCTGTGCTAAGCTCAGCAAAGATGGAGCCCGAAATGGTTATAAATGCAAGCAATAAAAGAATAATTTTTCTCATACGTTTAAGATTTAGTTTAACTTAATAAATGACTCGTGATACTATCAATTGTGTTAACCTATACAATGATATTCACTGATAATAAAAAACAATATTATCATGATTTATTCTAAATAGCAAGTTTTTTTCCTGCTTTTTTTCCACAAAAAACATATTTAATTGAAATTCAGCCTTGTTAATTTTGGAACAAAAGCAAATAAACAGGCAAATTTGAGGATAATTCTTCTTGTTTTTAATCAATAAACAGAAAGTACCCCAATTTTCACCCAACTATTTAGAGATTTTCTCATTCACCAACAGAAAGATAGATTCCTCATTTTCCCTGGTCATTTTCACCAGTTCCTCTGCCTTCTCTAATATCCCGTTCAGGAATTCGACATCTTTGAAACCTGCCCCGTTCACCTTTACATTCAGGTAGGCCCCGATAACAGCCGACCGCAGGCAAAGAGCGCCAACTCCCGCGTCGGTGACTGAGTTCGGGTTGCCTGTTTCAACCATAGCCCTGATAACTTCAAATGCCTCAAAGGATTTTTGCATGGTGCGGAATGGCACCTCAATGGCGTACCTGGTTGCTGCCTGGATTGCCTCGGATCTCAGTACTTTCTCAGATTCAGTTCCTTTGGCAAGGCTGAAGGCATCCATGATCCTGTTAAAGGCACGGGTATCTTCGTCCACCAGGAAGAGCAATTCATCCTTCAGTTTCTGTCCCTTCTCTGCGATCAGGGAAAACTCCTCCCACCGTTCATCCCAACCAGATTTGTGCGATGACAAGTTGGCCACCATGGTACCAAGCGAAACGCCCAAGGCAGCAATGTAGGCTGATACCGATCCGCCACCCGGTGCCGGAGACTCCGATGCGGTTTCATTGGCAAATCCTTCAGCGGTCAGTCTAACGAGCTTCTTATCCTTCGGATCCTCCAGCAAATACTCAATGATCTTTTCACCGGGATTAAATGGCTTCAGGTCATCCAGCCCCAATGATTTTACAGCAATTTTTATGATCTCCTCTTCAGAAATCCCAACAGAACGCTGCTGTTTCCGCAAAAAATACTTTCCGGCATCGATCATGGCCTTCTTAGGGATCAGGCCGACAAGTTCAGACCCGGTTACCCGCATTCCTCTCTCCTGCGCTTTGAGACACGAAACTTCAAAAGCCTCATGAACCGAAGTAATGCTGATATTCGTCAGGTTGATAGAAACCTGGGCAATGCCATACTCTTCAATAAACCAGCCAATGGCCTTGCATGCTTTCAAGGCACCGGGGGTCCATATCTCGTTGCCCTTCTCATCTTTCTTTATTTTCCCTGTGATGGGGTTGCCCTCACGCACTGGCCTGCCCTTTTCACGAATATCGAAAGCTACCGCATTGGCCCGCCGAGTTGAAGTTGTATTCAGATTAATATTATATGCTACTAAAAAGTCGCGGGCGCCAATGGCAATGGCACCTGTGCGGGGATTGAACCTGGCCGGCCCGAAATCGGGTTTCCAGCGGGGATCTTCCAGTTTTTTAGGCAACCCTTCGTATTCTCCAGAACGGCAATTTGCAAGATTGCGTCTTTCAGGCAACAACGCAGCGCTTTCATAACAGTAAACGGGAATTTCCAGTTCTCTTCCCACCCGTTCGGCAAGCTTATGGGCAAACCTTGCTGTCTCCTCCATGGAGATATTGGAAACCGGTACAAGCGGGCATACATCTGTGGCCCCAAAGCGGGGATGTTCGCCATGATGCCTGCTCATGTCGATGACCTCGGATGCCTTTTTAATGGCAAGGAAAGCAGCTTCTATTACTGCATCCGGTTCACCGACCATGGTGACTACAGTACGGTTGGTGGCAGCGCCGGGATCGACATCAAGGAGCCTCACCCCTTCAACTTTTTCAATTTCATCTGTAATGACCTTGATCACGCCCATGTCGCGACCTTCTGAAAAATTGGGAACACATTCGATGAGTTGCTTCATAATATATTGTAAAATAGCGAAGCGGAATAACAGCTAAAACGGGAATGCTGTCGTTCTCCTTCCGGTTAATAATTTGCAAAAATATACATTTCTTTTGTTGTTTTTTCTCTGGTAACAACGCATCTTTACTATTTTTCAAGATCGTTTTCACTACATTTGTTTGAAATTTCACAAACCATCCTTCTATGAAAAAAATAGTATTTCTTTTACTCCCTCTTGCCCTGCTTCTGGGACAATGCAAACCGGCAGATAAAACCAGTGAAAAGGCTCCGGCAGGCTTTATCAAACAATCCTCCGTCGATTCTGTCATGCTCAGCCTGACTAAACAATATGGAGAAACCAGCAAACCCAGGATGGAAAAGGGTGTTAAGCAGTGTGCCGCTTTGTGGACTTCAAAAGATGGCACCGATAAAGAGTTTGAAGCCTTTTGTCTAAAGTATTTTGTGGGTGAACCGGCAAAACTGGAATACCTTTTCAACAGGTTTTCTGCCAACTGGGAATCTATGTTTGGTCATTTCAACATGGTCAGCCTTGACCTCAAACGAGGAATGCACCTCGACATCGGTGAAATGCTCGACATTGACGAACTTTTTGGCGCCTATGAACCAGGGGCCCATTTCAACGACGATTTCTTCAACAACAAGCTTGCATTTGTTACCGTACTCAATTTCCCTTCCTACACCCTGCGTGAAAAAGAAGAGCTTGGCTCTAAATGGAGCAGGAATGAGTGGGCACACGTTAGAATGGGAGACCTCTTTACTGCCAGGGTGCCGGCTGAGGTCAATGTGAAAATTGCCGAAGCGCTCACAAATGCCGACAATTACATCTCGGGATACAATATTTATGTTGGAAACCTGATCGATGACCAGGGGAAGACCCACTTTGCCAAGGAGATGAAACTGCTTTCTCACTGGAACCTTCGTGATGAGCTCAAGGCTAACTATAACAAGACAGATGAGGGGCTGATCAAGCAAAAGCTCATCTACCAGGTAATGTTGCGCATCATCGGCCAGGATATCCCCGACAGTGTGATTAATAACCCGTCATTCCAGTGGAATCCAGTGACAAATAAGTTGTTCAAAGAGGGAAAAGAGGTAGCTAACACCCCGGAACCTGACACCAGGTATGAAAATCTCCTGAACCTGTTCAATAAGATGAAAATGATGGATCCTTATACTCCGTTGTATCCAACATTTATCAACCGCTCTTTCGATGGCGGAATGGAAATTCCCCAGGAACAGGTCGAAAAACTATTTACCGATTTTTGCTCCTCGTCGCAGGTTGGAAAAGTTGGGGAGCTTATCAGCAAAAGGCTCGGACGTCCGCTGGAACCATTTGACATCTGGTACGACGGGTTCAAGCCACGCAGCAGCATGAACATGGAACTTCTGGATAAAACAACCAGGGCAAAATATCCCAACACCCAGGCTTTTGAGGCCGACATCCCGAATATCCTGATTAAAATGGGGTTCAAATCCGACAAGGCCAAGGAGATTGCCTCGCACATCACTGTTGATCCGGCGCGTGGCAGCGGCCATGCATGGGGCGCACAAATGAAGGGTGACAAAGCCCACCTCCGCACCAGGATAGGGAAAGACGGAATGGATTACAAAGGATACAATATTGCCGTTCATGAACTTGGCCATAACGTAGAACAGACGATTTCGCTCTATATGGTGGACAACTATATGATGCAGGGAGTTCCAAATACCGCATTTACCGAAGCGTTTGCTTTCACGTTCCAGAAACACGACCTTGAACTCCTGGGAATGAAAGACAATGACCCGGGTAAGGAGTCGCTCGCAGCCCTTGACAACTTCTGGATGAGCTATGAAATCATGGGTGTCTCCCTGCTCGATATGAAAGTATGGAAATGGTTGTATGAAAACCCTTCTGCCACTAAGGAACAGTTGAAGGAAACGGTGATCAAAACAGCTACCGAAGTCTGGAACCAGTATTATGCACCGGTCTTCGGCAGTAAAGACACCCCCATCCTGGCAATTTATTCCCATATGATAGACAACCCGCTCTATTTGTCAAACTACCCGGTAGGACATCTCATTGATTTTCAGTTAGATCAATTTCTTAAAGGAAAGAATTTTGCTGATGAAGCGATCCGTATCTATTCTGCAGGCCGGCTCATCCCTCAGCTTTGGATGAAAAATGCTGTTGGCAGCGAGATCTCCATCAAGCCATTGTTGGATGCCACCGATGCAGCATTGATTAAACAGGCGGCCACAGCTCCTGTTAAAACAAAATAATTTTGTTAAACTTACCGCTGCGAGGCAACCTTTCCGGTGGAAAGGTTGCCTTATCTATAATTAATTCACTATTTTTGCAAAAAAACCTACCCTCTATGAAAAAGATCATACTATTGCTGTTATTCATCACCCCGATTCTGGCCAATGCGCAGAATTACACCAACATCTGCTCTTCCGGCCCGGCCTATTATAAAAAAATGAACACCACTACCGTAAAGGCCTATAAAGCCATCAGTTATACCATTCCGGCTGCCGGCGACACAATTTTCCGCACATTCGCCACCATCCGCGATACAGCCGCCGAATGCAAAGACACCACGAAGGGATCAATTTTTGGAAGGAAAATTTACAGGCAAAGCGCCAGTTTCATGTTTTACTTCTTTAACAAAAAGAACGATACCATTTATGTTTATGCAAAGGGTCAGCTGAATGATACCTGGCGGTTTACCAAATTATCTTCGGGAACCTACCTTGAAGCAAAAATTGTTTCCATCGGCCCCGATTCCGTGATGGGTGTCCTGGATGATGTGATGAGAATTGAACTCCAGGCAAAAAGAAATGACGGAACATTGATCACCAATGCATGGAATGGCAAATATTTCAAGCTTAGCAAGCATTATGGTTTGGCAAGAACCTTTGACATGACCAATGTTCCATTCGACACTACCAATTATACCCTTGTCGGCAAGCAAAAACCAGTAATCGGCATCCAGGAGTTTGGCTGGAAAGAAGTATACAGCTTTAACATCGGTGATGTTCTTCACTACTCCGGCTATTCCAATACTGCCGGTGGTCCCAGTTCTACCTGGAAAGAGATACAGAACGTCTTTTCAAAAACCACTTACGGAGCCAATATCGACTCTGTGGTCTATAAATTTGATCGCTGCAGAAGTACGATCACTAACCCTGGCAACAATCATGTTTACATGCGCGATACCATTGTCATTAAATACAAATTCAATGTGATGGCCAATGACTCAACAATACTCCGTTTACCAGATCAGTTTGCACGCCAGAATGTATATGCGTCACAATTTGACCGTTACATGTCGGCTTTTAACAGCCGTCAGACCAAAAAAGTCACCGAAGACAAATTCCGTTTTATGAATTCCTGCTTTGTAATCCCTACAGGCAGTGTAACCCTCTATCGGAACTATTCGGAAGGACTGGGAGTTTCTGAGTATTATCGTGACGATCAGACTACCCAGGATTTCTACCGGTTGGTCTATTTCAAAAAGGGATCTGAAACCTGGGGTAACGCAGTTGGGACACAATGTTCGCCATTGCTCGACATAGATGAAACAGCTCCAGCAACCTCCGCTCAGGTTCGTATTGTCCCAAACCCGATGAAAAACCAGTCAATGATCATCATCGACGGTCTGAAATTAACCGATGATATGAAGTTTGCACTCTACAATATCGTTGGCAAAGAGGTTTACAAGGTAAACATCAATTCCAGCACCACCCTCCTTGAAAGGAACAACCTCCCATCCGGACTTTATGTTTATACGTTAACCGGCAAAGAGTTGACCACTAAAGGTAAACTTGTAATCGAGTAACAAAACAACCGGGCTATTGCGCCTTGGGATAAGATAAAAAAGGCCGTTTCGGAAATGCGAAACGGCCTTTTTTATTTCTATCCGCAGATATTTAATGTATCAACTTTCCATTAAGGACTATTTGTTCCGCCTTGTTGCTTCCATAGGCATATGGCATGAAGGAATAGGTTGGAATGGGCTTTGTAATAAAAAAGTTGGCTATTTTCCCACGGGCAATACTCCCATAATCTTCACTGATCCCCATGGCATATGCGCTGTTAATGGTCACGGCATTGATCGCCTCCTCCGGCAACATCCTGTATTTAATGCAGGCCATGGATAATATAAATTGCATGTTGCCCGATGGGGAGGAACCCGGATTAAAATCGCTAGCCATGGCCACCGGAAGCCCTGCATCGATCATCTTCCTGACAGGGGCATAAACCATCTCAAGGAAAAATGCCGCTCCGGGCAATATGGTTGGCATGGTCTCGGTTCCTGACAGGCAGTTGATTTCATTATCTCCGGTGAATTCAACATGGTCAACAGAAAGGGCATTGTATTTAACCCCGACCTGTATTCCACCTGAAAAATCAAGTTCATTGGCATGTATTTTAGCACGCATCCCATATTTCATGCCGGTATTCAGGATGCGGTCGGTGTCATCCACCGTAAAGAAGCCCTTGTCACAGAACACATCAATATAATCGGCAAGTTCTTCAGCTGCCACCTGCGGGATCATTTCATTGATTACCACATCCACAAAATCACGCTGTTTACCTTTGAATTCAGCCGGTACAGCATGTGCCCCCAGGAACGTCGGAACAATTTTAACGGGCGACATGGACTTCAGCAATCGTATAACCCGAAGCATTTTAAGCTCATCAGCGGCATTTAAACCATACCCGCTTTTAATTTCAACAGCACCGGTCCCCAACATGGCGATCTCGTTGAGTCGGCCCATGGCCTGTTCGGCAAGTTCCTCTTCTGAGGCATCATGCAACCGCTTTGCCGAATGAAGGATACCTCCTCCCCGTTTGGCAATCTCTTCGTAGCTTAAACCTTTGATCTTGTCAATATACTCAATCTCCCGGCTGCCGGCATAAACCAGGTGCGTATGACTGTCGCAGAAACTTGGAAAGACCATCCTGCCTGTTGCATCTATTACCTGGTGTGTTTGATCCTGGGAAATTGATTCAGGAACCGGCATGACTCCAAAATCCTTTATCCGGTCGCCTTCTGTAAGCAGCCAGGCATCTTTCACAGTGTTTAAAACTGACATCGCTTTGCCAGCTACCATTCGCTGAGGTTTCTGCTCAACCTGAATAATTTCCTTGATATTCTTAACCAGGATGGACATCGTCATAAATTTAGGGGTTACGAAATTAACCATTTTTCAGGTTATTAATCCGTACAATCCAGGCTAATATTTCAATCACCTGCCCTGCATGCCTGTCGATCTCTTCAGGTTTTCAATTTCAAGACGAAGTTGTTCGATGACTACCTGCTGCTCCTGGATTGCTTTTACAAGTACCGGGGTTAATTCGGCATAATTGATGCCAAGGTTTTCTGTCTCTGTCCAGACTCGATTATGGCCGTCTGGCGTCTCTTTCCATTCATGGTCAACAACCGCTTCCGGGATGATTTTCTGAACTTCCTGGGCCAGAAGGCCAATATGGTTTTTTCCCTGGTCGATCATGTCATTCTTCCAGGTAAATGACACAGGTTTCAGCTTCATTATCGCGTCAAGTCCGTAGTTTGCAGCGGAAATATTTCTCTTCAAACGGGCATCGGAGGTGCTGATGGTGCCATTTACAGCGAAAACCTGGGTCCAACGCAAGGAAGAATTTCCAAGGGTTACAGCGTTATCTGCTGCAGGGGTAACGGAAGCACCTCCCAATCGCAGGACATCCGACACCGTTGCCAGATCATCGGCACTTTGTCCGATGAAAAGCAACCCGGTGCTGTTACGGATTCTCCAGTCGCTTCCGACTCGTTTGAAATCAAAATTAACATCACTACTGGTCGAAGTGGTCAGGCGGGCACCAATCACCCCGCTACCGGCTATCTCAAGCTTCGTGTCGGGAGTTGTGGTACCGATACCAACTGAACCGTTTACCATCAGTACATTACCACTGAAGTACCCTGCAGCATTATCGGCAGTACTGGCCAATTTTGCCACTCCAACTGCATTGCCTTCAGCATATACGGCAGTCCCGCCATCAGTGAGCGCTGCAATACTCCTGCCGCCGGCAAGATATGAATTGGCATGAATCGTCCACCCGCCAACACTCTCCGCAAAGACAGCTGTTGATGTGTTGGTGCTCCTTACATCCAGCTTAGCGGATGGGTTTGTGGTGCCAATACCAACTAAACCATTCTGTACCAAAACATTCCCACCACTGAAATACCCTACTGCGTTGTCGGCTGTACTTGCCAGCTTGGCTATTCCCACTCCATTTCCCTCTGCATAAACTGCAGTACCTCCGTCAGTTATTGCAGCAAGGCTTCTGCCGCCGGTAAGGAATGAATTTGCCTGGATCGTCCAGCCACCAATGCTTTCTGCAAAGAGGGCCGGGGTTGTGTTTGTGCTCCTGGCATCAACCCTGGCAGCCGGGTTTGTGGTGCCGATGCCAATGTTTGCGCCATTGTCGAAGATCACACCGTCGACCAGCGAGGTTCCGTTCCACTTCGGAATTTTATTGATGGATATTGCCGATACTTGCGGATCATTCTCAGTAACCGGCAATGAAGTGGAATTAACCCAGACTCCATTTCCAAGGGCATCGCTTTGCAGGACAAACCCATTGGCCGCTCCTGTCGTCATCTGCAAGAAGGTTGTTTTTGTTTTCCCGTTTACATCCAGTTTTTCTGCAGGGATTTTCCCGATCCCGATATTTGTACCGTCGTCCCTGATGATCCCGTCGGTGAGCGCACTGCCGTTCCATTTTGGCACCAGCCCCGCCACTGAAGAAGATACCTGGGGATCGTTCTCTGTTACCTGTAATGCAGTGGAATTAACCCAGGTTCCATTGCCAAGGGCATCGCTTTGCAGGACAAACCCGTTGGTTGCGCCTGTGGTCATCTGCAAGGTTGTGGTTTTTATTTTCCCGTTTACATCAAGTTTTTCTGCAGGGGTTTTCCCGATCCCGACATTTGTGCCGTCATCCCTGATAATTCCGTCGGTGAGCGTACTGCCGTTCCATTTTGGCACCAGCCCTGATACAGAGGAGGATACCTGGGGATCAGTTTCAGTAATACTTAGCGAAGTTGAATTAACCCATGAGGCATTCCCGGCCGCATCACCCTGAATTACCTTGCCTGCACCGGCGCCATTGGTCATCTGAAAATTGGTGGTTTTTGTTTTCCCTGCAACGTCAAGCCGTTCGGCAGGTGAGTTTGTACCAATCCCGACATTCACATTGGAAGTGGCTCCATTTACACCTGCGACTGATCCCAAAATAACCGAATTGCTAATATCTGATTGTGCAAATGCCCCTATGGCAGTTGCATTTGTCAGGTTGGGCAAACTAAGGTCTGCTTCTGCGCCAAGCAGGGTGTTATTGTTGCCGGTTTCATTTGTCTGACCGGTGATATAGCCGACAAAAGTATTGTTCTCCCCTGTTGCATTAAGATGACCGGCTGTATTCCCTAAAAAAGTATTGAAACTGGCCGTTGTGCCAAAGGTACCGGCATTCTTTCCAAAATAAGCATTTTCTGTTCCCATCGTATTGGACAAACCGCTTTCGTAACCAAAAAAGGCGTTTCCCCCGCCAAGATTGGTAAATTTTCCTGAACGGGTTCCAAAAAAGGAGTTTAATGAACTGTTATTTAGCTGGCCTGACTCCATGCCAAAAAACGAGTTTTCCCTCCCGTCCACGTTCTGTAGTCCGGCCAGTGCACCGTAAAATGAATTCCCTGAGTAACGAGTGTTTTTACCAGCCTGGTACCCGAAAAATGAGCTGTAAAACGCTGTATCCTGGTGCATCCCTGCTTGAAAACCGAAAAATGCGTTATTGGAGCCAACATTATTGGAAGTGCCTGACTGATTGCCGAAAAAAGCGTTTCCCGAACCTGTATTGTTGGCATTTCCTGCCATGCACCCGACAAATGTGTTCCCAAGCGCTGCATTGAACTGACCGCTGCCAGAACCTACGAATACATTTTCACTGCCGGTATTCGCCATACCTGCAAGAAAACCAACCGCAACACTGTTGGACCCTGCGGAATTGGCTCCTGAATAATAGCCAAGGAAGGTATTATCCTGGCCACTGCCCAGGACACCAGCGTTGCTCCCGACAAAGGTATTCGCAAATCCCTGTTGCTGGTTCAGCCCGGAACGGTATCCAAGATAAACGTTTTCTGCGCCGATTGTATTATTGCGGCCAGCTGAATCACCAATGAAGGTGTTGTTCATACCCGTATTTAGCATACCAGAACCGGAACCAAGTGAAACAGTGTTTACAACGCCGTCAATTTTCCCTGCAGGCAGGTTGTTGACCCGGAAAACAAGCGGGACATTGTCGGTAGTTCCCAGAAAGGCTGATGCAGGATCTGTTCCGGTATTGCCTCCGAGAGTCCAGGTCTCACCCGTCGCCCCCCCTATTGCCAGCCTAGTCCAGGAAGAACCGTTCCAATAATAGAAACCAGGGGTCACATCATTTGAGGTGGCAGTGTTAAATATCAATAAACTGTTCACAGCAAAAGGGACAACACCTGAATTCGTCCCTAAAAGGGCGATTCGCGGGATGAGAATGCCTTTATTGTCCGACTGAATATCCAGCATGGCACTTGGATCGGGCGTAGCATTCGTATTACTGATTGCAACCTGGGTATATCCACTTTGAACGGAGACCGCCAGAACCAGGATCAAGAAAAAATAAATAAGCTTCATTTCGATGGGATTAAAATTAATTAACAAACTCATGTAGTTAAATCTCTTATGCAAGGAGTAACCTTAAAAAATTACCAGGTTATTGCAACATTCAAATTTATAATAAATCTAAATTAAAATTACATCCGGTTGAAATTTTTGAAGCGGAAATGGCATTATACCTGAATAATCATTATAATTTACACTAAGGGGGTAGATGTTCTTCCAGCTTTTTTGGCCATACGATCCCTTAAACCAACCTGAAAATTTCCATTACCGGATGGGATTATGAAATTGGAGGGAGTTAAAAATACGACGAACAGGGTACTTCCCAATATCCGACATTCTTCCGTGGTAAGAAAATATTAAACACCTGCGATTTCGGCACCATAGAGGACGGCAGCGGTCCCGTAGCCAACTACCAGGACAACAACAATTGCATCTGGGTAATTTCACCCGACGACAGTGATGCAACCATCACACTGACATTAACCCGGTTCAATACCTCCACAGGGGACGTTGGAAAAGTTTATAGTGACGGAGATGCCTCAGCCTCCATAGTCGACGGATGGGGAACGATAACCGATATGCTGATCTGGGCGACGAATGGATCAGTACGCGGTGAAGGCTGGGAAATCAGCTATTCACCGATGGTTTGAATTGATAATGCAGGCAGTTTCAATGACCTGAATATCTATCCGAATCCAGCCAGTAACCTCATCAATATTGAATTTTCCATGACCGAACCCCAGAATGTAATAATTGAACTTCTTTCGCTACAAGGGCAAATGTTATTTACCGAAACCCTGAGCCATTTTAAAGGGAATTATGCGAAGGGAATTGACGTTTCAAGCCTTGCCAAAGGCATTTACATGCTGAGGATACATTCAGTGAGGGGAACGATCGTGAAGAAAGTCACTGTACAGTAGAACATCCTAAATCCAAGGAAGCCTGTGATATTAAATTGCCACAGGTTTTTTTTCCTTGTACAAAATGTCAACTTCTCCGCGGCTTTGTATACACTCAACCAGGCGGCTTTTCAACTTCCAGCAGGTCATCTGCCTAAGGTCGAGCAAACGCGAAAGTTCATAAGTTGAAACGGCAGGATCATGGCAAACAAGGTAGACTATCCGAAATGCTTCGGTGATCGGTATATGGCACCGGTGAAAAATAGTATGGGCAGTGGCAGACTCTTCACTTTTACACCGAGTGCACCTTCTTGAATAGGGCGTCTTGCCTTTGCAGTAATTGGTATTGGAACATTTATTACATACAAATCCGCTCTCCCATTTTTTTTCAGCAAGAAATTTCAGGCAATCTTCCTCCTTCGAAAAAAAACCGTCAAGTGCGCTAAGATCAAGGTGTTTAAATGCTACAGACATAGAAATAAATTCAATTCCGATGCAAAGTTAAAAAAAATAGTGATATTTATGCGATTTGTATGAAATATTGTTTTTATCTTTGCCGCATTATTTAAAACCAACCCGAACCATGAAAAAGCTGACATTCATTTTACTTTTATTTGTCTCCTACACCTTAAATGCCTGCAATAATTCTGATAATTCAGACAAAAGCAATACTGGGAATATTGAAGGACAAGTAAATAAATTAACTGCGGAATCATTTCAGAAATTAGTATGGGACTACAAATCTAGTCCCAAGGATTGGAAATTCATCGGAGACCAACCTTGTATTATCGATTTTTATGCTGACTGGTGCAGGCCTTGCAAAATGGTGGCCCCGATCATGGATGAACTTTCAAAAGAGTATGCAGGCAAAGTCAGAATCTATAAAGTAAATACAGATGAGCAGAAGGAACTGGCCGCTTTATTCAACATCAACTCCATACCGGCTGTGCTGTTTATACCGAAAAGCGGTAAACCACAGATGTCGGTCGGCGCTCAGCAAAAACCTGCATTTGTTGACATGATCAGGAATGTTCTACTCGTAAAATAGTTGAACAGGAACAACATTTATTTTTAGTAATCTTCATAATAATTTATATCCTATGGTAGAGCATTTAACCAAAGAGACCTTTTTGGAAAAGGTCTTCAATTTCGAAAAGAACCAGGAGTGGAAATTTGAAGGAACCATTCCATGTATCATTGATTTCTATGCTGATTGGTGCGGCCCCTGCAAAATGGTGGCACCTGTTCTTGAAGAACTGGCAATTGAATATTCAGGAAAGATAAATATTTATAAAATTGACACTGAGGCTGAACAGGAACTTGCAGGCGCTTTTGGCATCCGCAGCATTCCTTCGATGCTTTTTGTTCCGCTGAATGAGCAACCCCAGATGTCGGTTGGGGCATTGCCCAAAGACTCTCTTAAACAAGCCATCGGCGAAGTCCTGCTGAAAGAGACCCACTGATGCCTGTCCTGTTCACCACGGCCTACTTCCCTTCTGTCAGATATATGGCGGAAGCCTTCAGGTCGGACGGCATAGCAATTGAGGTATTTGAAACATATACCAAACAAACCTGCCGGAACCATTGCCTTATTTATGGCCCCAACGGGAAGCACCTTCTGAGCATCCCGGTTATCAGGCCAAATGGCAACCATACCATTACACGGGATGTTCTGATTTCAACACATCATTCATGGCAGAAGAATCACTGGCGTTCCATAGAAACGGCGTACAACAATTCGCCGTTTTTTCTATATTACAAGGATAACCTGGCCAGTTTTTTCAATAAGGAGTATAAATTTCTTATCGATTTAAACATTGACATTTTGTTGGTCCTCATGAAACTTCTGCAATGTTCAAAACCAACCAGGTTTACAGGGCATTACGAAAAAACACCCGGTGGCGTAACTGATTTACGGTCTGTAACAGGGTCGAAACATGATATCAACCTGGCATCTTACCCGCCATATAACCAGGTTTTCACTCCGCAACATGGATTTCTTCCTGGATTAACAATTCTTGATCTTTTGTTTAACCTTGGCCCGGAAACATCATGGTACCTGGAGAAGTTTCCTGATCTCGATTTTTCGGTGGCGCAGAGAACTACCTGACATTTTTCTTCTCAAGGTTTGCAGCGCGTTCCAGGTATTTCTTCGTCAACCCGGCTTTACCCAGATTCTGGTATACGGCCGCCATGTTTTTCAACAATTGAATATCATTCGGATTCAATCGCTCTGCTGCTTCAAAAGCCTGCTCGGCCCCTGCCCAGTTTTTCGTGGTGCCATAAGCAATGCCAAGGCTATTCCTGGCCGTGAAATCCGAAGGGTTGAGACGCACTGCTGTTTCCAGAAATGGTACGGCTGACACAGGATCCTTTTTATCACTCAGGTATAGGGTTCCAAGGTTGATGTTTACATCATATCTCTCAGGATTGACAATCCTCAAACGCCTGAACAACTCAATTTTATGATCCGGATTGCCATACTGGTTCATCAGAAGCTGGAAATTCTGGTATACCTTGGGGTTGTCGGGAAGATAATGAAGGATGGTTGAATAGATCGTCAGAATGGTATCATAGTTTTTATTGTATTGATAGTAAGCCGCAGCAAGGTTGAACAGCGCGATGATCTGTTTCGGGTATATCTGTATGGCCTTCTGCTGATATTTGATTGACTGGCGAAGCAAACTATCCCTCACAGCAGCTACCTTCTCCGTAGCAGCACGCTGGATCAGGTACTCTCCTGCAAGTGCATTGCCCTTTGCGCTGTTTGAGGAGACCTTGACATCCGTCGTAAACAATGTGTAACTATCCTTCCAATCGAGGTTACGCGAAATTGTCTTCACTGCAAATAGGGAGAGTACCACTAACATCATGCCGGTGATAAGCCTGGCCGAAAAGATCCTGTTCTTTACAGCCCGCTCCACTCCATGAACAAGAATCCAGGCAATGACAAGGCAAAATCCGAGGGAGGGCATGTAAAGAAACCGCTCATTCATGAACGCCCCGATTGGGAAAAGCAAATTTGAGACAATCGACAGGGTAATAAAATAATAGAGAACAGAATAGGTGGCAACTCCCTTCTTCCGGAAAGTAACTATGGCGTAAATCGCCAGGGATAAATAAATAATCAGCGGGATTATTGCCTTGAGTTCCCCCATTGATACTACCGGAATATGGTACGGATAGTAATCGAAGGTAAGCGGATGGGGAAAGATGAGGAGTCTGAGGTAAACTCCAAGCGTATAGAATATTGTGGCATATTTTTGCAGCTGGGTCATATTAATGAACGGGTTGTTCATGAGGTCGTTTTCAAGACCACCGGAAGCATTATGCCCGATAACCCATTGCCTTATCAGAAGAAAAACGATCGTACTCACTGCAAGCGGTATCAGTGCAATGGACGTATTCTTCATTGAGTACCCGGTGAAAAACCAGATTGTCAGTGGAATTACTGCAAGGAAAGTAATGGCATTCTCCTTCGAAAGCAGGGCTCCAAAAAAACAAAGGGCTGACAGGGCCATCACTTTAGAAGTTGGTTTTGACAGGTATGACAGGATATAATTCAAAGTTGCCAGCGAGAGCAGGAGCGAGAGAATCTCATCCCTCCCTTTTACATTGGCAATCACCTCAGTGTGGACTGGATGTCCCACAAATAAAACAGCAGCAATTAAGGGAACCGAAATATACCAGTACTTTTGATCTGGTTTGTAACCTTTATATACCAGCAGTCTCTGCAACAAATCAAACATCAGCATCCCGGTAAGGATGAGCAAAACGAGGTTAATGAGATGACCTATCAGGGGATTTGAACCAAAGAACTGATATTCAACCGCAAATGTAACCACCGACAGGGGACGGTAACGGCCTCCAGTGACCATGTTGTTATCTTTCCCATAAAAGCCAGCGAAAAGGTCAGTAGAAAGAATGTCGGGAATGCCTTTAAAGCCGGCTCTCGTGAATTGATTCCCGGTAATGGCAACCATGTCATCAAATGCATAGTTGAGCGACAGCGTGTTTGCATAAAACAGCACACATATCAACAAAATGATCAGGTAGCCGTAATTTCTTCTTTTTCTGTCGGCATTGGAAACGGCAATAACTGTATTTTTCCTGGCTTTTTCTTTCATATGAATAGGAGTATCCAACTGATGGTTAAATCTGCCCGGCATCAGTTTGGTTTCAAAAATAGTTGTTGAAATTCAAAAAACCTAATTTACTATTCCTGATTTTTCGATTTTACTCATTGATTTTTGTCTTTTCAGGCTGGAAACCATAGTCTATAGCCATTTTTTCTTACCTTTGCATTAATTCAATCTAAATTAATTGGCTACCCTATTTGAACTTAAACAAGGTGAATCGGGCCTGATCACGAAGGTGAAGGGCCGTGGTGCATTTCGCAAGCGAATCACTGAGATGGGCTTTGTAAAAGGCAGGGAGGTTACCGTTGTAAAGGCAGCTCCATTGCAGGATCCCATTCAATATAAGATCATGGGATACCACATTTCACTCAGGCAAAGCGAAGCCCGCCTGATCGAAATCCAATCCTCTGCTGAACAACATATTAACATCATCAAATCCCCTGAAATTTATGGTTATGGAGGGACCATGGAAGAGCAAACAAAACGGTTTGACGACAGGGATCGGGGAAGTACCATAGAGATAGCACTGGTAGGCAATCCCAATTGCGGGAAAACAACCCTATTCAACGTGGCATCGGGTTCACATGAACGGGTAGGAAATTTTGGAGGGGTCACCGTTGATTCAAAAGAGGCCAAATTCAAACATGCCGGATATACTTTTAATATAACCGACCTTCCGGGGACCTATTCTCTTACCGCTTATTCGCCGGAAGAACTATTTGTACGGGCACACATCACCGAAAAAATTCCCGACATTGTGGTCAATGTCCTTGATGCATCCAACCTTGAAAGGAACTTATACCTGACAACCCAGCTGATCGACATGGATATCAGGGTTGTGATCGCCCTTAACATGTATGATGAATTTGAAAACACCGGAAATAAGATTGACTACCTGGCGCTTGCCAAACTGTTAGGTATTCCTGTAATTCCAATGGTAAGTTCAAAAGGTGTCGGGATCACTGAATTGTTTAACCGGTTAATCGAAGTTTTCGAAGACCGTGATCCGGTGGTGCGACACGTCCATATCAACTATGGAACGGAACTTGAGCGGTCGATCAGCAGGATACAAGAGTCGATCCGGCTTGACAAATCGCTGACAGACAGAATATCCTCCCGGTTTTACAGCATCAAACTCCTTGAAAAGGATGCAGCCGTCTTGTTGGCGATTGAATCCTCAAAACAATTTAAGGCAATAAAGCAAACTGCTGAAAAGGAGATCCTGCGACTGGAATCGACCTTCAGGGAAGATTCCGCAACCCTGGCAACGGATGCCAAATATGGCTTTGTGGCCGGTGCACTCAAAGAGACGATGCAAATTGTTCAGAAATCAAATCCCCCGCAATCTGCCAGTGAACGGATCGATTCGATGCTGACGCACAGGCTCCTTGGATTTCCCATCTTCCTTCTTTTCCTTTGGATCATGTTTCAGTCCACATTTACCCTTGGTGAGATTCCAAAACATTGGATTGACATGGGAGTTTCCTTTATCGGTTTGCAAACCAGCACTCTCCTCCCCGAAGGTCCACTCAAAGATCTGCTGGTCGATGGAATTATCAACGGTGTCGGGAGTATCATTGTCTTCCTCCCCAACATTCTCATCCTTTTTTTCTTCATCTCCCTGATGGAAGATACCGGCTACATGGCTCGGGCTGCATTTATCATGGATAAACTCATGCACAAGATCGGTCTCCATGGCCAATCCTTCATTCCGCTGATCATGGGTTTTGGATGTAACGTCCCGGCCATTATGGTTACCAGGACGCTTAAGGACAAAAATGACAGGTTGCTTACCATGCTGATCAACCCGTTCATGTCGTGCAGCGCCCGGCTGCCCGTTTATATCCTGATTTCAGGTGCCATTTTCCCTGCGCATGCAGGATCGGTGATTTTCGGACTCTATATTACAGGTATCATCCTGGCCATATTGATATCTCTAATCTTTAAAAAGACCTTGTTCAAAAGCCAGGAAGCGCCATTTGTGATGGAACTTCCTCCCTACCGGATGCCCACATTCCATGTTATTTTACAGCACATGTGGGAAAAAGGCAAACAATACCTCAGTAAAATGGGAGGAGTTATCCTCATTGCAGTAATCCTGATCTGGGCACTTGAGTATTTTCCAGGAGGGCATACGGTTAGTCCTGAACAGCGGTTGCAAAATTCCTACATCGCCAGAATAGGTAAAACCATCGAGCCAGCCATTGCGCCCCTGGGATTCGACTGGAGAATGGGAGTCAGCCTGATTACTGGGGCAGCGGCCAAAGAGGTTGTCGTAAGCACCATGGGTGTCCTTTTTGGCTCAAACCACTTTCATGAAAAAGGAAACCCCAATACACTCGGCGTTCAGCTCCAGCAGGCAACCCATCAGGATGGACCGCGCATTGGCAAAACACTGTTCACCCCATTGGTTGGAATTTCATATCTCTTGTTCATTCTCATATATATGCCATGTGTGGCTGTCGTAGCAACTGTGAACCGTGAATCGGGGAGCTGGAAATGGGCGCTTTTCCTCATCTCCTACACAACAGCCCTTGCATGGTTGCTCTCATTTGCCGTATTTCAAATTGGCAGTTTATTCTTAACCTGACATGATCTATCAACTAATTATCGTTAACCTCATCATCCTTTCAGCAATGGTCCTGATGACCATTCGCATTGTTCAGTTCTTCAGAACCCCACCTTCGAAATGCCATGGTTGCAGCGGATGCAAACTCGAAGAGTTGAAAAACACCCCCCGGCTAAAGCCGGGCAAATAACCCGTCCGCCTGTCCACTTGTCCACTTGTCCACTTGTCCACTTGTCCACTTGTCCCCTTTTCTTCCTACCTTTGCCCCTCTAAAAAATGTCCACCATGGAAAATGGCATCTGTCTCCAAAGCGTAATTCCAGTGCGATGTGAACCTTCTCACAAGTCGGAGATGGTTACCCAGATCTTGTTCGGGGAACTCTACAAGGTAACCGAAAAAACCAGTTCCTGGCTGAAAATCAAACTGTTGTATGATGGTTATGAAGGTTGGATCAGCGCCATCCAGGCTTCACTGCTGGATGATGAGGAGTACCTCCGCCTGTCGGAGTCGCCAAAACAAATTACCCTTGACCTTGTACAACTCCTTACCAATGATACTCCACCTTCGTTTATTCCTATTGTCCTTGGAAGTTCACTTCCGGCCATGAATGATTCTATGATTTCTGTAGGACAACATCGGTTTCATTTTGAAGGAACCCTTTCAGATTCAACCATCAATGAGACAAAAGCCGATATCATAAAACACAGGGATGTCGCACTGCAGCTCCTCGAAGATGCTAAAATTTATCTCAATTCCCCTTATTTATGGGGTGGTCGCACACCCTTTGGCATCGACTGTTCAGGTTTCACCCAAATGGCCTATAAACTACAGGGTTTCAAACTATTAAGAGATGCATCACAACAGGCAACACAGGGAGAGGTGGTTGGTTTGCTTGCGGAAGCCAAACCCGCCGACCTGGCTTTCTTTGACGACGCTGAAGGAAACATCAACCATGTGGGGATACTGATCAATCGCCAGTATATAATGCACTGTTCCGGGTCGGTAAGGATAGACTCCCTTGACCATGAAGGAATTTACAATGAAAGCGAGCAGAAATACACCCACAAGCTAAGGCTAATCAAACGCATTCTGTAGGGATCAATAGTCGCCTGTGGACTGCTGCCGGGGGATTTTGGCGATTTTTTCCTGGTTGAAAACCCATATAACCCTTACACTGATCACATTGTTGAATTGTTTGCGTGTTTCAGGTTTCCTAGGATAAATTTTGGGGTTGTCAACAATTACGGTGCGGTTGCTTTTCACCGAATACTGGTACCTGATATTCGCCCAAAGCTTACTCCATATCCGAATCTGCAAGTCGCCAATAATCGAAATGTCATTGTTTGATAGAGGCGTCTGGTAATTATAAAGAGTGTCAAAAAAGGCGTTATGAGTCTCCTTGTAGTTGATCAGCTGACCGTAACTGAAGCCCAATCCGCCAGATATCAGCTTCTTATCTGAAACATGAACCAGTATGGGAATCTCGGCATAATCCTGGGAAAGAGTGTAAGAATACGACGTGGTAGAATCTGATCCCCCGTTATGGTGGCTTCCTTTCTGAGAATAGAGCAATTCCATGCTCACCGACCAGTTTTTTTTCTTCCCGAAAGGAACGGCAACCATGGGCCCTACATTTAGGCCTACCTTGTGAAATCCATACAAATCATCACCATCAACCTGCGTGATATTCATTCCGAGGCTTACTGCACCAAGAATTCTCTGTGACTGAACATCATAGGAAAATAACAGCAAAATTACAAGTAGAAAAGGAAGTAGAATTAATTGTTTAACCATTTAGCTAACAGTGACGATGAATGACCAACCAGGAATAGTAACAAATTGTTTAACGCCTAAAATCAGGGCTTAGTATGCTGACCTTTCATGGTTAACTGAATCCTTTTACGTTCCATATCAATTTCAAGAACCTCAACCATCACCTTTTGATTGAGTTTAACCACATCGTTGGGATCTTTCACAAAGCGGTCGGCAAGCTGGCTGATATGCACCAGGCCGTCCTGGTGAACTCCCAGGTCAACAAAAACGCCGAAATTTGTAATATTGGTAATGATGCCCGGCAACTTCATCCCAATACGAAGGTCGTCGATGGAATGAATGTGCTTGTCAAATTCGAACATTTCGAATTGCTTCCTGGGATCACGGCCGGGTTTCGCCAGTTCCTGGAAAATATCGTTGAGGGTTGGCAATCCGATGGTTGAACTGGTAAACTCTTCGAGGTTTAATTTAGAACGCAGTTCAGGCAGTGCGATAAGATCGTCAACCGTGCAGTTTAACTTTTTTGCCATACGATCCACTACCTGGTAACTTTCCGGATGAACAGCGCTCCGGTCAAGCGGATTTTTTGCATCCCTGATCCTCAGGAAGCCTGCTGCCTGTTCAAACGCCTTGTCGCCAAACCTGGCCACTTTCCTGAGGTCAGCTCGTGACAGAAATGGGCCGTTTTCATTACGGAATGTGATGATATTTTTTGCAAGGGCAGGTCCTAATCCCGACACATAAGTAAGCAACTCTTCACTGGCTGTATTAACCTCAACCCCTACCTTGTTTACACAACTCACCACAGTATCTTCGAGGCTTTTCATCAATGCAGCCTGATCAACATCGTGCTGGTATTGTCCGACACCAATGGATTTAGGTTCAATTTTAACCAGCTCGGCCAATGGATCGACCAGGCGCCTGCCAATGGAGACTGCCCCGCGAACAGTGATGTCATAGTCCGGAAATTCCTTCCTGGCAACGGCAGAGGCAGAATAGACGGATGCCCCGCTTTCATTGACAGCCAGGGCAACTATGTCCCTGTCAAACGGAATGGCTTTGATAAGGCGTTCGGTTTCACGTCCGGCTGTGCCATTCCCTATGGCGATCGCTTCAATTTTGTAAGCATTTACCAGGCTTTTAATTTTATGAATAGCCTCTTTTACCTCATTTTGAGGAGGATGAGGATAGATCGTTTCATTGTGGACAAGTTTTCCCTGCCGGTCAAGACAAACAATTTTGCATCCTGTGCGGAAGCCCGGATCGATGGCCAGCACATTCTTTTGTCCCAATGGCGGAGCAAGCAGCAACTGCCTCATGTTTTCAGCAAAGACCCTTATTGCCTCTGCATCAGCCTTTTCTTTTGCCCATTGGCGCATTTCAGTTTCAATGGACGGAAAAAGAAGACGCTTGCAACTGTCGGCAATGGCATTCTTTACCACGACAGTTGAGTTGTTATTTCCTTTAACAAACATCCGCTCCAGAATTTCGAAAGCGTGGTCCTCTTCAACAGCGACAGAAATTCTTAAAAAACCTTCGTTTTCACCGCGGAACATCGCCAGTAAACGGTGGGAAGGCGCCCTGTGCAAGGGTTCATGATAGTCAAAGTACATCTGGAAGTTTATACCATCCTGGTCTTTTCCTTTGACAACTTTGGCCGACACATCCGACTCTTTTTGAAACAATGACCGGATCCGCCTTCGGGCATGTGCGTCTTCATTAACTTTTTCGGCAATAATGTCGCTGGCTCCCTGGATGGCATCTTCTACAGTAGCAACACCCTTTTCCAAATCAATAAATTTCGCAGCCTTTAACTCAATATCATCGTAATATTGCGAAAAAATCAAATTTGCGAGCGGTTCCAACCCCTTCTCCCTTGCTATACTTGCTCGTGTTCTCCGTTTGGGCTTGTAAGGCAAATAAATATCCTCCAGTTCAGCCATCGTTGATGCACTGTTGACAGCATTCTCCAGTTCCGGGGTTAATTTTTCCTGCTCCTGCAACGATTTAAGGATCGCTCCCCTCCTGGCATCCAGTTCCCGCAGTTGGGCAAGCCGGTCCCTGACCTGGGCAATCACCACCTCATCCATGGTACCGGTCATCTCCTTCCTGTATCGGGCGATAAAGGGAATTGTTGCCCCTGAATCAAGTAGATTTATTGTATTCTGGACAAATCCGGCAGCAAGTTTGAGCTCACCGGCAATGATCTGTGTATACTTGTCGTTTGTCATCGAATTATTGTCACCGTACCTTTAAAAACTACATTGCCCTGGGTGATGATATCCTGTCCAAGGAAGCCGATATGAACTATCCAGACATACGATTCAGGCGGGCAGACCTGCCCACCTGCAAGACCGTCCCAACCCTTGTCAACATCATCTGATTCAAAGACCAACTGGCCCCATCGGTCATAAATGACCATATTGAAAGTGATATTCTTATACAGTCCGGTTACCCTGAAAAAATCATTGACCCCATCTCCATTGGGCGAAAAGGCATTGGGAATAAAATACTCAAAAACCTTCACAAAGGTTGTATCTGAATTGTAACAGCAATGAATATCCTCCACTTCAGCCCAATAGGAGTCCTGTCTGCCAACACTGATAATTGAATCCTTCGAACCGGTCGACCACAAATAATCGGTGAAGCCACCTCCTGCATGCAGATTAATCGTTGATCCTGAATACAATAAAATCGTGTCCGCCAAAACAATATGTGGTTTAGGATAGCTCGTGATCCTGACAGAATCCGTAAAACTCTGTCCATTGAACTTCTCGGTAAGTTTAACCCAATAGGGCCCGGGATTGGCATAATAGTGGGTGGCATCAAGCGTATTTATGGTTCCGCCATCCCCGAAATCCCATATAACTGAATCAATATTTGACTTGTTGGTAATTTTGAAGCGGGTGACATCGCCGTGACAGACACTATCCCAGGTAAACGGGGGTACATTAAGGTAGCTTTGTACAAAATTGGGAAGGCTGAATATGCTTTTACGTCCCAGCAGTGGAAAAAGAGTGCCAGGGATATTATTTATTCTGTTATAGTTGCAGGCTGCTCCAAGGCGGTTCGGATTATAGATCACTTCCAGCGAATCTCTCTTTGAGCGGATATTAATAGTCCGGGACAGGTAGATACGTCCATCGGGAGCCAATTGCAGGGCATATAAACGAATCGCTGCCGATGAATCAATGATAACCGGGTTATTAAACCCATTTACCAGGTCAAATTGATAGATGCAGGTTGGCTTTTTAGGAATCAGACCTCCCAGGTAATCAAGAACAGAGGCATATAATTTTTTCCCGTCAGGAGAAAACTCAATCCCGTAAGGGTTAATGTCGGGCCTGGTTACGTGATAGGATCTGGGACTGGAAATAACTCCGGTGGCATCGTTGAAATCAAAAACCTCAACTAACTTGTCGTATGGAAGGGCCAGGGCCAGTTTGCTGCCATCAGGAGCACACTTCATATAGCCTGCCTGGTTGTTTCTGCCTAATATTGTGAGGGTAGTATGGGTCGAACCGACAGAACTTATCACAGGTGCACCGATACCGTTTCCGGTTACCAGGTAAGCATAGAATTCATTGGATTCCCATTTATGGGCAATGACCCAAAACCCTGTTTTGTCCCGGTTGGCTACAGCCGTGATTTTCTGACACACGGGTGAAAGAAGTGGCTTGTTTAACACCGAGGAGATCGCATCTCCCAGGCCATTACGTAGCTTCATGTCAACAATCGTGTAGGTAAGACCTTTCGTAGTGTATTTTGTCGAATCGGTCAGATCGTATTTGATCAGGTCCACCGTGAAAATATAGTAGAGCGATTCATCTCCCGGCCAGGGAATTACAATGCAGGGTTGTGTAATCCCCACATAACCATCGAGTTCTGTTGCATTCGGCATGGGGGTAAAGGTGCTATCCCATACGACACGGCCGTTGGTAGCAAACCTGAAATTTCCCATGCTGTCACAAATGGATGCAGTAGCCTGTACGGCATTGATCACATTCTGATTGGCTAATGGAACCGGGGGGCCAAAACGAAAATCAATCCCTGCTTTTTCACCAAAATACCATAACTCCGCCTGCTTTTGTGACCTTGGGCAATTGCTCTTATACCAGGTAGATTGCCCCTGCATAACAAAGGCAACCAACATAAACAGCATTGACAATAGGAATTGTCCTGAACTTGCTGCCAGAAATTTATAGGATCTCTTTTTCGGCACTATTCAATTACGAGCTTTTGGACATGAGTAAATGAGGAATTTTCAAGCCTGATGAGATAAATTCCTTTGGAAAGCCCGGACAAATCAATATCCGAGGAGGAAACCGAATTTTGAGAGCCCTTGATCGAGAATGCTCGCATGATCCTTCCGAGTGGAGTTATGAGATTGCCGCTGGTTATTCCGGAAATTCCTTTGATTTCCACCCTGGCTTTATCCCTCGCTGGGTTCGGGTAGATTCTTACATGATCTGAATGGCCAAGGTCACTGATTCCGACACAGGCATCGAAAGAGAAGATCACATTGATGGTACTGCTTGACTTACAGCCATGTCTATTAACAACCTCAACATGATATGTTTGCGCATCATAACCGATTCCGGTGGTCCCAAAGGATATCTCGCGTGCAGTTGAACCGTTTGACCATAAATAAGTTGACCCGGGATTCCCTGCATCTAATTTTACCGTATCATAAATACAAACAGTGGTATCAGCCGGGCCAAGGTGGATCACAGGTTCCGGATGGATAACAACCCTGATGCTCCCCTGGGTTGAATTAAACTGGTCGGTAACCGTAACCTCATAGGTTGTATGGGTTAAAGGATTAACCATGGGATCAGCTTCAGTGGAAGCGAATCCCGAAGGAGTTGAGCTCCATGCATACTGATAGAATCCCACATTTCCTCCACCGGCTGATGCATGCAACCTTGTAGAGTCTCCCCGACAGATTGAATCCGGGGTAGCAACAGGATTTACATTCAACGGACCACCTGTCACTTCAATGGAAACTGAAGCATCATTGGTACTTACACAGTTTGTTGCCAGATCTGTGGTTACAAGCGAGTAAACTGTTGTCGAAGTCAGGTTTACTGTTTGAGGATTCTGCTTTCCTGCATTGATAAGTTTATCAGCGGGTGCCCAACTGTAAAAATAGTTGCTGCTCCCATTCAACACCGATCCACTGAGAAAGGTATATGTACCGTAAGGAATTGATTTTCCAACTCCTGCATCTGCCACAGGTAGCGGAATTATCGTTACTGTTACAGATCCTGTTACTGTATTATAGCCATCAAAAACAGAAACCTGGTAGGTTGTGGTCACCGCTGGCGCCACGGTAGGATTTGGCAAGGTAGAGGAGAATCCATTGGGCCCAGTCCATTGATAGCTGTAATTCCCAGCGCCCCCCGAACCCAGCGCTTCAATCTGCGTGGAGGCCCCGAAGCAGATGGAGGAAGGGTTTGCCACCGCATTTACCGCCAGCGCTCCGCCGGCAATATTGATGGTGACCATATCGGTAGCCTGGCAGTTGGCAGAATCATCGGTAACTTTGAGTGTGAAAACCTGGGTTGAAAAAAGATTGACCGTTTGAGGATTTTGGATGCTGTCGTTCACCAGTTTTGAAGATGGTGCCCATTTATAATGATAAGCACCGCTGCCGGCAGAGCATCTGCCATGTAACCGGGTGGTAACTCCATTCAAAATGGTTGAGTCATTCCCGGCATTTGCCACCGGATGGTAGACATGTACAACGGTCGTTGAAGTATCAATACTGGGCTGACCGCCAACGACAACACTCAGAAAGTATTCGCCTGAGTTAGCAGGGGTAGCATTTGCAATGGTTGGATTCTGCAGGGAGGAGACAAATCCGGCCGGGCCCCACCAGTGGTACGTTGCACCTGAAATAGATTGGGCTGTGAACTGCAGCGTCTGACCTGAGCAGATCGGGCTGTTGCTTATGCATGCAGGAGGCAGAATTGAGCAATCTGTTGTTCCTGTACCACCAGTTTGCTGGAAAATAATGTTGCAGGGCTGGTTGGAGAAATTGGTAATGATCAGCATATAATACTGGCCTGTGACCCCATTCGGAATGGTGCAGGTTTCATACGACAGCGTTGAATAGCTGCATGATACTATTTTGGGCTGTGTAAGCAACCCGCAACAATCCTGGGAGGGGAAAGGCCCCCAGCAGCAAAAATCAATATCTTTTGATGGCTCACTGTGCATCTGGATGATGATGTTACCAGGATTAGCAACCTTCATATAATACCATGCGGGATTCGGCCTGGTGGTCAGGCATCCGTAGGATGGGCCTATTTGTCCAGGAGGTGAATTTACTCCTGCAGGGAACGAGTATAATGTTCCAGTACAGAAAGGCGCGGCTGTTTCACAGGTGCTGTTATTGCCACCACCGCCCTGCTGTGCATGAAGAGGGCCATAAAACACCAATAACAATAATAAGATAGACCAGTTTTTTACCATAGCTGCTTCGTATTATTAATATTTATCGTTTCCTTTCAGCCATTCTGTTTTTCGAGCAACACTCCATACAGCCGAAGTGTCGGCCACAATTCTTTTGATCTTTTCAAAGACAGCGATTACATCGGCTTCAGGGTATTGTTTGTTTGACATAAAACAAACCCTCGATTTGGTAATGACAGGATCGATGTTGATGAGTTCTCCGGAAGAGAAGGAGAGGTTCATATAATAGACCTTTTCGAAGCGGGACGGCAATTTTGAGAAATCGAGCAGATAGTAGTTAGTTAACGCATTGGGTTCAATGGATAGTGCAAATTTCCCTTTGAAATCAATATCTGCATATTTGGCAATAAATGCCGGCTCGTTGGGCTGGACTCCTTCAACCTGTGCCTTAAGTGTCAGATTCGCAATCAGCACCACCGCAAGGAAAAAAACACGTATCATCTGCATTGGGTTTAGAAGATTAACACTGAATGAATTACAAAAATACAAAAACTTCTTGAAATTCAGGTAAAAGAGCCATCCGGATCACCACCCTGAGGCCAGAACATCAATAATATGGATGGTTTTAATGGGAAGGTTATGTTTGTCGATATAGGCTTGCTGGTTCATCAGGCAGGAGGAATCGGTAGAAACAATATACGCTGCACCGGTCTCAAGGGCACGGTTTACCTTTTGCTCTGCCATTGCCGAAGAAATGGGTTCAAACTTTGCGGAAAAAGTTCCTCCAAACCCACAACAGACATCATTTTCCTTCATTTCACGCAACTCAAGTCCATGTACCTTTGCCAGAAGCCTTCGTGGTTCATCCTTCAGTTCATACTCCCGTAGTGCAGCACATGAATCGTGGTATGTAACAACATGGGGAAAGGAGGCTCCCACATCTTCGATTTTTAATTCATTGACCAGGAAATCGGTGAACTCGAAAATGTTTTTCTTCAACTGCTTATATTCCAAATGATTTGCCGTATTATGGAATAACCAGCCATAATAATTTCTGACAAACCCGATGCAGGAAGCAGAAGGTCCCACTATCGGACGGTCATTGGGAAAATCCTTCAGGAATTTCTCGCCCATACTTTTTGCCTCGTCCCAAAAGCCGCTATTAAAAGCCATTTGTCCGCAGCAGGTTTGATTACTGTTGTAATTTACAACAATGTCAAGTTTCTCAAGAATTTTTACCATGTTCAAACCCGTTTCCGGGTAGACCTGGTCCACAAAGCAGGGGATAAAAATATCAACTAACAAAACAGGCGAAGAAATTTGGTCCAACTTACTATTCAACTTCCAAAAGTAAGGAAATTAGCGTTATGGAGCGTTAGAAATTGGTAAAAAAGTTAAATATTCCAATGATCGATTGGTAATTACAAAAAAAAACAGAAGCAACCAGGCGGCTGCTTCTGTTTTTATAGCAGGGAAAACAATTTCAATCAATCCATACACTTGCTGATACACTCCAGGAAGATTGAATGACCACGCCCCATTGACCATAATCGATTGGAACAGAGAGCTTACGGTCGAGAAAAATATAGTACGGCCCTTTGATGGTTGTGCCATTTTCTTTAACAACCCATACTTTAGCCCATACCAGGACAGGCCAGGTTGAACTTGATGAAATAATTACATCCATTTCACGCTTTTCCTTGCTAGGGGTTGTGTGGGTGACAATCTCCTGGAAAGCTGTATTCGGATCCGTCAGCTGAACATTATAGCTTGGAATCGGATTAATGTTATAATGCTGCGCATTCACACTGATGATACCAGCGAAAAGAATCAAGGCTGCAACGAGAATAAATTTTTTCATGGGGTTCGATTTTTTCATTTATTATTGGTGGAATGTCATTGTGTACGTGAAATTCAAAGTTAGGTTACAGCCATAACACACACAATAGCGGAATCCCATAATTTAGCACTACGGAAAACCAGAATTTCTGAAAAATGAAAAATTCGTAATTACTTGATAACCAAGAAACGGAACAAGTTTTTGACAGCCATGCTGCGCGCCAAAAAAACAAAGAAAAATGCTGAATTTCAGGTAATAACCCAGAAGAAGATGTGCATGCTAACAGGAAAATATCAGATTATGCCCTTTTCCAGCAGAATTTTAATGAGTTCTGCATTATTTTTGGCATCACACCTGTCGCGGACATGTTTCAGGGTTTTTTCGACGGTTGAAACGCTGGTTTTTTTCGAGTCGGCAATCTGTTGTTGTGTGAGGCCTGAGGATAAAAGGATAACAAGTTCCTGCTGGTTTGGAGTGAGGTGGTACTTTTGTCCGGATAATACTGTAGACAGTTTCTTTTCGTAATCAGGTTCAACAAGACCTGAAAAGACGATCTGCCCCCTGATTACTTTCTCGAGTGTTGATTTAATCTCTGCTTTGTTGGTACTTTTTAGCAAATAGGCCATGACACCTGCTTCGAACATTTTTCGTTGCCAGGAGGAGGAGTCTTCAGATGTGAAAATAACGATAGGTTTCCCGAAAAATTTTTCCTTTAATTTTTTAACATTCATCAGAGGATGGGCATCAGGCAGCCATAAATCAAGCAGGAATATATCAAATGTATCAGTATTGGCCTTTAACACGGCATCATCAACACTAAATGCGTTGTCTGTAATCTCGATACCATCCCGTGAAGGTCGGAAAAGATTCTTCAAACCTGTAACGATCACCGGGTGGTCTTCAATGACGAAGAGTCTGATCATGATTTATCAGTTAGCTTTTATTTACATTTTTCAGTCCCATGGGAAAAATGATCTCCCATGAAGTTCCCTGACCAGGGGCGGTCTTCAGATTTGCCTGGCCCCCAACCAGCTTTGCCCTTTCGAAAATATTCAACACCCCCATACTTGGTTTATGGTTTTCACCCAGGATGAAACCGGGCCCCTGATCGGAGTATGATAAAATGAGTTTTCCATTTTCCGTATGTACTTTGACATTCACCTGGCAACCCTGGGCATACTTTCCGGCATTTGTAAGAAGTTCCTGTGTTATCCTGTAAAAGTGCAGTACCAGTTCATTCGGAAGGTCGGGAAACTCATCGGGAACATCCAGAACAATGTTCATGTGTGACAGTTTCTGCATGTCTTCACATAACCCCGTGATCATTTCGCTGAAGGTGAAATGTTCAATCATGGCCCTGTTCATCCGATGCGAAATCTGTCGGATGCTGGCTCCAAGTTCCTTGACACGCGCTTTGATGAGTTCTTTTATTTCCGGATCCGGAAACTCAATATTTTCAATGGTTCCAGAGATTCCAAGTACCAGTTGTCCCGTTAAATCATGAAGTTCGCGGGCAGTCCTTCCCTTTTCAGTCTCCTCCATCTCAATAACTCTTTTTGCTGATCCGATCTGCTCCTTGTGGAATTTTACACGGTTGCGCTGCTGCAGGATGAGTGTAATGAAGACAGAAGCCACCACGAGTAAAAGCGCGATGGCAAGCCATAATTCGGTCTGCTGCAACCGATTGGCCTGAACCAAAAGCTGCTTTTCCTCATTTTGAATGATCAACTCCTTGCTTTTTAATTCAAGCAGGGCATCCAGCAACCTGACCTGGTCGGAGCCTTTCTGTTGGTTGTCGATAGCCCTGGATTTCATTGCTTTCTTCTGCATTGCAAGGGCTGTTTTATAATCCCCTTTCGCTTCACATACATCGGCATATGTATCATACAGCGAGGCAAGCCAGTCATTGTCCTTGAGAGCGAGTGCTGCAGGAATCGCCTGGTCCCTGAGACAGGATTCAGCCCTCTGAATATCATGTTTATCAAGGTAACTGTATGCCATATTATTATATGCGCCAAAGAGAATCTTCGGCAAATTGGCATTCAACGCCAACCGAAGCGCCGATTTATAATAAAACAAAGCCGAGTCAGGATTTTTAATACTTTGGGCCGCCCCAAGGTTGATAAATATGTAGGACATCTCCTCCTCCACGCCACTGACCTTGCTCAGGTATGATAAAGCCTCTCTCTGAAGCGCCGCAGCTTTTTTCACATCATTTTCAAAAGGCCTCCTGGCAAGGTTGCCAAGGGCAACCCCCATTTGCTTGTAGAGCGTATCCTTCTTTGCAGTTTCAAGAGCGGATTGGAACATGCTCCTGGCTCCATCATACTCCTGGATATTGAATTTGATATTCCCAAGAGCTATCAGCGCATTGGCAATTCCCTCCGGATCCCTGACCGATTTTGCAAGAATTATGGATGAATCCAGCAGTGAAATGGCGAGATTGAAATTGTACGCAGCGGTATAAAGTGTTGCCAGGTTATAAAAGATATGAATTTTCTGGGATACAAGGTTGTTGCTGTCGGCAATCCGTAAAGCAAGATTATAATAAAAGTAGCTTGAATCCTTCTGGTTTTGAAGGTAAGCTTTACCAATCCACCGGTAGGCGTCGACAAGGTCGGGTTTGTTATTTCTTGTCTTTGCTATGGCCAGCGCCTGCTTTGCATATTTGATGGCAAGTGCATTGTTGCTGACCTTGTTCCCCTCAACCAACATGCCCAGCGTCTTAAGGCTATCTCCTGGTGAGGAGCTATTGCCGGTACTTTCGGGTCCTTTGGCTGAAGCCTTAGCAACCCCTGCAGGGATCAGCAGGAAAACACTCAGGATTACAAAAACAAAAATCCTTAAAAAACTCAACATAACTTCTCTAATAGTATGTTTCAGTGTGCATTACGTCCGAACAAAAAAGTGATGTACCCGTTTGACATATCTATTGTACACTTGGTCAAAGGTAATAAATAATTTGCTTATCTGAATTTCATAAAATGATAAATAATTATCACCATATCCCCAGAATTTACAAAAATTTTTAATTTACCTCACAAGGAGTTGAACTGCAACCATAAAACCAGATTTTCGCTATACCGGAGCATATTTGGTATCTGGTTTATCCCTTATTGGGATGATACCAGCCATATCGCCCAGAACATTGACCAGGTCGGAACCTGCTGGTACCACGATTTTTGAGTTATCTTTCAGCGAAGTTTCAAGAGCCTGGATTTTACGAAGAATCTGTGCATTGCCAATGAAATATTTCTCGGCAGCTTCATTTACAAGTGCAATGGCCTGGGCTTCACCTTCAGCCCGCAGGATCTGACCCTGTTTTACACCCTCAGCACGCCTGATTTCCGCCCTCTTTTCCCCGTCGGCCTTTGTTTCTGCGGCAGTTGCATAGTCAACGGCGGCAATTTTCTCGTTCTCGGCTTTCACAATTTTATTCATCGTTTCCTGAACATCCTTGGGCGGATCAATTTCTTTTAACTCTGTCCGGATGATCTGTATCCCCCAGCTTCTGGTTTCATCGAGCAGGGTGCCATGCAGTTCCTTATTGATTTTACCGCGCTCGCTGTTGGCCGATTTGAGGGTCATGGTGCCGATAATATTACGCAACGTGGTACGTGCAAGGTTAACAATCTGATATTCAATATTATTCACATTATATTGGGAATTTTTCACACTCTCCTCATCATTGGTAATTTTAAAGTAGACCTGTGCATCGACTTTTGCATTCAGGTTATCATTGGTAATGATCTCCTGCGGCTCTGCATTGATCATTTTTTCGGTAATATTCACCTGGTACATCAGGTCGATGCCGGGAATAATCCAGTGAAACCCGGGGTTGGCAAATCGGTTGTACTTGCCGAATCGCTCAATTAAACCGCGATGGGTAGGACGGACAATGCGGATTCCAGAAAAAAAGAGCAGACCTGCTGCCCCAAGGATGATCAGAATAAAAACATTGCTCATAGCTGTTTGATTTAAGGTGAAGTGTAAATATTTTTGTCACAAACATATGAATATTTCCTGATGAAATCAAGACTGAAAAGATAATTGTTGAAACCTAATTTTTAATAATTTCGCACAAACAAGAAAACAACCCCGCAATGAGAACAATAACAACCCTGATCCTGCTGTTCACAGTCTCTGCAGCACTCCTTTTCAACAGTTGCAACCAGCAGCCGGCCGGTAATCAAACGGGGCTCACGGCCCAGGACTCCCTTTTTAAGGGGAAAATTGATGAGTTTGTTTCCGTAAAATTGACGACAGATCTCTCAAAACTGAGTGAAAAGGAGAAGCAGATGATCCCGCTGCTGATCGAAGCAGCCAAGATCATGGACGGCCTCTACTGGGAACAGGTGGTGGGCGATAAACAGAAATTTCTCGACGCTTTGCCAGATAGTCTTATGCGTGTTTTTGCAGGCATCAACTACGGCCCCTGGGAACGCTTGAACGGGAACAAGTCATTTGTGACGGGCTATGATGAAAAACCTGCGGGAGCTAATCTCTATCCCAAAGACATGACCAGGGAGGAGTTTGAAAAATGGACGGACAAGGGTAAAACAAGTCAATATTCCATCATCGGCAGGAATGAGGACCATAGTCTGAAAAACATATGGTACCATGATGCGTTCAGGGAACAGTTGGGCAAGGCATCCGGATTATTGAAGGACGCTTCTCTCCTCGCAGAGGATCCGGGGTTAAAGAAATATCTTGAGTTAAGGGCAAAGGCCCTTGTATCTGACGAATATTTTGAGAGTGACATGGCATGGATGGATATGAAATCCAATACCATTGATATTGTGATTGGTCCGATTGAAAATTACGAGGATGAACTTTTCGGATATAAAACTGCATTTGAATCGGCTGTACTTGTGAAAGATAAGGAGTGGAGTTTGAAACTGGCAAAATTTGCCAAATTTCTTCCGGAACTGCAACTACAACTTCCGGTTGATAATAAGTATAAAAAGGAGAAGCCCGGAACCGACTCTGATCTCAATGCATACGATATTGTTTATGTGGCAGGCCACTCCAATGCGGGAAGCAAAACAATTGCGATCAACCTGCCCAATGATGAGAAAGTGCAGCTTGCCAAAGGTTCGCGCAGGCTTCAGCTGAAAAATGCCATGCGGGCTAAATTCGACAATATCCTGCTGCCCATCGCAAATGTTCTCATTGATTCAGGCCAGCGGCAAAACATAAAATTTGATGCGTTCTTTTCAAATGTCATGTTTCATGAGGTTGCCCACGGACTTGGAATTAAAAACACCATCACTGGCAAAGGAACCGTAAGGGAAGCCATGAAAGAGAAGTACTCCTCTTTTGAGGAAGCAAAAGCCGATATCCTGGGGCTTTTCATGACCACCCAGCTTATAGCTAAAGGAGAGGTTAAAGATATCACTGCCGAAGATTGTTTCACGACTTACATGGCCGGACTTATCCGTTCGGTCCGTTTTGGAGCCGCCAGCGCTCACGGTAAAGCCAACATGATGTGTTTCAACTTCTTTGCCGATAACGGCGCCTTTGAGCGAAGTGCCAATGGAACCTACAAAGTTAATTTTGGCAAAATCCGTGATGCGATGAACAAATGGGCAGCGCTGGTCCTCAAATTTGAAGGTGACGGTGATTACGCAGGCGCTTCCACCTACCTGGAGACAAACGGAAAAATCAGGCCAGATCTGCAGACCGACCTGGAGCGGATAAAAACCGCCAACATCCCTCTCGACATCATTTATGAGCAGGGAACTGCAACGCTGGGGCTGGCAAAGTAATAGTTGACTTCTCCTTTAAACTGCAGAATATCAGCATATTTGCAAATTAGAAAACAGGAGAATTCAGTATTTCTTTTATTTTTCATGTTAATTGTACGATATCTTGTTGTACCTTTGCAGCCACATTTGAAAGATTGTATCTCAATCTGTACGTAATCCTCCCACTTTTACAATTCAGCCTACCATACATTTTTTTAATGCACCCCCTGACAGGACTGTTATGCAGTTTTGCATTCAGGGAATAACAATTTATATACATTAATAAAATTTAAATGAATTTTGAAAATTTGAATCTTATCCAGCCGTTGTTAAATGCTGTGAATAAGAAAGGGTACCTGAACCCAACACCTATCCAGGAAAAAGCGATCCCGGTGATTTTGCAGGGAAAAGATATTTTTGGCTGTGCACAAACCGGTACCGGTAAAACGGCTGCCTTCGCACTTCCGATGCTCCAATTGCTTGAAACCGAAAAAGACCGCAACCAGCGGAGGGCTGTCAGGGCGTTGATCCTTGCACCCACACGAGAACTGGTCGCCCAGATCAGTGCAGAGATCACAGAATACAGCATGGGGCTGGATATCCGTCTCGTTACCATCTATGGCGGCATTTCTCAAAAAGCACAAACCCAATCACTTCAGAAAGGTGTGGATATCATCGTTGCAGCGCCAGGTCGTTTACTTGACTTAATGAACCAGGGTTTTGTCCATCTTGACAAGGTAGAATACCTCGTGCTGGATGAAGCCGACCGTATGCTCGATATGGGTTTTATCAATGATATCAGGAAAATCACTGCTAAATTGCCGGCAAAAAGGCAGACGCTGCTTTTCTCGGCAACCGCCCCTGATGAGATCCGGAAACTGGCGGCATCACTGCTTCACAACCCGGTTCAGTTAAACCTGTCGCCCGACACCATGCCACCGATCCTTGTTACTCAATCGGTCTATCATGTAAAAAAGGAGAATAAGAAGTTGCTGCTGACGCATGTACTTCAAAATGATTTAGTGAAAAATGTGCTGATCTTCACGAGAACCAAACATGGCGCTGATAAGGTTGTCAAAGACTTGCTGCGTAACGGGATAAAGGCGCAAGCCATCCATGGTAACAAGTCGCAAAGCGCCAGGGATAAAGCCCTTAAAGATTTCAAAAGCCGGAGTATCCGGGTTTTGGTGGCAACTGATGTTGCTTCCAGGGGGATCGACGTTGACAAGCTCAGTCATGTGATCAACTATGAGATCCCTGAACAGGCGGAGACCTACGTTCACCGGATCGGAAGAACCGGACGGGCTGGCGAAGCCGGTGCGGCTCTGTCATTTTGTTCTGCAGATGAAAAACCGTACCTGAAGAATATCCATAAACTGATCCACAAGAACATAGATGTGGTCACATCGCATCCTTTTGCCATCAACTAACCATAAACCTTCCGGGTTGTAAAAACCTGGAAGGTTTAACCCCTCGGATCACCCTTCAGGGGCATCTTTGCCATCTTTTCCACATTCATGCTGGGAAATCCGAACTCCTCCACGATCTTCCCTTTGACAAGGTAAACACCATCCCCGCGGAAGGGATATGCCGTGACTGTTTTCGGGAAGTGAACCGTATCGAAAAAACGACCGTTAACATCGATGAAAGTGCCAAAGTGCATCCACTCCCGCCTGATCGTTCGTACATATTTAATGGTAACCAGCAATCCCAGCATTCGGATGGTCTTCCCCACATGGGCGGTCATTTCGTGCGCAAGGATATCTCCCCGGAACTTTGTTTCCAGGAGGTCAAAATAGCTATGGGTAACCGGAAAGCCAAGCAACTCGATCTCGTCGTACACGTCGGCAATGATATTATTTTCAAGGACCGGAAGTTCAAACTTCCTGACAGTTACCGGGAACAGCAATGAATTTCCGGTTGGACGATTGACGATTGACGATTGAAATTCCGATTGACAGGTGTCGGTCTCCATATTTCGGATTTCAGATTTCGGATTTCGGATTTCAGATTTCGGATTTCGGATTTCAGATTTCACATTTCGGACCTGGTTAAGAGGCTCACCTTTTCCCAGCAGCATATGCGCTTCCCACAGCAACGACGCTTTCGGTTTCCCTGTGAAACGGAATGCCCCGACGCGTATAAGGATTATCAGTTGGTCGAGCGTAACCGGAACCCGCCGGATAAAATCCTCCAGGCTTTCATAAGGCCTCCCTGTTTTCTCCTCCCGGATCGCATTACTAACAGATGCCTCCAGGCCGGCAACGTGGATGAATCCCAGGAAAATATCATTTCCCTTTATGGAGGTCTTGTATTCGCTGTTGTTCACGCAGGGCACGTGCAGGTTTGCCCCCGAAATTTTAGCCTCGTTGAAGTAAACCCAGGAGGAGTAGAAGCCTCCGAAGTTGTTGATCACCCCGGTGATGAACTCCAGCGGATAATGCGCTTTAAGGTAGAGACTCTGGTAGCTCTCCACGGCATAGGAGGCTGAATGGGCCTTTGAAAAAGAGTAGCCGGCAAAGGATTCGATCTGCCTCCACACCTCTTTGGTCACCTCTTCGGGATAACCCGCGGTTTTGCAATTTTCAAAAAACTTGTCGATGATGCGCTGCAACTCCTTTTTCGACCTGTACTTTCCGCTCATTGCCCGCCTGATGACATCGGCGTCGGCCAGGTCGAGGCCGGCAAAATGGTGGCAGATCTTCAACACATCCTCCTGGTAAACCATCACGCCGAAGGTCTCTTTTAGCTGGGCCTCCATCACCGGATGCAGGTATTTAAATTTTCCGGGGTTATGGAAGCGGAAAATATACTCCTTCATCATCCCCGAGCGTGCCACGCCGGGGCGGATGATTGAACTGGCAGCCACAAGCGTTCGGTAGTTATCGCAGTGAAGTTTTTTCAGCAAGCCGCGCATGGCAGGACTTTCAACATAGAAGCATCCGATCGTACGGGCATTGCGCAGTTGCTCTTTCACCTTCTCATCCTCTTTGAAAAGGCTAACCTGGTGAACATCCACGCTGATACCCCTGTTTTTTTTCACGAGTTCGGCGGCCTCATAAATGTGGCCTATGCCACGCTGGCTAAGGATATCGAGCTTTTCGAAGCCGATATCCTCTGCTACATACATATCGAACTGTGTGGTGGGAAACCCTTTGGGCGGCAGGTCGAGGGCAGTGTAACAGGTAATGGGCTCTTCCGAGATCAGCACCCCGCCTGCATGGATGCTTCGAAGGTTTGGAAAATCGGCCATCATCTCGCCGAGTTCATTGATCTTCCTGACAATGTGATTATTATGAATTGACTCCTCCGGATTCTTCAGAAAAGCATCGATCTCCCCTTTCGGCAGGCCATGGACCTTACCAAGTTCACGGTAGATGGACTTATCGCGGAAAGTCGACATGGCTCCGAGCAGGGCTGTATGCTCATGGCCATACCTTTTAAATATATAGTCGAGCACCTCATCACGCTCTTTCCAGGAGTAGTCGATGTCGAAATCGGGCGGGGAAGTGCGTTTGGGGTTGATAAACCGTTCGAAATAGAGATCCAGTTCGATGGGATCAACATCGGTGATGCGCATGCAATACGCCACAATGCTGTTGGCTCCGCTCCCCCTTCCCACATGATAAAAGCCCCTCGACATAGAGTACCGGATGATATCCCACGTTATGAGGAAATAGGCAGAAAATCCCATTTTCCCGATGATCTCCAGTTCATGTTTCACCCTCCGTTTCGCTTCCGGATGCTTGCTGCCATAGCGGTATTGCAGCCCGTCGAGCGCCAGTTTCTCCAGAAAAACCAGGTCGTCGTAGCGGTCGCCGGTAAAGGTGCTCTTATTTTTGCAGGCTTTGAAATCGAAATCGATGGAGCACCTTTCAATCAATTTTTCCGTATTGCGGATGATCTCCGGGAAATCACGGCACAACCCGAACAGGTCATCAACCGGTAGCATCACCTCATCAGAAGCGGCAACCTGGCAGGGCTCAAGCCGGGTTAACAATACGTTGTGATCAACTGCCCTGAAATTGCGGTGCAATTCGTACTCTTTGCCATTCGTGAAGGTAACCGGCGCCATGAGCACCATCCGGGGAATTAGGTTGCGGTGGCGGGAGAGCATCAGGGGGCTGAGATCGGCAGGACGAATGCCGATATAAGAGTGGGGGTTGAAGTTAAGTGAGGCCGCCTCTGTCAAATCATTCGAATATCGATATTCTTTGCCGGATATCCGATATTCAGGGCCGCGTGAACAGGAACGAAGAAAGAGGGAAAAGGGGTAGATGACAAAGACATTGTTGAACTCCGGGGCCTTATCCGGCAAAGGAAGGTTGTTCAGATTATGGTGGCTGAGAAACTCATTCAACTCACGAAAACCTTCGTTATTTACCGCCAGACCCGTGTAAAGCAACTGATCTTCCAGGCGGAATTCGATCCCGGCAATTGGTTTAATCCCCTTTTCCCTGCATACAGCCACGAACTCCATCATCCCGGTGGAGTTGTTAATATCGGTGAGCGCCATGGCAGAAACGTGGTTTCTTACCGCCCCTTCAACAAGGTTTTCGACGGAGATTGTACCGTAACGGAGAGAGTAGTATGAGTGGCAGTTAAGGTACATGGGGAAAACAAAATGATCATTTTTTAATCAATATCATGACCACAATTTAATCAAATAAAAAAATAAACGAAAAGAAAAACGAAAAAAAATAAAATACTACCTTTGTTTGCACCTGCTTCAGCAGGAAAAAACATATACCCCCCCCACAAACAATGACTGACACTCCATCTCAAAATAACATACTTATCCTGTTCGCCCATCCGAAATTTGAAGAATCCATCCATAACAAATTGCTGGTGAGCCGGATTCCTGAAAGCCCTCATATCACTTTCCACAACCTCTGTGAACGATATCCTGATTTCCAAATTGATGTAGATTTCGAGAAGGACCTCCTTACCAGGAACCAGGTCATTATATGGCAGCATCCACTTTACTGGTACAGCGCTCCACCGCTTCTGAAACAATGGCTCGACATGGTATTGGAACTGGGTTGGGCCTATGGCCCCGGGGGGACAAGCCTCCAGGGTAAAATTGTTTTCAATGCCATCACCACCGGAGGGCCACGCACGTCATACAGCAAAGATGGATACAATAATTTCACCATCAAAGAGTTACTGGCCCCATTTCATCAAACTGCCAACCTTTGCAAAATGATTTATCTGCCTCCGTTCGCACTCCACGGCACTCGCCGTGCGACCAGGGACGAACTTCTCCCTGCAGCAGAAACATACCGGCTGCTGTTAACAACAATTGCTGCGGGAGAGATTCCTTTAAGCGACATGCAATCCTATGATTACCTGAATGACTGGATGGAGGAACAAAGAAACAAATGACCTTAGGTGCAGGGAAAAACTATATTTGCATAATCATCACTTTCACGGTCACATTTAATTTACCATATCAGTGTTTAATAAAAATGATAATTCCCTGAAATGGATATACATTACAGGAGCAATTGTTTTTCTACTCACTGCATGGTTTTCTGTTGGATATAACCATTTTGACGAACATTTCCAGGTTATTGAATTTGCCGGATTAAAGCTCGGGTTGACGGCGAAAATCAACCTTCCCTGGGAATATGCCTGTAAAATGCGCCCGGCCCTGCAACCACTTTTTGTCTGTTCCCTCTATAAAATCGCCTCATTTGCCGGAATCACCAATCCATTTATTGTTGCATTCTTCGTCAGGCTCTTCTCCGCATTGCTGACATTTTTCAGCATTCACATGGTAATCAGGTTATATGCGCCAGAAATTACCCATAAAAAATTGTTTTTCACCTTCCTGCTGCTCTCTTTCTTCCTCTGGTTTGTTCCCTACAACAGTGTCCGGTTTTCATCAGAGACGGTTGCCGGCCGGATTTTCCTGATTGGCCTGGCCTGGTTCCTGCTCAGAAAGCAATTAAAGATGGTGGATTATTTTATAGCAGGTGTCATCCTAGGGTTCGCTTTCATTACACGATACCAGGTGGCATTCATGATCCTGGGGTTTGCAGCCTGGCTGATCATTGTGAAGAAATCAGGCGTTAAGAATTTCCTGGCCTTCGGTGGCGGGGTAATTTTTGCGACTTGCATCGGCGTAGTGATCGACCGCTGGTATTATGATGAGTGGGTGCTCACCTCCTGGAACTATTTTGTTCAGAATATCCTGCTCGATAAGGCGGCAGGGTTTGGTGTCAGTCCGTGGTGGTATTATATAGAGCAGACTGTTATCAATGCCTTTCCGCCGCTAAGCCTGATCTATATTCTTGCTATTTTCCTCTATTTCATCTACTTTCCGAAAGACATCATTACCTGGACCCTCGTTCCTTTTCTGGCCATCCATTTCCTGATCCCGCACAAAGAGATCAGGTTCCTCTTCCCGATCATAGGATTTCTTCCGGTGATGATGGTCAAAACAGCCATGTTCATGCTGGAGAAAAGAGGATACAATCTCCTGGAGAAGCGTGCAGTGAAGATTGCCGGACGCGTGTTCTGGTACCTGAACACCATCATGCTCGTCATGTTGATTTTCAGGCCGGCAGACGATCAAATCGCACTCTATAAAAAGCTGTGGGACACATACCAAACTCCCGTAAAACTCTATTTCACCGGCGACAACCCATATCACCGGGCAAAGGTTGACATTCAGTTTTACAAACGCAGCAACCTGGTATTCGTAAAAACAGATTCGTTGCAACATATTTTTCCATCAGCCGGCACGATCAGTCTATTTGTCACCGATAAACCAGTCAGTCTGTCCGAAGCTCCCCAAAAAGCGGAACTGGTCTACTCCTCGTTTCCACAGTGGGTCAGCCATTTCAATTTTAATCATTGGATGGAACGGACAAGTTTCTGGTATGTTTATGAATTAAAAAACGAACCAGGGCGATAATTAATTCTTATGAAAAAGAGGGACATTTTCAACTGGTTCACCCTATTTGTTATTGGGGCAAGCCTGCTTACCCTTATGCTGAACATGGCCAACGGCAGGTTCCTGCCGGGCGACTTCCGGGTTTACTACTCAGCTGCATCCAGCTTTTTATCAGGAGGACCTGTTTACAATGAATTATTCTACAGCGGAAGCGGTATTTACAAGTATAGCCCCTCAACACTCTTTTTTTTTCTGCCATATACGCTCTTTGATTTTAAAACCGCATCCGTAATTCACTTTTCCCTGCTGGGTGCTGCGTTCTGGTATAGTTTCACCGTGATAAGGCAGCTGATCAACAACTATTTTTTTGTGACCCCTGTCAAACATGAATTCTGGCTTATCACCATTTCATTTATCTTCATCCTCATCCATTTTGCGCGTGAACTCTATCTTGGCAACATCAACATCATCCTGTTACTGCTTTGTTGCCTGGCAATCAGGGATTTTCTCCATGGAAAAGAGATGCAGGGAGGTATCCTGCTGGGAATTGCGATTCTGACCAAGCCCTACCTTCTGATCCTGTTGCTGCCACTGGTACTGCGAAGAAAATGGAGAGCCCTGGCATGGCTCTCGGCATCTGTTGCAACCGGGTTGGCCCTGCCGTTCTGCTTCCCCGGACCACAAAAGGCCATTAGCCTTTACAGCGACTGGGCAAACACCCTCCTGCTGCACGGCGAAGGGTTTCCCGGGAAAACCTCCCTGGATTATTGCTTCAGTCTTTTATGGACATCCTGGCCTTCGTGGGGGATTGTTGCGATTTTTATGTTCATCTATGGTTCGGCAACCCTGTTCATCCTCTATAATATTAAGAGGGAACAACAGGTTGTGACATTCCAGGGGATGGCACCGATGGATCTTCTGTTCGAATGGTTTTTACTGATTGCCTTACTGCCGAACCTGATCAGGACCGACTGGGTTCTGATGCTCTTCAGCGCCCCCCTGCTAACCATGATGGTCTTCTATGTCGCATTCCACAAGAAATTCATATGGATTCCCCTGCTGCTTCTCCTGCTGTTTTTTTACAGTTCCAACTCGGATGACCTGCTAGGAAGGGACCTTTCACATAAGATCATGCAATCGGGGCTGATGGGGTTAAGTAATTTTCTGCTGGTTATCACTGCCGCTGTCATATTTGTTAACCTGCGCAGGAAGGCACCGCCACTCCCCTCCTCACGCTCTTCTGCCCGTACCTCCTCCGGATCCGGTCGAGCGCCTGGTAAAGATTGACCATCGCGGCATTGTCATCGAACATATTGAGTTGCGGGTTTCCCGAGATAAGGCTGCTGAAACGCACGCCGATAAGGCGGATGAGCATACGGCGCTGGTACAGGCGGTCGAAGAGGCTTTTCACCACAGGAATGAGCTGATGGTCGAACGCAGTATAGGGTATGTGCTGTTGCAATGTATGGGTGTCGAAGTTAGAATAGCGTATCTTAACGGTGACACAGGCAGTCAGTTTTTGTTTGTCGCGCAGTTCAAACGAGATCTTCTCCACCATCTTCACCAGGATCTCTTTCATCCGGATGATGTCGATGCTGTCCTGTTCAAAGGTATTTTCAGTACTCACGGATTTGGCCTCGTGGTAAGGGTATACCGGTGTGCGGTCGATGCCATTGGCCTTCTCCCAGATCACGATACCGTTTTTGCCCATTACCCGTTCCATCATGTCAACGGGGATATGGCTAAGGGTATCGATCGTCACCACCCCCATGGAGCGGAGCAGCCGGTAGGACTTCTCCCCGATCATCGGGATTTTCCGTATGGAAAGCGGCGCCAGGAAAGGCTGAACGGCGTTGTATTCCACATAGCGCTCCCCGTTTGGTTTGGCCTCTCCCGTAGCGATCTTTGACACGGTCTTGTTTACCGACAGGCCAAATGAGATTGGAAGTCCCGTGTTTTTAATGATGCTCTCCCTCAGTTCGTGGCTCCATTTCTGCAGTCCGAAAAAGCGGTCCATCCCGGTAATGTCGAGGTAGTGCTCGTCAATGGAGGCTTTCTCATACACCGGGGCCCTTTCAGCAATGATCTCCGTAACGGTATTCGAGTATTTTGAATAGCGTTCCATGTCGCCCCTCACAAGGATGGCGTCGCCGCACAACGCCCTGGCCATCTTCATCGGCATGGCAGAATGAATACCGAACTTCCTGGCCTCATAACTGCAGCTTGCCACTACCCCCCGGTCGGAGGTGCCCCCGATGATCACGGGCTTTCCAACCAGTTCGGGGCGGAGGAGGCGTTCGACGGAGACGAAAAAGGTATCGAGGTCGAGGTGGATGATGTTGCGTGAGGGGAACATAAATGGTGAAACAGTAAAATGGTAAAATTTTTATTATATTTGCCGTGTTTTTAATCATTTTTACGACGATAATATAATCATTAATTTTTAAAACGCAAAAAATGTTTTTCAGCAGCAACATAAAATTTTTACGAAAACGGCGTGGACGGACCCAGGACGATGTCGCCGTAAGTCTTGTCATGAAGCGCTCAACACTGAGTGGTTATGAGAACAACATTGCCCAGCCGGGTTTTGAAACCCTGATTGCGTTTTCCAAATATTACAATGTAGCCATCGACACCCTTATCAGGGTTGACCTGACGGTAATTTCGGAAAGCCAGCTCAGGCAACTGGAGCGGGGATACGATGTTTTCATCAAGGGTTCAAATCTCCGGATCCTCACCACAACGGTAGGTACTGACAATGAAGACAATATCGAGCTTGTCTCGGAAAAGGCAAAAGCAGGATATACCAGCGGGTTTGCCGACCCGGAATATATCAGCATTCTGCCGACCTTCAGACTCCCCTTCTTGTCCAGGCAAAAAAAGTACAGGACGTTCCAGGTAAACGGAGACTCCATGCTGCCCATACCCCATGGGTCGTGGGTTACCGGAGTGTTTATCCAGGACTGGAACACGCTCCGCGACCGGGATGCATACATTATCCTGACCATGGAGGAAGGGATCGTTTTCAAAGTAGTGGAAAACAGAATCAAAACCGAGGGAAAACTCATTCTGCATTCACTGAATCCGCTATTTGACCCATACGACATCAATATCAGGGACATTCGTGAAATCTGGCAATTTGTGCATTATATCAGTCCGAAAATACCGGAAAACCTCAATTCGGAGAACTATCACCTGGTGGAGACCGTCAAACAGTTACGCAATGATATCCAGGCGATTCAGACACGGCTGAACATCTGATCCCACCATAACACAGAAAACTTTTTTTCAGAACTTGTTGGATAAAAGAAAAATCTTAACTTGGTATGCGAAATTTATTCACAAATACTGAAAGATTCCATGAAAACAGAGCAACGTATATACTCAGAAACAAAGGGTTGGGAAATAAAGAGTGATTACAACCTTGGGAATAAGGCACAGCTGGTTTTCCTGTTTGGGAATAAAGACCTGCTCAAAGAACAGCCGCACATTGACTTCATTAAAGGTATATACCCTGTCGCACAAATTGTCGGATGTTCTACTTCCGGAGAGATCTTTGGCGAAGAGGTGTTCAACAGCAACATCGTATGCACCGCGGTATGGTTCGAGAAAACGACTGTTGCCATTGCATCTGAGCAGATCAGTTCGATGGAAGACAGTTTCGATATTGGTGAAAAACTTGCGACCCAGCTCGGGAAGGAGCATCTTGTTCACATCATGATCCTGTCGGAAGGGTTGAACATCAACGGAAGCGAGCTCACCAAAGGTTTAAACCACAAGTTCAACGACCTCATTCCGGTTACCGGCGGTTTGGCAGGCGACCAGGCCGATTTTGCAGAAACCGTGATTGTTCATAACCAGGCGGGCAAAAAAAACATGGTCATTGCCATCGGGTTTTACGGTGAGCATCTTCAAACAGGCTATGGGTCGATGGGAGGATGGGATTCTTTCGGTGTGGACAGAGAGGTGACTAAATCGAAAGGAAACATCCTTTATGAACTTGATGGCCATCCCGCCCTGGAGCTTTACAAAAGATACCTGGGGAGCCATGCCGCCAATCTTCCCGCCTCGGCCTTACTCTTCCCCCTGAGCCTCCGCCTGAAAAATTCGGAAACCTCGCTTGTGCGTACGGTTTTGTCTGTGGATGAAGCCAACGGCAGCATGACCTTTGCCGGCGACATTCCACAGGGCGAGTATGTAAGGCTCATGAAGGCAAACTTTGACCGGTTGATCGACGGGGCAAACGGGGCTGCTGAAATGTCGAAAACCAGTCTCGAAAACGCTGATCCCGACCTTGCCATCCTGATAAGTTGCGTAGGACGAAAACTTGTGCTGAAACAACGGGTGGAAGAAGAACTGGAGATTATCCGTGAAGGACTTGGAAAAGGGACAACCATAACAGGTTTTTATTCCTACGGAGAAATATGCCCGCTCAAACCCTTTGAACGGCACTGCGAACTTCACAATCAAACGATGACCATTACACTTTTTAAGGAAGTATAGACCATGCAGATGATGGGAAACACGGAGAACAAGCTGCTACTGCGTCAGATCAAAAAACATTTTGGTTCACTGGAGAATCTGCCAAATGAGCTGAGAGGCATCATACAGGATATCAACGACACCTATGAAAACCTGGAAGATGACATCCAGCTGCTCCAGAATTCCATTGAAATCAGTTCACAGGAGTTAAGGGATGCTTTCCTGAAACACAAACTTGACGCCGAAGGACAGAAGCGAACCATCAACAAGATCCGGGAAGCAATATTTACGCTTAACCCTACCAACAATCACGGGATTAGCGAAGGTGATGCCTCCTCTTCCGACAGCAGCTACCTTTTCGACTCGCTGATCAATTTGATTGAGGAGCGCAACAAAGCCGAGGAGGAGAATCTCAAACTATCCAAGGCCGTTGAACAGAATCCTGCCTCCATTGTCATTACGGATATCCACGGTCAAATTGAATATGTAAACCCAAAGTTTTGTGATTTAACAGGTTATACAAAGGAGGAGGCCCTTGGACAAAATCCGAGGATTTTAAAATCAGCCAATACCTCCCCACAGTATTTTGCAGACCTGTGGAATACAATTTTAGCCGGGAAAGAGTGGCGCGGAGAGCTGCAGAACACCAAAAAGAATGGTGAACTTTATTGGGAATCGGCTTTGATATCGCCACTCATCAATGATCAGCAGAGCATCACCCACTTTATTGCCATCAAGGAAGATATCACTGCGCGTAAACTGGCAGATGAGGAGCGGATCAGGCAATCTGGGTTGATAACTTCCCTTCTTGATTCCATTCCCGATATCATCTTTTTCAAAGATACCGATGGTATTTATCTGGGTTGTAATGTGCCTTTTGCGGAACTGGTAGGCAAGGCCAAGGAGGAGATCATTGGTAAAACCGGTTACCAGCTGTTCGCCAAAGAGATGGCTGATATTTTCCGGCAGGATGATATCGACCTGTTATCTCAAAAACTGCCCCGGCATAATGAGGAGTGGATTACTTACCCCGATGGCAGAAACATCCTTATCGATACCCTTAAAACACCCTACTGGGCAAGTGATGGGAGCCTGATTGGCATCCTTGGCATCAGCAGGGACATTACCAAAAGAAAAGAGGCGGAAGATGCCCTGCAGCAAAGCAGCAAGAAATGGGAAGCCATCATCTCTGCTTCTCCCGACGGCATCGGGATGGTCTCCCTTGACGGGAAACTGCAGCTGATGTCGGCAAAACTGGTAGCCATGTATGGTTACTCCATCGAGAACAAAGAAGATTACCTGGGAAAAACCTTCTGGGATTTCATTGACCCATCCAACCACGCCTACCTGCACGAAAATTTAAGGAAGTTGCTGGCAGGCAGCAGCGAACAGAAGATTACCGAATATCTTGCCATCAAGAAAGACAACAGCCGGTTCTATGTTGAGGTAAATTCAACGGTGCTTTTTGACGCCAAAGGAAACCCTGAAAGCATCCTGTTTGTCGAACGTGACATTACCGAGCGAAAACAAGCTGAGGAGATTTTGAAAAAGAGTCGTGAAGACTTCAAAGAACTCTTCGATAATGCACCTGTCGGTTATCATGAAATCGACAATGAAGGCAGGATCGTCCGCATCAATGAAACCGAATTAAAGATGCTTGGCTATTCCAAAGATGAACTTCTTGGGAAACAATTCTGGCAGGTTAGCGCCGACCAGGAGTTGTCCAGGAATTCCATTGCCGCAAAACTGGCCGGGGACCATATTCCTATGCAACCGTTTACCCGCGAATTTTGCCGAAAAGACGGGGTCTTTGTACCGGTACTTATACAAGATGTGATCCTCAAGGATAAAGATGGAAGAATTACCGGCATCCGGTCGACTGTTCAGGACATCACAGATCGGATCGAGGCAGAAAAGGAGCTGACCCAGATATCTTCTCGCCTTGAATTGGCCACAAGGGCAGGCGGGGTTGGCGTTTGGGACCTCGACCTTGTAGACAACACCCTGGTATGGGATGAGCAGATGTTTAAACTTTACGGGGTCGATCAGGCAGAATCGGTAGGAGCCTATGAAACCTGGCGGGCGGGCATCCATCCTGAAGATGTCATTCAGGATGATGCGGAAATACAGATGGCTATAAAAGGTGTTAAGGAGTTCGATACGGAATTCCGGGTGATATGGCCCAATGGCGTCATGCGGAATATTCGTGGATTAGCCACCGTTCACCGCGGCGACGCAGGACAGCCCTTACGGATGGTAGGAACGAACTGGGATATTACAGAACAGAAAAGGACGGAATCCATCCTTTTAAAAGCCAAAGAGGAGGCTGATATTGCCAGTAAAGCCAAATCGGAGTTCCTGGCCAACATGAGCCACGAAATCCGTACGCCGCTCAACGGCGTTATCGGGTTTACTGATCTTCTTTTAAAAACCCCGCTCAATAAAACGCAGCAACAGTATGCTGAAAATGTGAATGTTTCCGGACATTCCCTTCTCGGAATCATCAGCGACATACTGGATTTTTCAAAAATTGAGGCAGGTAAAATGGAACTCGACCATATAAAAACCGATATTATTGAGCTTGCAGAACAAACATCGGATATCATCAAATACCATGCTTCTCAAAAAGGGCTGGAACTATTGCTTGACATACACGCCAGCATGCCTCGTTTTGCAGTGGTTGACCCTATCCGGTTAAAACAAATCCTGGTAAACCTGTTAGGCAATGCCGTTAAATTCACAGCCTCGGGTGAAGTAGAACTGAAAGTCTCCTTTAAAAAAAGAGATGAAAACACCGGAGAATTCCGATTCTCCATCCGTGACACAGGAATTGGGATCAATGATGAACAGCAGAAAAAACTTTTCAAGGCCTTCACACAGGCAGATTCGTCAACCACACGAAAATTTGGCGGAACCGGGCTGGGACTTACCATTTCCAACATGCTTGCCGAAAAGATGGGAAGTAAAATCGAAATCATCAGTGAAGTTGGCAAAGGTTCAAATTTCTTTTTCACGATCGAGGCAGCATATGAAACCGGAGACAAACTTGACACGGGCAGCCTTACAGATATAAAACGAGTGCTGGTGATCGATGACAACGACAACAACCGCATGATCCTTGAGCATACCTTTATTAACTGGGGAGTAGAATTCACCGGAATTGACAATGGACTTGCTGCGCTTAAACTCATTGAACGTTCGAAACCTTTCGATGTAATTATTGTGGACTATCACATGCCTTACCTCAATGGGATTGATACCATCCGCATGATCAGACAGCAGCTGAATCTTTCACCGGAAAAACAACCCACCATTTTACTGCATAGTTCGTCGGATGACGTAGAAATTTATGAAGAGTGTAAAAAACTGGGGGTACGGTTCAACCTTACAAAACCTGTGAAATCGCAGGAATTGCTTCATTACCTGAAAAACATTCACACTCATCCGGCACACCCTGCTGCAGAAACTCAGAACAATGAACCAATCGAAAACATTGAAACAACCGGTGAACGCCCTGAAGTTATACTGGTGGCCGAAGATGTTGTATTGAATATGCTGCTGGTTACAACCATCATCAAGCAGATGATCCCAAATGTCACAGTTCTGGAGGCAAAAAACGGACTTATTGCGCTGGAAATGACACATACTTATAATCCTGACCTGATTTTAATGGATGTTCAGATGCCGGAAATGAGTGGCATTGAGGCCACCATTGAAATAAGGAATCATGAAAAAGGGAAAGAGCGAAGGATCCCCATTGTTGCCCTGACTGCAGGAGCAATAAAGGGAGAAAAAGAGAAATGCCTTGAATCAGGGATGGACGATTTTCTTACCAAACCAATTGACAGGGAAGCATTACGCGGAATATTGGAAAAACATCTTGCTTCGTGCAATAAAAAGCGGAGGAATTCCCTTCACAACATCGCCCACCAAAACACAAATTCTCATTTTGACGAGGCGATGCTGATGGAAAATATTGCCAATAACCAGGTCATTCTGGATGAATTGCTTGGTGTTGTACCATTCCAGATCTCCTATGCAATCGAATCACTGGAAAGGGCTGTCAGTGAAAACAATGTAGCAGAGATCAGGCAATCGGCCCACTCTGTAAGTGCTACATCTGTAAACATGTGTTTCAAAAACCTTGCCGGGTTAGCTCAAAAAATTGAATCATTTCCCGACAGTACGATTGCAGGGCAGTCCGGACCACTGGTCCAAGAGTTGATTCTCGAATGGGAACAGGTGCAATTACTGTTACGGGATATGAAACGAGAGAAATTTTAATCAGTTTCGAAAAATGATTATATTTGAAAGTTCATCGGTCAATCATCGGGATGTAACCCTGAAACCGTCGTTGTAATGTCGGTGAAATAGCTATAATGTTCCTTCTGCTTTATCAGATTAACCAATTTGTTGTTAACAATAAATAGAAACCAAAACCTCTCCCCATGAAAGTTACTATTGTAGGATCCGGGTATGTCGGATTAGTCACCGGCACTTGTTTCGCAGAAGTTGGCATAGAAGTCAACTGCGTTGACATTGACCAGAAAAAAATTGAAAACCTAAACAACGGGATTATTCCTATTTATGAGCCGGGACTTGAAGAGATGGTTCACCGGAACATGAAAAAAGATCGCATTCATTTTACAACAAACATCGCAGAGGCGCTCGAGAATTGCGAAGTGGTTTTCAGCGCAGTTGGAACTCCTCCTGATGAAGACGGAAGCGCCGATCTTCAGTATGTGATCAGTGTTGCAAGGGATTGTGGCAAATACATGAACGACTATTTACTGATCGTGACAAAAAGCACTGTCCCTGTTGGCACAGCCGAAAAAGTAAGGAAGGCCGTTCAGGAGGAACTGGATAAACGGGGTGTGGCCATTCCGTTCGATGTTGCTTCGAATCCGGAGTTTCTCAAAGAGGGTGCGGCTATTGACGATTTTCTTAAACCCGACCGCATTGTAGTTGGTTGTGATTCCACCCGTGCCGAGGATTTAATGAAGGAGCTTTACCGTCCCTTCACTTTAAACGGGCATCCCATCATCTTCATGGACATCACCTCTGCCGAGATGACAAAATATGCCGCCAATTCCATGCTGGCCACCAAGATCAGTTTCATGAACGATGTTGCAAACCTATGCGAAATTGTAGGCGCCGACATCAACATGGTACGTAAAGGAATCGGTTCCGACAGCCGCATCGGGAACAAATTCATCTATCCGGGCGTTGGCTATGGAGGGTCGTGTTTCCCAAAAGATGTAAAGGCACTTATCCATACCGCCGAAGATTTCAAATACAGTCTCCGTGTACTGAAAGCTGTTGAGGCTGTAAATGACGATCAGAAATCGGTTCTTTTCAATAAAATGATGAAGCATTATGGCGGGAACCTGGCAGGAAAAACCGTTGCCATGTGGGGTTTGTCATTTAAACCCCAAACCGACGATATGCGTGAAGCTCCGTCATTGGTCATCATTAAAAAACTGCTTGATGCCGGTGTTAAGGTAAAGGCATATGATCCGGTTGCCATGCATGAAACCCAACGAATACTGGGTAACAAGATCTACTATGCTCCTGATCAATATGACGCACTGATCGATGCTGACTGCCTGATGCTGGTCACCGAATGGCCGGAATTTAAATTCCCGAACTTCAACATTATTAAAAAACTGTTGAAAAACATGGTGGTATTTGACGGAAGGAATATATATGAAATCGCTGAAATGAAGCGGAAAGGATTTGATTATTACTGTATTGGGGTAGACACAACCAAATAGTTTCTGTTACAATTGTCTGTTTCACCGCAAAGACACAAAGAGGCATAGGAAGATCTTATTGAATTCCTGCATTGCCGGATTTGTGTCTTTGCGGTAACTTTTAAATCGAAAACAATGATAAAGAAGAAAATTTTAGTCACCGGCGGCGCTGGTTTCCTTGGATCTCACCTTTGTGAAAGGCTGTTGCGCGAAGGAAATGAAGTAGTATGTCTCGACAACTACTTTACCGGGCAGAAACAAAATGTTGTGCATCTGCTCAGCAATCCTTTTTTCGAACTCATCCGGCATGATGTTACGATGCCATTCTTTATCGAAGTTGATGAGATATACAACCTGGCGTGCCCTGCTTCACCGATCCACTACCAGTACAATGCCATCAAAACAGTGAAGACATCGGTGATGGGTGCCATCAACATGCTCGGGCTAGCCAAAAGGATCAAGGCTCGTATTCTGCAGGCATCTACCAGCGAGGTCTATGGAGATCCGGAGGTGCATCCGCAGGTTGAATCCTATTGGGGTCATGTAAACCCTATCGGAATCAGGTCATGTTATGATGAAGGAAAACGGATTGCGGAAACGCTCTTCGTCAACTATCACCAGCAGAACAACGTAAGGATCAAGATCATGCGGATTTTCAACACCTACGGACCCCGGATGCATCCCAACGACGGGCGTGTTGTGTCCAATTTCATCGTGCAGGCCCTGAAAGGAGAAAATATTACCATGTACGGCGATGGATTGCAATCGAGGAGTTTCTGTTATGTCGACGATCTCCTTGAAGGCATGATCCGGCTGATGAACTCAAGGGAAGAGTTTACCGGTCCGGTCAATATCGGAAATCCCAATGAATTCACCATGCTGGAACTCGCCGAAAAGGTCATCAAGCTGACTGGTTCCAGTTCCAGGATCATCCATATGCCACTGCCTGCAGATGATCCGACACAACGGCAACCTGATATTACCCTGGCTAAAAAAGAACTGGGATGGGAGCCTAAAGTCATGCTCGATGAAGGCCTGGTAAAAACCATTGATTACTTTAAGTCCGTCATCTAAAAACCTTATTCCCCTTATGAAGATTCTTGTTACCGGTTCCAACGGCCAGTTGGGCAATGAATTAAGGACACTCGCTGCTGATCATCCCGATGATCACTTTATTTTTACCGATGTTGCCGAACTGGATATCACCAGCGAAGAAGCAATTGAAGCATTGGTGCTGAAGGATCGTCCTGAGGCAATAATCAATTGTGCAGCTTATACCGCAGTAGATAAGGCGGAACAGGAAGACAACCTTGCATTTCTGATCAATGCGACAGCAGTAGGAAACCTGGCGAGGGTTGCTTCCAGATTCAATGCTTTGCTGATTCACATCTCCACCGACTATGTTTTTGATGGAAAGGGCTACAAACCCTATATTGAAGACGACCCAACCAACCCTGTCTCCCTTTATGCCAAAAGTAAGCATGCCGGTGAACAACAGGTACAATCGTACGCCACCAGGGCGATCATTATCCGTACATCCTGGCTCTATTCGGAATTTGGCCACAATTTTGTCAAGACCATCCTGAAATATGGCAAGGAGCGCGGCCAGCTCAATGTGGTTTTCGACCAGACGGGTACGCCAACCTACGCACGTGACCTTGCAAAAGCAATCCTGCTTATCCTTGCCTCGAAACAGGCTGTTTCCGGGGTCGAAGTTTTGCATTATTCGAATGAAGGCGTTGCAAGCTGGTACGATTTTGCAAAAACGATCGTTGAAATCAGTGGCATCAGCTGCAAGATAAGCCCCATAGAAACAAAAGATTACCCTTTGCCTGCAGTCAGGCCGTTTTACAGTGTTTTTAACAAATCTAAGATCAAACAACGCTACAGCCTCGAAATCCCATATTGGAAGGATGGACTGAAAGAGTGTATGGAGAGGATGGGCATAAACAAATAAAGAATATTGAATATTGATTAACGAATTTTGAATAACGAATATGGAAAATTCAGTTTTAGAGCGCGCAAAAATTTGGCTTACCGGCAGTTTTGACAATGATACAAAGGCTGCTGTTCAGAAACTTATCGAATCAAACCAGGTAGAACTTACCGATTCCTTTTACCGTGATCTTGAATTTGGAACTGGAGGGCTCAGGGGTATCATGGGTGTTGGTACAAACCGGATGAACAAATATACGGTCGGTATGGCGACCCAGGGGCTTGCCAATTACCTGAAGATGATGTTTCCCGCCCTTGATCCTATAAAAATGGCCATCTCCCATGACAGCAGGAACAACAGTAAGTTTTTTGCTCAAATTGTAGCAGAGGTCCTTTCAGCTAACGGATTCAAAGTATACCTGTTCGACGACCTCCGTCCCACTCCGGAACTCTCATTTGCCATCAGGAAACTGGGCTGCCAGAGCGGTGTAATGGTGACTGCCTCCCATAACCCTAAGGAGTATAACGGTTACAAGGCATATTGGGACGATGGCGCGCAAATGATAGCACCTCACGATGAAAACGTGATCAGGGAGGTTCAGAAAATCACCTCCATTGATGATGTAAAATGGACCGGTGTGCAGGAGAACATCATCAGTATCGGGAAAGAGATCGACGAAGCTTACTTAGACCTGGTGATGGGTCTCTCCTTATCTCCCGATTCAATTAAGCGCCAGAAAAACCTTAAAATTGTATATACTCCATTGCATGGGTGTGGAAGAAAACTGGTGCCGGAGATACTATCACGATTCGGATTTGAAAACATCTCGATGGTGAAGGAACAGGCCATTGCTGACGGCAACTTCCCAACAGTACACTCGCCAAACCCTGAAGAGCATGATGCCCTCGACATGGCCATTAACCTGGCTGAAGAGCTCCATGCCGACCTGGTGATGGCAACCGATCCCGATGCCGATCGTGTTGGAATTGCCGTCCGGAATCATCAGGGTAAAATGGTACTTCTCAACGGAAACCAAACTGCAGCGATACTGTTTTATTATATTTTGAACCGCTGGAAAGAACTTGGTAAACTGAACGGAAATGAATATATCGTGTCGACCATCGTTACCACCAAACTGTTATCCAAAATTGCAGAATCATTTGGTATTGAATATTTTGAATGCCTGACCGGGTTTAAATTCATTGCCGATGTCATCCGGCAGCATGAAGGAAAGAAGCAGTATATCGTGGGCGGTGAAGAGAGTTATGGGTACCTTATCGGTGATTTTGTCCGTGACAAGGATGCCATCAGCGCCTGTGCATTGATTGCTGAAACTGCTGCCTGGATGGCCGATTCCGCGAAATCACTCTTTGACCTGCTGATTGAAATTTATCAGAAATACGGATTTTACAAGGAGGGCCTGATATCGGTAACCCGAAAAGGTAAAACCGGGGCAGAGGAGATTCAACAGATGATGGTTGAATACAGGAATACTCCTCCAATATCCATCAACGGTTCTAACGTAATAAGGATCAAGGATTACCTGCTGCTCACCGAAAAAGAGGTTGCAACAGGATTGAAAAAACCGATTGATTTACCAAAATCGAATGTTCTCCAGTTTATCCTCGAAGATGGCAGCATCATCAGTGTTCGCCCCTCAGGGACAGAACCGAAAATTAAATTCTATTTTGGGGTACGCGAGCAACTTACAAGCAAGTCCGAATTCGGGATCACCGAACAGCGTCTTGATGAGAAAATTGCCGGTATCATTGCCTCCATGAAGCTTAAATAACCGTAACGAATGAAGGAAACACCTGCCATAACCGGAGATGATCCCGTATACTCCCGGAAGGTACTTGAGATGATCACTGTGGCGAATGAATACTGCCTTTTTCTTGAAAAAGCGGAAAATTATTCGGCCGAAGAGCTGCTGAATTTTTTGCAAAAAATCTCGCCGCTCATTTACCTGAAGAGCGCTTTGCTCCCCGACATTGAAGTAGAAGATGAGGATGCCGTTGAACATTATGTGAGCGAGGAGCAATGGGAATTCCTGTTTAACGTCCTATACAATAAATTCGGAGAACGTGATCAGTTCTATTTCATTGATCATCATGAAAAAAGCCATAACGACCCTGTGAAGGGCAGCCTGGCTGAATCATTTACTGACATCTACCAGGACCTGAAAGATTTCCTGCTGTTGTACCAGAAACCGCTGAAATCCTTTAAGGAAAATGCGGTAAGGGAGTGCCGGAGGCTGTTTGAAACAAGGTACGGCTACAAACTGATGAATGCCCAATCAGCGATTCATGTCATACAATACCCTGATGAGGAGAGTATTCTTTTTTAACCAGGCGTAAATTACTTTTTTGTCCTGATTTTATCAAGCCGGTTAAGCCCTTCGATGGCATTTTCATAATTCACCTTGATCTTCAGTGATTTCTGATAATCCTCCGCCGCATTTTTATAATCACCGGCAAGTTCATAGGCATAGCCGCGATTGAAATACGCCTCAAAATATTCCGGATCTTTTTTGATCGACTCACTGAAGAAGCTGGCGGCCTTTTTAAAATCTTTCAGGTAGACAAGGTAAATGTATCCGGTATTATAAGATGCTTCCCGAAATGAAGTGTCGATTTGAGCCATGCGCTGATAGGTAGCGATCGCCTGGTCATATTTTCCGGTTTCCTGGTAAAAAAGTCCGAGCATATACAATGCCTCCCTGCTTGAAGGCCGGAGGTTCAACGCGTTTTTCAGGTAAAGTTCGGCGAGTGGATTTTTCTTCATTGCATAGAGTTCCCCAAGCTGCACATAGGCTTCATAATAATCCTGGTTTTTATCAACCGCCTGTTTAAGGTCATCAACGGCATGCACTGTATCTCCCTGTTCCAGCAATCCAATGGCCCTGGTAAAGTAACCTGCTGCATTTGAGTTGTCAATTGCCAGTAGTTGTTTAACAGTGAGGTAACAATTTTTATAATCCTTGATGATCAGGTAAAGTTTTGCCAGTTTGAGCGTCGCGTCAACATCCTTAGGGTTCTTGCTGATAGCTTTATTCAGCGCATCCTTGCTCTCGTCAGGTTTTCCCATCAGCAGGTAAATGTCGGAGAGGGTAATATAGGATGCAGATCGGGAGTCATCGAGTGTAAGCGCCCTTCTGACATCTTTCAGGGCCTTATCGAAATCGCGATCCATCAGGTAGAATTTGGCCCTCTTGTTATAAAGATCAGGATTGGAGGCATCAGCTTCAATTTGCTGGTTAAGGGTTTCAAGTTTCAGATGGGTGGTATCGTTGCTGAGTTTCTGCCTGGCAGCACTATCACTACCATTATGGCATGATGATAAGGCAACCAGGCAGATCAACAGACAACTGATCAGGTTTTTCATTCTGTCAGGCGTTGTGGCTTAAAACTTCCCTGATTTTTCCTTCAAGTTCATCTGCGAGTTCAGGATTATCCTGCAGAATCTTTTTAACGGCATCCCGGCCCTGTCCAAGTTTTGTATCCCCATAACTGAACCACGAACCACTTTTCTTGATCACATTGAGTTCGGTTGCCAGGTCGATGATTTCAAAAGCCCTGGAGATTCCCTCCCCGAAAATGATATCGAATTCAGCTTTGCGGAATGGCGGTGCTACTTTATTCTTTACAACCTTGACCTTCACATGGTTACCAACCACTTCATCACCTTCCTTCAACTGCGTCTGTCGCCTGATATCGAGGCGGACGGAAGCATAAAATTTCAAGGCATTGCCCCCGGTGGTTGTTTCAGGATTGCCAAACATGACCCCGATTTTCTCCCTGAGCTGGTTGATGAAGATGCAGCAGGTGGCCGTCTTGCTAATAGTGGAAGTGAGTTTCCTGAGCGCCTGTGACATGAGGCGTGCCTGAAGGCCCATTTTTGAATCGCCCATCTCCCCTTCTATTTCGCTCTTTGGCGTCAGGGCAGCTACAGAGTCGATCACGATGATGTCGATGGCCCCGGAACGGATGAGGTTTTCGGTTATTTCAAGCGCCTGTTCACCATTATCCGGTTGAGAAACCAGGAGATTCTCAACGTCAACACCCAGTTTCTGAGCATAAAACCGGTCAAAGGCATGTTCCGCATCAATAAAGGCAGCGATGCCTCCGGCTTTTTGTGATTCAGCTATTGCATGCAAGGCGAGCGTAGTTTTTCCTGATGACTCAGGGCCATAAATCTCGATGACACGACCTTTTGGCAAGCCTCCGATCCCCAACGCTGCATCAAGGCCGATCGAGCCGGTTGAGATGAATTCCACCGCCTCTATGGCATTGTCGCCAAGCCGCATGATGGTTCCTTTCCCATAGGTCTTCTCGAGTTTATCCAGGGTAAGCTGCAGCGCCTTTACCTTCTCCTTATTCACTTCATTTGCCATTGTTTAATCCTCCTTTTTTTCAGGATGGCCGATACCCAAACAGGTATCAGTGCCGACTCCCGCTGGAAACGCACCTCCTATTTAATGATGCACCTCCTGTGGAGACGCACCGGGGTGCGTCTGTACTTATTGTTAGCTACCCATCGCCTTCAGGATCTGGGCAGTATGGTTCTTTGTTTCCACTTTCGTAAAAATATGAGCTATCTTCCCGGCTTCATCAACGATGAAGGTCATACGGTTAATCCCTTCATACTCCTTTCCGTAAAGTTTCTTCTTCCCCCAGACCCCATAATCCATGATGACTTTTTTTGCTTTATCGGGAATTAGGGCAAAAGGTAATACATATTTTTCAGAAAAATTTTTATGCGACTTTTCATCATCGGCGCTTACCCCGATAATTTCATACCCTTTATCAATGAGAACCTGATAGTTATCACGCAAATCACATGCCTCTGCCGTACATCCGGGGGTGTTGTCTTTCGGATAAAAATAGATGATCACTTTTCTGCCTTTGAATGAACCCAGCGAAACCGGGTTGCCGTTCTGATCAGCAGACTCAATGGCAGGCGCAAGGTCACCAACAGCTAACTTTGTCATAATCTGCTATATATATAATTATTTTTAATACTTTAAGAACATTCAAAATTAGGAATTATGAGCAGTGCAACTGCCTGGCACCCGGTTGAGTTATCAACAACTTTATGTTACCTTATTCGTCAGAAAAAAGTTGCAGCAGGGTTGTAACCCACAACTATCGCACTTGGGTTTTCGCGCAAGGCAAATATACCTGCCATGCAGGATAAGCCAGTGGTGAGCGATGGAACGGAGGTTTTCGGGAATATATTTAATCAGTTGCATCTCCGCCTGCAATGGGTTTTTAGCATTTGTGGTCAGGCCAATGCGGGCTGAGACACGAAACACATGGGTATCCACAGCCAGTGCTGGTATATTGAACAGGACTGAGGCCAATACGTTCGCGGTTTTCCGGCCGATCCCGGGAATTTTCTGCAATTCGTCAACATCCGCCGGCAGGTTCCCTCCATATTGATCAACCAGCGCCCTCGCCATCCCGATCAGGTTTTTGGTTTTATTATTCGGGTACGAACAACTCCTGATCAGCCCGAAGACTACTGCCGGATCTCCATTTGCCAGTGAAGGTGAATCCGGGAATACATTGAAAAAGGGCGGAGTGATCATATTTACCCGCTTATCGGTACATTGGGCTGAAAGGATCACGGCAACCACCAGCTGGTAAGGGTCGGTGTATGACAGTTCGGTTTCTGCCACCGGGTGATGTTGCAGGAAATAGTCGAGTACCAGCCTGAAACGTTCTTCTTTTCGCATTTATGAGAGTTTGGACAAAATTGCAAAAAATCCGGGATTATTCTGCTAGTTTTGCATACTTTGAACTGAAACCGGATGGCGAATTACGAATTTGACCTGCTGATCGTGGGCTGCGGCCCGGCCGGCTGCACCCTTGCGCTTCATATGGCAGCAAAAGGATATCGCATCGGGATGATCGAAAAAGAGAAATTCCCCCGACATAAAATCTGCGGGGATGCCCTGAGCGGGAAGGTTCTGAACGTCATGAAACGGATTCCCGGGAATGCCTGGGCTGATTTCATCCGGCAAACAGATAAAATTCCATCCCTGGGAATCAGGTTTACCGCTCCGAACAGCCACTCTGTTGATGTGCCTTTTTCAACAATAAGTGAGGCGTTGCAACATCCGCCCGGGTATGTGTGCAAACGCAGCGACTTTGACCAGTTCATGTTCGAACGGCTCAGAAACCATTCTAACATCCGGCTATTTGAAGGCGAAGCCATTGAACAGGTCTTGACCCTTGAGGATCATGTACTTGCCAGGACACCAAACCACGAACTCAGGGGCCAGGTCATTGCCGGGGCCGACGGGGTGCAATCTGTGGTCAGGAGATCGTTGGTTAAGGGACCAAACGCCGCGAAAAAGCACATCTGTATTGGAATCCGTGGCTATTATGAACAGGTAAGCGGTCTGCATCCGGAAAATTACATTGAACTGATTTTTTTAAAACGCCTGTTACCCGGCTACTTCTGGATCTTCCCCTCCACGGGAGGGCTTGCCAACGTTGGATTTGGAATGCTGCAGGACCGGATCAGCGGACAAAGGGAGAACCTGATCCATGTGATGAATGAGATCATTGCCAGCGATCCCCTTATTGCCCCCAGGTTCACCCATGCAAAACTTGCCGGAAGACAGGAAGCACATGCACTTCCTTTGGCGTCACACCGGATGGACCGTTCAGGTAACCGGTTCCTCCTGCTTGGGGATGCCGCATTCCTGGTTGATCCATTCAGCGGGGAAGGCATTGGGAATGCCATGGCCAGCGGGGAGATTGCCGCGGAGATACTTGGACAGAAATTCCCTGGCAATGACTTTTCTGCAACTTCCCTGCGGGCGTATGACGAAAGGTTAAACAAACGGTTTTCCAGGGAGTTCAGAACCATGACGATCATGCAGCGCCTTGCCGGTTCACCCGGCTTATTTAATTTTGTGGTGGATAAGGCGCGCAAAAACAGCGATATCCGTGACCTGCTTTCAGCAATGTTTACCAACGGGGATAAGATGGCAAAACTTACCCGTCCGGGGTTTTACCTGCAATTGCTTTTCAAATAGAAGAGGTATTGTTATTTTCCCCGGAGGATGGTCACCGACCCCCTTAAGACTGTATCCCGGTATTGTTCGGTCAATTTCAGGATGTAGAAATAGGTACCGTCGGAGAGCCGGTCACCATCCCAATCCTCACTTTTATAATTCACCTGGCCGAAGATTTTTTTTCCCCATCGGTCGTAAATCAGCAGCTCATTTCCAAGGTAAGCGATGTTAAAATCCTTCTCCTTCCCGTAATCGTCCATCAGACGGATCACAAATTTATCGTTTACATAGTCGGCGTTGGGGGTAAAGACATTGGGAATATCGAGTTCAGGTTTCTTGATGGTCAGTTGATTGGTGATGGTCGTATCACAACCGTTCAAATCAGTAAATTTAAGCCGTACATAATACAGTTTAGGCTGGCAGGTATCCGCATAAGTATGAAAAGCAGGATTGCGGTTGGCCATCTTCAGAGAATCGCCAAAATCCCAGGTCCAGTTTGTAATATACTTCGTCATTGAATCAGGGAACACAACCTGGATGGTTGGGTTGGTCTTGTAGATGACCGAATCGGGCAAAATTTTAAACGTGACTTTCGGCGATTTTAAAAAATCAACGAAATAACTCGTATCAATTGAACAACCCAGCGAATCTGTAGCCCTGAAAGTATAGGGCGCACTGCGGGGGCACAAGCCAAACACAATGGTGTCCTGCGAGTGACCGGCATTCCAGTTATAGATGTAATAAGGGTCATTTTTCATCTGAGTACCGCCACTTACCAATGCCTTGAACTGTCCTTTACAATCCCCGAAGCACCCTAACTGGTTGTAACGAAAGATGGTATCGATATACATCCGGGGATGCATGGTTATCAATAAAGCACTGGTCGTATCGGGTTTAACTCCGCCGGAAACAATGCACCTGTAGGAACCAAGGGAACTCCCCGTAGCCTGTTTGATGGCATAAATTGAGTCGGTTGCGCCTGAAATATCGGCGAGGTCAAGTTGCCACTGGTATGTATACTTTGCAGCTCCGGCGGGGGTGGCAATAAATGTCACACTGTCGCGAAAACAGATGGTATCGTTGGGTTTTACCTCAACGGAAACCTGGCTCTTGGCAACGAAGCTGCAGAAAAAGAAGAGTACCGGGAGAAGATGTTTCATCATGGATTTCAAAACTGCCACAAAAATAAGAATTTCTTTGACTTCGCCTACATTATAGATAACGCTACCGCCGACCTGCTTAGTATAAGTGCGCCTGTCACATTTTCAGGTTAGTACTGATTGTTTGAAATCATGATCAGCGTGCAGGCATGAACTACTTCGATGCCTGCGGAGGAGAGCATTTCTGCAAACATGGGGGACTCCGTTCCCGGGTTGAAAATCACCCGTTTGGGCTTCAACCCAAGGATGTAGTCGTAATATACTGTAAGGTTTTTCGGACCGATGTAAATCGTAACCGTATGAATATCTTCAAATTTGGGAAATGGTTTTTCAATTCTGACTCCGTTGATCTCCCCTTCCCTCAATCCGACAGCCACAACAGGAATGTTGCCATATTTCAGCTTCCGTACTGCCATGTATGAGAAACGGTCAGGATTCATACTCGCACCAAGAACCAAAGTCTTCTTTCTCATTTGTTAACAGTTTCACAGAAGAGGCAAAGGTAAGGAATAACCGTCAGAAAGGATTAAGCAGTTTACCCATTTCATAAATCTCCTTTTTGGATACGCCCCCTTTGTCATCATAGTATAACCAGGTGCCATCCTGGTGGCCATGGTTATACTGACCATCCATCATTACATGGCCGGAATTGTAATAGGTTTTAAATGAACCTTGTTTTTCACCTGACTTGTAAGCGCCGCGGAGTTTCAATTTCCCATCCAGGTAATACTGTTCCCAAAGCCCGTCTTTTACGCCGTTTTTAAAATAGTACAACTCCGACAATCCGCCTTCCGGGTAATAAATTTTGGAGAGACCGTTGACAAGACCCGCCACATAGGATTCGACGGAAACCAGTGTCCCATTTGACTCACTGTAAAACTGCCATGTACTGTCACGCTTTTCATCAAGGTAATTACCTTCTGCCAGCTTTTTCCCGTTGGGGAAATATGAAACCGTTGCAGCACGCCTGCCATTGTTTGACATCCTGGAAGTGGTTTTCAATTTCCCATCCGGGTAAAAATAGCGAAACTCCCCGGTGGGAATGCCATCTTTAAACCTGCCTTCATAGATAACATGGCCTGCTGAATCAAGTTTACGCCAGTACCCCTGCCGGTGACCTTTGCTATCTTTCAGATTGAGCGTATCCTGGGCTGACAGGAAGAGGGAAATAAAAGTAAACAGCGTGAGAATGGAAATTCGAAACATAATCGTTAAAAAATTACTTTTGCAAAGTAAATATTATTTCAGTTGCAATCCTATCCTTCCAAACTCCTTGAGCAAGCAGTCAATGAACTGGCAAAACTGCCGGGGATCGGCAGAAAAACTGCCCTGCGCATGGCGTTGCACCTGTTAAAACGCAATATCCAGGAAGTTGAGTTGCTGGGGAATGCCGTTATTAAAATGCGGAATGATGTAATTTATTGCAGGGAGTGCAGGAATATTTCGGATCAGGAGGTATGTGCAATCTGCTCCAACCCAAAACGCGACAGGTCTCTTATCTGTATTGTTGAAGACATCCGTGATGTGATGGCCATTGAAAATACGGGCCAGTTCAGCGGCGTATACCATGTTCTCGGGGGAATTATCTCCCCCATGGAAGGCATTGGTCCCCAGGATCTTCATATCGACTCCCTGCTTGTACGGGTGGCTGAAGGAGCTGTCTCAGAGATCATACTGGCCCTCCCGACGACCATTGAAGGTGATACCACAAACTTTTACCTGTTCCGGAAACTTGCTGAATTCAATTTAAAACTTACGACCATTGCCCGCGGTGTTTCAATCGGCGACGAACTTGAACACACCGATGAGGTAACGCTTGGCCGTTCGATCCTGCACCGGACCCCTTACGAATCGGGACTGAAACACTAATTATAGCCGGAGTTCTGCACGTCTCAGAAAAGTTGCAGCTGGCTTAGTTTTTCCTGTTTATTCACCACAACAACCAAATCGGAATAGTTTTCCAGCAATGGCCTGATCGCCCTCTTTATCAGCTTATTGGGAGTAGTATGACGGGATTTGCTGTAATTCATCAGCGATTTTTTCTGACGGGCGGTTACCTTGATGGTGATAACCTTGTATTTAACCGCCTTACGGCTCTTCTTTGGTTTTTTACCTGGCATATTTCAGGATTCCTTTAAAATATCTTTGAAGTCGCCGATTATTTTTCCTGCAAGACTCTCTGCTTTAACCATCATATCACTTTCAGCATAGATCCGAACGATCGGTTCGGTGTTTGACCGGCGAAGGTGCACCCATTCGTTGTCAAAATGGATCTTTATGCCATCGATGAGCGAGATGGGATGAGATTTGTACCTCTTCACAATAGACTGAAGTATAAACTCAATATCCAATTCGGGGGAGAACTCGATCTTGTTTTTCGAAATATAGTAATCGGGATACTGATCCCGCAGGGATGAACATTTTTTGCCTGACTTTGCAAGGTGGGTCAGAAACAGGGCGATACCCACGAGGGCGTCGCGCCCGTAGTGAAGCTCAGGGTAGATAACCCCGCCATTGCCTTCTCCGCCAATCACTGCATTTTTCTCCTTCATCATCTCGACCACATTCACCTCTCCCACTGCCGATGCAAAATAGGAACCTCCTGCACGTTCGGTTACAACCTGCAAAGCCCTTGTGGAGGAGAGGTTCGACACCGTATTCCCTTTCAGTTGCTGCAGGATATAATCTGCAACTGCAACCAGGGTATATTCTTCGCCGAATGGTTCGCCCAGTTCATTGATGATGGCAAGGCGGTCCACATCCGGATCCACCACGAAGCCAAGATCGGCATGATTTTTCACAACCGAGGCACAAATGTCTGCGAGATGTTCGGGGAGGGGTTCAGGATTATGGGGAAAGTGGCCGGTCGGATCACAGTAAAGTTCAACAATTTCATTCACATGGAGCTCCCTCAGCAAAGCAGGGATCGCGATCCCGCCGGTACTGTTCACCGCATCAATTACCACCCTGAAATTTGCACTCCTGATGGCTTCAGCATCAACCAGCGGCAAGGCAAGCACCTTTTCGATGTGTTTTCTGATGTAAGAATCATCCGTTCTGTAACTTCCCAGGTCGTCAACCCCGGCGAAAACCAAGCCTGGATTTTCAGCAATTTCGAGCACCTGTTCCCCATCAGCAGCTGATAAAAACTCCCCTTTACTATTCAGCAGTTTAAGCGCATTCCACTGCCTTGGGTTGTGGCTGGCGGTAAGGATGATCCCACCGCTGGCGTGTTCTTCAACCACAGCAATTTCAACAGTGGGTGTTGTGGTCAGCCCGATATCGAGCACGTCAACACCCATTCCCATCAGGGTACCCGTAACAAGGTTGTTCACCATCAAACCGGAGATCCTGGCATCCCGGCCAATAACCACGGATAATTTCCCGGCAGGAGCCGATGATTTTAGAAATGTCACATAGGCTGCAGTAAACCTGATAAGGTCGACCGGAGTAAGCCCGTCGCCAGGTTTACCGCCAATGGTCCCCCTGATGCCTGAAATCGATTTGATGAGTGCCATATGGTATTTTCAGACAAATGTAAAAGATTTCCCACTTATCAGGCGGCCCTGTTCATAAAAAAACGAATAACTGCCTTGAGGCAGCCCGCCGGGATTTGTTTTTTCCGTAATTTTGTAACGCCTTAAGAATGATATTTTTTTTGGTTTTCAAATCATAACCTTTTGAATGGAAGAACCTTTTGAATCATATTTTGATGGAGAAACGCTTTCGCTTGTCGGGCGGTTCGAGAAAATGATCCAGCAGGATCAGCATTTCTTCTTTGATGTTGATGAATTTGAAGAGATCATTGAATATTATTTTTTCAAGAACGAACAACGCAAGGCCTTTCAAACCATTAACCAGGCACTGGAACAGCATCCAGGGGCTACCACCATCCTGGTAAAACTTGCTCAGTACCAGGTCAATGCAAAGAAGGACCGCGAAGCATTGCGCATCCTCAAGGAGATTGAACACATTGACACTGCCGACAGCGACCTGCACCTGGCTAAAGGAAATCTTTACAGCCAGCTTGAAAAACCCGAAAAAGCGATCGAAGAGTATAAAAAAGCACTCGAAGGCGCAGATTACCTCGACGACATCTATTCCAGTATCGCCTTTGAATATGAGAACATCGGGAAATACGATCATGCCATCGAATTCTTACTCAAGGCCCTGGAATTGAATCCCGAAAATGATGCCGCCCTGTATGAATTTGCCTTTTGTTGTGAAGTGTCACAGCAAACCGACCGCAGCATTGAATACCTGCACAATTTCCTGAACAGGCAGCCCTATTCTGTTGCCGCATGGTTCAACCTAGGGATCGCCTACAGTAATATTGATTTGTATGAAAAGGCCATCGACGCCTATGATTATGTGCTTGCCATCGATGATACCTTCTCTTCTGCTTATTTTAACAAGGCAAACTGTTACGCCAACATCGGCAACTTTGATAAAGCGATTGAAACGTACGTTGAAACTTTTTTTTACGAAGACGCAGAACCTGTCACCTACTATTATATTGCCGAATGTTACGAGAAACTCAGGAAGTTTGACCTCGCCATTGATTATTATAACAAGGCGGTAGGACTTGACCCTGAGTTTGCCGATGCATGGCTCGGGCTCGCCGTATCGCATGATGAACTGGGAAAGCCCCAATCGGCCCTGCCATTTGTAAACAAAGCCCTCAAACTTACACCCACCGTAGCGGAATATTGGTTCATCCTGGGCGACATCCAGATCAAGCTGTCGCAAATTGAGGAGGGAATCAGTTCATACAAAAAGGTGATCGAACTTGATCCCGACGACAATGATATCTGGCTGGACCTCTCAGTTGTGTATGCCGATCAGAAGGAGTATGAGAAGGGTTTTAATGTTCTGAAGGATGGCCTGCAATACCATGAAGCAAACGCAGATTTTTATTTTGGAATGGCCTACTACCTCTTTATGACGGGAAAATCCCAGGAGGGAATCGCCACCCTGCAGAAAGCTTTGACTATGGATTACGATGGGCATAAACGACTCTTCACAACCTTCCCGGAGGCGAAAAATCACCCGGCGATCATAGAGCAGGTAAGTAGTTTTAACCGTGAACCATAACAGCCATGACTCAATTCACACTACCATTTATCCCGGAACGGCCGGCCAAACCAAGACAAAGCGGAATCGCCATGGTGATGGACAAGGGCCTGAGCGTTCGGGAAGCCGAGGACTTTGTTGAGTCGGCCGGCCATCTTGCCGATTTTGTCAAGCTCGGTTTTGGGACCTCGGTGGTTGGGAACAAGGTAAAGGAAAAAGTGAAGGTTTACCACAATGCCGGCATCAAAGTTTATGCAGGCGGCACACTCTTCGAAGCCTTTGTGATCCGTAACCAGTTTGATGAGTATCTCAGGTACATCGATCAGCTGGGCCTTGACAGTGTTGAAGTTTCCGATGGATCCATGTTGATGGATCATGAGGTGAAATGCGAATATATTCATAACCTGTCGAAAAATTACACCGTACTCTCTGAAGTCGGTTCCAAGGAGTCGGGCATCATCATTACCCCGGCGCGATGGATCGAAATGATGCAAAAAGAGTTGCAGGCCGGTGCTTTCAAAGTGATTGGCGAGGCCCGTGAGAGCGGGAATGTAGGCATATACAGGTCGACAGGCAAGGCTGATGTGACGCTTATCAAGAAAATCCAGGCGAAAATCCCGGCCGAAAACCTGCTTTGGGAGGCTCCGATAAAGGCTCAACAGGTATGGTTTATCAAGAATTTCGGAGCCAATGTGAACCTTGGAAACATTGCTCCTTCCGAACTGATTCCACTTGAAACACTGCGACTCGGCCTACGGGGAGATACGTTTTTCAGTTTTCTGCCGGCAAAATTCAGGAAGCTTCAACCCAAATAGCCACCCGGCGAAATTTATAATGGCAAACGTGAAGGCGCTGTTCGGATTGATCGGATTTCCGTTAAGTCACTCATGGTCGCCTGCATGGTTTAATGAAAAATTCAGGTCAACAGGTGAACCTGAAAAGGAGTATCGCCTCTTTCCCCTTGCCGGAATTGAAGAATTTCCCAGGTTACTTGTCACACACCCTGCTCTTGCCGGTTTAAACGTTACCATCCCCTATAAGGAACTGGTCATTCCCTTTGTTGATGTGCTGGATCAATCAGCACGTGATATCGGAGCTGTCAATGCGATCCGGATCACGCGCGCAGATGGACGCATCACCACAGAAGGATTCAACACAGATGCCACGGGCTTTTTTCAAACCCTCACAGACAGTGTTCCCCCGGGGCCGGCGCTGGTTCTCGGGACAGGTGGCGGAGCCAAAGCAATATGCCACGCCCTGAGGTTGAAAAACATCCCCTATACAATGGTCTCCCGTTCAGGCAATTCACCCGGAAGTATACTTTATAATGACCTGACTGCTGCCCTGGTTCAACATCACCTGCTCATCATCAATGCCACACCCCTGGGCATGTATCCCAACATCATGTCATGCCCTCCAATCCCTTATCATCTCCTGACACCGGATCACTTTTTGTATGATCTCGTTTATAATCCTGAAGAGACGGAATTCATCAGGCAGGGGAAATTGATGCATGCTAACACGATGAATGGCAGCCGGATGCTCATCAACCAGGCTGAATTGTCATACAGGATATTCAATTCAGCCTCCCCGGTTTAAGTCATATACCGGCAGAGAAAAATGGCCGATAAAGTGGAATCCACTTCCTAACCAGTCTGGACTGCTGGTATTTAGAACCAGTCTCAATTGCACCATTTTCGATATATCCCCCCATTATTCCCTATTTTTGCAGCAGGAATGTTCATTTCCATCCTGCTTCACATAACTCTTCCAGAACCTGAAGAAATGTCAAAAATTGCTCACATTCTTTACATCGTAGTATTGTCAGCCATTGTTGCTGCCTCATTTATTGCCATTGCCTATTTCGGCCTGGCGTACTATAAGCTTGGCATTGAAGACAGGTTCTTTCACCCCAACCATACAATACTGAAACCCAGCGGTATATGGGGACATGGTTTTGGCATCACAGGTTCAATACTCATGATTCTAGGAGTAACCCTTTATATGTCAAGGAAGCGTTTCAGGGTATTTTCAAGGGTAGGCATTTTGAAGCACTGGCTTGAATTTCATATATTCCTCTGTTCCCTTGGCCCCATCCTGGTATTATTTCATACATCGTTTAAATTTGGAGGAGTGGTGGCCATCAGCTTTTGGAGCATGGTCGCGGTTTTCCTCAGCGGGATCATCGGGCGGTTCATCTATATTCAGATTCCCAGGACAATAGAAGGCCGCGAATTGAGTTTGAATGAAGTCAGGGCACTGAAAGGCGATATCGGTGAAAGTATCCATAAACTTGTTTCCCTTGATGAAGAGAGCTACCAAACCATTGTCGAATCGACTACAAAGAAGGTTGAGCTTTACCACCAGAACTTTCTCGTACGCAGTTTCAGAAAATACATCGATGACACGAAGACCCTGAAAAATGTTCGTAAAGTATTGCAAAAGAACGGAGTTGACAAAATAAATCAAAAGCAGGTAACCGACCTGGTGAAGAGCGACATTTCGCTCAACAGGAGGATAGAACGTCTTGTATTGATGCAGAACCTCTTCAAATACTGGCATGTCGCACACTTGCCTTTTGCGCTTGTAATGCTCATCATCATGATCATTCATATTGCAGTAACAATCGTTTTTGGTTACCGCTGGATTTTTTAACCATGGAACTACTCATTGAACAAATTGCAGGTTATGGTGTCGCCATTCTGTTGTGTCTGGTGGTGGTTGTTATATACCTGCGTAAGCAAAAAAGGGACTCGAAAAAGGTTGAGGAAAAAATTGCTAAGGCCAAACTGGAAGGGATGTATGAACCTGTTTCCCTCCATCCGGTTGTGGATGAAGGAAGCTGCATCAGAACAGGGGCGTGCATTGCTGCCTGTCCGGAGAAGGATATCCTTGGAATAAGAAACGGGAAGGCCACCACCATCAACGCATCACAATGCATCGGCCATGGAGCCTGTTTTCATGCCTGCCCTACACAAGCAATCACACTCTGTATCGGCACAGAGAAAAGAGGAGTTGAATTACCCCATATCAACCAGAATTTTGAGACCAACATACCTGGCATTTTTATCGCCGGCGAACTTGGCGGCATGGGACTGATAAAAAATGCGGTGGAGCAGGGCAAACAATCGGTGGAGAATATTATTAAATCCATTGGGAAAAATCACCATGCCGCATATGACCTTATCATCGTCGGGGCAGGTCCGGCAGGCATTTCAGCATCCCTTACTGCAAAAAAACACCAGCTGAAGTTTCTCACACTGGACCAGGACACCTTAGGGGGCACCGTATTTACCTTTCCAAGGTCGAAGATCGTGATGACCTCGGCCATGGACCTTCCTTTGCACGGAAAGGTAAAACTGTTTGAAACCAGTAAATCAGAGTTGCTCCAATTATGGAAGAGCGTACTGAAAAAGAATGATATTACCGTACGGGAGAATGCTAAGGTCGAAGCCATTGTTCCTGAAAACGGACATTTCAGGGTGGAGACACTTGACGGCGGGGTATTTGACACCCAAACAGTTCTGCTTGCCATCGGGCGCAGGGGAACCCCCAGGAAACTGGGTATTCCCGGGGAGACCCTTGAAAAGGTTGCCTACAGGTTACTCGAGCCTGAACTTATAAGCGGTAAGGAGATCATGGTTGTGGGTGGAGGCGATTCTGCGATTGAATCCGCGTTGATGCTGGCAGAACAGAACACCGTTTCACTCTCTTACAGGAGTGAGGCATTCAGCCGGATCAAGCCCAAAAACAACGAAAAGATCAACGAGGCGATGAATTCAGGCAAAATCAGGGTTCTTTTCGGCACCAATCCTGTGAAAATTGAAAACGAGTTTGTTTTCCTTTCAACCTCCAAGGCAGGCGAAGAGTTGAAAATCAAGAATGACCAGGTATTTATCTTTGCCGGAGGAGAGCTTCCCACACAATTTTTGCTAAAGGTCGGGCTGACTATTACCAAAAAATTCGGGGAAGCGATTTTAAAGCACAGGTAGTTGAATGATAGCAGAAGGTTTATGAGTTCAAGGGTTCACATTTTTTCGGTTCTGATTTTACTGGCTACTTTGGCCGGGCATCCTGTTTTTGCCCAGATCTCGCCGGGAGAATTATCAAAGGTTCACGCACACCTTGAAGGACTCTCAAATTGCACCAAATGTCACATCCTCGGGAAAAAAGTTTCCAACCAGAAATGCCTGGAATGCCATACTGAGCTGAAAGCAAGGGTCGACCAGAAAAAAGGATACCATGCTTCCGCCGAAACCAGGGGAAAGGAGTGTGTAACTTGTCACAGCGACCATCATGGATTGAATTTTCAGATCATCCGGTTTGTAAAGGAGAAATTCAACCACAACTTAACGGGATTCAACCTAACGGGTGCACATGGAAAAAAGCAATGCATTGACTGTCACAAGCCCGAATTCATCAAAGATCAAAAAATAAAGAGGAAAAAATTCACCTACCTCGGGTTAGCGCCCACTTGCATCACCTGCCATGCGGATTATCATCAGCAAACATTATCTGCAACCTGCACTGAATGTCATGATTTTGACGCATTTAAACCCGCAAAAAAATTCGATCATGCAAAGGCTCAGTTTCACCTGACTGGAAAGCACCAGGCAGTAGCATGCGTTCTATGTCATAAAACAGGGTTGAAAAACGAATTGAAATACCAGGAGTTTAAAGGGTTAAAATTCGATAATTGTTCAAACTGTCACAAGGATGTTCACAACAATAAGTTCGGTCAGAACTGCACCCAATGCCATACAGAACAATCGTTCAGCATCATCAGAAGCACGCAGAATTTTGATCATGGCAAGACTGGTTTCAAACTCGAGGGGAAACACCAGAAAGTTACCTGCAGTTCATGCCATAAAACGAAGTTTACCAACGTATTAAAATTCGCAAAATGTGTGGATTGTCACAGCGATTATCATAAAAACCAGTTTGTCCGCGACGGCATTTCACCCGACTGTTCCCAATGCCATACGGTCAATGGATTCAGTGAATCTACCTATACAATTGAACAACACAACACTGGTTCTTTTGCCTTAAAGGGAGCTCATCTTGCCACCCCTTGCTTCGCCTGCCATAAAAGGGAAAATGCCAAGACAGACACCACCTGGAAATTCAGGCAGATCGGAAAACGGTGCAATGATTGCCATGAAAACACTCACCTGGGAATTATCAGCGACAAGTATTATCCCGGAGGAAGTTGTGAAAGTTGCCACAATGAGAGCCGGTGGGCTGCAATAAATTTTGACCATCAAAAGACCGCATTTAGTCTTTCGGGCGCTCATGCAAAAAAAAGCTGCCGGGATTGCCACTTCAAAAAAGATCAGACCGGTACCATCAACCAGGAATTCGCTGGTCTGCCTGTCAGCTGTTCCAGTTGTCATGCCGACAATCACCAGAAACAATTTGAAACAGATGGAGCCACCGATTGTGGCAGATGCCATGATCTCAGTGCCTTCAAGCCGGCCTCAAAATTTGACCACGACAAGACCCTGTTCCCGCTGGATGGGAAGCATAAAAATGTTGCCTGTAACAAGTGTCATAAAGTTAAGCAGGAGAAGGATATTGCTTTTGTGTTTTATAAAATAAAGGAGTTCAAATGCGAAAACTGTCATCATTAGTACTCTCCCTGATCCTTTCTGCGAGTCTTTATTCGCAATCGTCGCCACACGGTGAAGGTTTTGCGACCAATTGCCTGGACTGCCATACGACCACCGGGTGGAAGATTGACATGAAAGCCCTTTCATTCAACCACGCGACAACAAAATTCCCCCTAACCGGGCAGCACCAGGCGGTAACCTGCAAGTTATGCCACACTTCGCTTGAGTTCGCAAAAGCAAAAACTGAATGCTCTGAATGTCACACAGATATGCACAATCAAACACTTGGCCCCGATTGCAAAAAGTGTCATACACCCACCTCGTGGGTGGTGAATAACATCACGGAGCTACACCAGCGCGGGAGATTCCCCCTTGTTGGGAAACACCTTGCAACCGATTGTTTTGCATGTCATAAAAATGCATCACCCTCAAACCTGAGTTTCGGACCGCTGGGTGTTGAGTGCATTGATTGCCACAAGGCCCCGGTACCGCCACAGGTTGACCATTCAAAATTTTCTACAAATTGTACAGAGTGCCATTCCATGAATGCCTTTACCTGGTCGGGCGCGGATATCAATCATAGTTTTTTCCCGCTGACACTCGGTCACCAGATAAGCAATTGCCAGGATTGTCATAAGAACCTGAACTATTCGGCAGCTTCCCCGGTTTGTTATTCTTGTCATGATGTAACCTATAATTCAACTTCGAATCCTAACCATAATGCGATTGGGTTTTCAACCAACTGCAAGGATTGCCATACCACCGACCCTGGTTGGAAGCCGGCTGAATACAGGGAGCATGATGCGAAGTCATTCCCCATCTATTCAGGCAAACACAATGGCAAGTGGAGTAAGTGCAGTGATTGCCATACCAATCCGGCCAGTTATGCGCAGTTCACCTGCATCGATTGCCATGATCATAATCAACCTGACATGAACGGAGAGCACGGAGAGGTGCAGGGATATGCATACAACAGCCCGGCCTGTTTTGCCTGCCACCCGACAGGTTCTATAGAGGGCACATTTAACCATGGAACGTCGGTGTTCCCCCTTACCGGATCGCATATCACCACAGATTGCATCAAATGCCATACGAACGGATTCCCGGGAACGCCCACCGCCTGTTACAGCTGCCACGAAAAGAATTTTGCGCAGTCTCTAAACCCGAATCATGCATCCTCGAATATTCCAACCGACTGTGCTTCCTGCCATACAACTGAACCTGGATGGAAACCTGCAACTTTTCCCATCCACGATAATTATTATGTGATAGCTGGCGCACATGTCCCAATTGCCAATGACTGCGCCAAATGCCACCAGGGGAATTATACCAACACGCCGAAACTGTGTTTTGGCTGTCATGCAGAAAAATACAACCAGTCAACCAATCCGAACCATACCACGGCAAACTTCCCGACAACCTGTGAAACATGCCACTCCCAGAACGCGTGGACCCCATCAAACTTCAACCACAACAACACTTACCCATTAACAGGGGCACATGCAGCCATCGCCACCAACTGCTTTGCCTGTCACCAGGGAAGTTATGTAAATACGCCAAACACCTGCGCCGGATGTCACCAGCCCAACTACAATACCTCCTCAAACCCAAACCATGTAGCCGGCAACTATCCTGCAACCTGTAACACCTGCCATACCACAAACCCGAACTGGACACCAGCTACTTTCCCAATCCATAACAACTTCTATGTTCTGGCCGGCGCCCATGTTACAACAGATTGCAACACTTGCCACAACGGAAACTACAATACAACTCCTAATACCTGTGTTGGTTGCCATCTTACAAACTACAATCAAACCACCAACCCACCGCATTCGGCTGCACTGTTTCCAACCACATGCGCTGACTGTCACACCCAATCAGCGTGGAGCCCCGCAAACTGGAACCATGATGGACAATACTTCCCGATCTATTCCGGAAAACATAAAAACAAGTGGAACACCTGTGCTGATTGTCATACAAATCCCGGAAATTATGCTGTGTTTACCTGTACAACCTCCTGCCATTCCCAGTCGACCATGAACAATAAGCACCAGGGCATCAGCGGATACTCATACAACAGTGCCGCTTGTTACAACTGTCATCCCCAGGGAACCTCCCCGAAAATGATGAATGGTATTGATCGTAAAGAATAGCGCCGGTATGAGATACTTCGTCCTGATATTTCTTTTTTCATCTTTCTGTACGTTACTGACGGGCCAGAACCTGTCTGAAACCAGGGAAGGCAAGGTCTCCTATGTCACCATCCAGAATGTGTACATTAAGTTTCAATCTACTGACAACATCGCTCCGGGGGACACACTTTTTACAAGCCGAAACGGGATCCTGGTTCCCATGGTTACGGTTAAAGAGATCTCTTCGATTTCCTGTGTTTGTGTTCCGATCTCCACCGATAAGCTGGCAGTGGGCGACATGGTGCTTTCGAAAGGTAAGAAGGGCCAATCTCCTGTATTAAATGAAATTATTACTCCGGCACCGGTAGTTCCTCTGAATGTTCCAGGCAAGGATTCAGTCACGGTTCAACAGGCAAAAAACACTTCAAGGACCCAAGTCGTAACCGGAAACCTGTCTGTTGCCTCCTACCTGAATTTCTCAGATGCCGCCAGCGCCAGCCAGCGGATGAAATATACCTTTGCCATGGCCATGGAAAATATTGGAAATTCCAAATTTTCTGCTGAAACCTATGTTTCATTTGCCCATAAGCTGGGAGATTGGACCGCCGTACGGGATGACATCTTCAACGGATTGAAAATCTATAGTTTGTCGGTAAATTATATGGCAAACAAACATCACAACTTCTGGCTTGGGCGAAAAATAAATCCGAGAATTTCGAATGCAGGCGCCATAGACGGGCTTCAATATGAGCTGAAAGCGGGATCATTTACAGTGGGCCTGCTTGCCGGAACCAGGCCGGACTACCGGAATTATAGTTTCAATGCAAACCTGCTACAATTTGGCGGGTATATTGCGCATGATTATGCCGGGAAAAATGGCTCCATGCAAACAACTGTGGCCTTCATGGATCAGATGAACAACGGAAATACCGACCGCAGGTTTGCCTACCTGCAACATACCAACGCCCTCCTTAAAAACCTGTTTTTCTTCGGGTCCGTTGAGGTCGACCTGTATAAAAAAACAATGAACCAGGTAGATACTGCGGTCAGTAAAGACACAACCTATCTGCAGAACAATTCACCAACCCTTTCCAATTTATACCTGTCGCTACGGTACAGGCCCATCAGGCAACTCTCCCTCTCCATCTCCTACAGTACACGTCAGAATGTGATCTATTACGAAACCTATAAAGATATTGTCAGCACTCTCCTTGCCGCCGCTACAGTGAGGGGGTTTACTTTTCAGATTAATTACCAGCCAGTGAAACTCCTTTCGCTCGGAGTCAACCTTGGATACCGGGACAGTAAAAATGATCCGAGAGCAACCAAAAATCTATATGGTTATCTCACTTACAGCAATATTCCGGGAATTAACATTGCCGCCACCCTTTCCGCTACCATCCTTGAAACCAGTTACATGTCAGGAAAAATATACAGCCTTGGCATATCGAAGGAGCTGGTTCCCGGAAAACTTTCAACCGGGTTGGATTACCGGTACGTCAGCTATAAATTTTACAGTGGCGAGACAAAACTGGTTCAAAACATGGGGGAGATCAATTTCACCTGGCGCATCCTGAAAAAGTTGTCGTGCGGCCTCTATTATGAAGGAACCTTCGACAAAGCCTCTGTCTTTAACCGCCTGTATATAAACGTAACACAACGGTTTTAATTCAATTTCAGGAGGCATGGCCGATATTTTTTTATCTTTGCATCCTGAAACCTGAAAACCTTAACAAAAAGAGACCCTATGAATAAAACCAAAATTATCGTCACCGTTGTTTTACTGATTCTTGGCGCATTTTTCGTAGTAACCACCTGTTACAGAAGCGGTGAAAAGAGCAAAGCAAAAGTGTTGCCTCCGGGAGTGCATGGCGTAGTAGTGACTGAGGTCATTCAAACATCAAACTACACCTACCTCCAGGTGCAGGAGAATGAAGCAAAATTCTGGATGGCAATCGTAAGGCATGACTCAAAACCTGGAGATTCAGTCTATTACAGCCAGGCTTATGAGATGAAACAGTTTGTGAGCAAAGAGCTTAACCGCACCTTCCCTTCCATATTTTTCGTACAGGATCCAAAAGGAAGTTTGGAACCGGCTCCTGAAGCCCAACAGCCCAAAACGCCCCAGAAAGTTGAAATTAAGCGGTGGACCGATGTTTCCGTTACCCCTCCCAAGGGAGCCATTACCCTTGCCGACCTTTATAAAAACCCGGGAGGATATGCTGGTAAATCTGTTACCATCAGGGGCGTTATTGTGCGTTATAATGACCAGATCATGAATAAAAACTGGGTTCATCTGCAGGATGGTACCGACTTTTCAGAAAAATTCGATCTGACCATCACCACTACCGACAAACTGGTTCTTGGCACAACAGCCACATTCACCGGAGTGATCTCGCTGAACAAGGATTTCGGCTCAGGTTACTCCTATGATGTGATCATGGAAGAGGCCAAAGCAACCGATATTAAATAGGGTACTATTTCTCCGGGGCAGGAGGTTCTTCATCACGCACCACTTCAACCTTCAAATGTGCAACCATGGCTGCAATGGCTCCTACTGCTGCAAGCATGGGGGCAAATATTGCACCGATCACGCCAAAGGTTACCGGTAATTCAAGGTAAACCTTGCCATCTTCATCTTTGATGATGATCCTGCGTACATTTCCCTCGTGAATGAGTTGTTTGACCTTTTCGACCAACTCTTCACCCCTGACCCTGAACTCTTCTTTAAAGTTTTCCATAATGTCTATTTTATCAGCATTTTAACCAGACTGATCTTATTTTTATATGGGGCATACCTGATGGGCACATCAATAAAATTAGCTTTTTTCATGATGGACCGTGAATGAGAAAAGACCTCAAAGCTGAATTTTCCATGGTAATGTCCCATCCCGCTGTTACCTACACCGCCAAACGGCAACCGGTCGTTGGCAATATGCATTAAAACTTCATTGATGCAACCACCACCGGATGAGGTCGTACGAAGTATCTCCTCCTGTTTCGCTTTGCTGTCAGAAAAATAGTAGAGGGCCAAAGGTTTAGGGTGCGTATTCACGTAGTGTACCACCTCAGACAACTCGCGGAATTCCAGAACCGGCAGCACGGGTCCGAAGATCTCCTCCTGCATGACGGGACTGTCGGGAGTTACCTGGTCGATGATGGTTGGGGCGACATACCTCTCAGTAAGGTCAACTTGTCCCCCGGCAACGAGATGCGCTCCCTTAATAAATTCTGCCAATCGTTCCGTTTTAGCAACGGTAGCGATCCTGACAAAATCGGGACTGGATTTCGGGTCCTCTCCGAAATAATCAACGATTTTCTTCTTCATCAGTTCCATCAGCTCCGATTTTACCGATGTATGAACAAACAGGTAGTCGGGAGCGATGCACGTTTGACCGGCATTGATATACTTACCCCAAACAATCCGGGCAGCAGCAATTTTCAGGTTGGCATCCTTGTCTACGATGCAAGGGCTCTTGCCTCCGAGTTCGAGCGAAACCGGTGTAAGGTTTTTGGCAGCGGCTTCCATCACCACTTTACCGACAACAGGGCTTCCTGTGAAGAATATGTAATCCCATGCCTGTGAAAGCAATGCCTGGTTCGACTCCCGGCCACCGCCAAACAGGGTAATGTAATCCGGGGGAAAGAATTCCCGGATCATCATTCCCATGACCTCTGCCACATGCGGGGTATATTCCGAAGCCTTCAATGTGATGCAGTTCCCTGCAGAGATTGCGCCGACCAGCGGATTGATGAGCAACTGAAAAGGGTAGTTCCATGGAGCGATGATCAGCACCTGGCCATAGGGTTCCTTATAAATTCGGCTCGTCGACCAGAAATGGATCATCTGGTTTGTAAAAACACGCTTTGGCCTGGCCCACTTCCGTAAATGACGAATGTGCTCGCCAATTTCAGTCAGTACCAGTCCGATCTCCGTGGCATAAGCCTCAAATTTTGATTTATGCAGATCCTTCCAAAGTGCATCATACAGCCGCTCTTCATAGGCTAATATCGCCTTTTTCAACACTTTCAGCTGCTCAATCCTGAAACCAATCTCCTTGGTTTTGTGGGTATTGAAAAACCCGTGCTGCTTTTCACATGACAACCGAACCTGCTCTATCATAACCATCATTTTTCCTAAAAAACATTCACCCTATTACCTTGTTACCTTGTCACCTTGTTACCTTGTCACACATTACTTTCCACCGCCCCCATGCCCCTTGAACTCTTTCATGGAAGAATAGACACCAAGCCAATTCCCCACGACAAGGTCAAACAACCTTACAGGCAGGATACCCTTAACGAACGGCACCAGTTTCACCATGAAGGGTGCCCTAACGAATAACCTGTCGGATTTTATGGCACGGATCACCATTCCCGCAAGTTCGTCAGGTTTCAGCAACGGCATGATGGGGTTAACTTTTACACCTTTGAACATCCCGGTATCAATATAGGAAGGGTTGACCGTTGTGACCTTCACTCCCGTCCGCCCGGATTCGAGCTCCATCCTCATTGATTCGGACCAGCCCGACACTGCCCATTTGCTGGCACAGTAGACTGACATCAATGGGTTTGACAACATGCCTGCAGCAGAGGATATATTAACCACATGTCCTGATCCTTTCCTGATCATCGCTGGTAAGAATTCGAGGGTCACATGCAAAAGCGCTCCCGTATTAACTGCCATGATCTTGTCGATCTCCGTGTGGGTAAAATCTTTGAAGGCCCTGTTTCCTGTGATGATGCCTGCATTATTAATTAAAATATCCACGTCACCGATTTCAGCCCTAATTTTCCTGGCATTTTCAATCACCTCGGAGACATTTGCCACATTGACCACATACGGGTGAACGGTAAAATGCAACGTTCTTAATTCCCGGGCGGTCTCTTCGAGTTTCTCCTTGTTTATGTCCCATATAATCAATTGCCTGGCACCATCATGCAGGCACATATTTCCCATGAGGCGGCCAATTCCTGAAGCTCCTCCTGTAATAAGAACGGTCTTATCTTTAAGTTTTGTCATAAAATTCACTATTTTTGCAAAGAAATAATCAAAAGTACCGTTTTTTTTTTGCCATCCGGAGAAATATTGTTCCGGTAAAGAATAATTTGGTTATATCAAAAGAAATTCATAATTTTGCAGCCCGTTTAAAAGGCCTATTAAGTTAATCAGAAACAACACGTACAGCGATGAATTTAGCACCTGAAGTAAAAAAGAAAGCATTTAAGGAACACGGAAAATCAG
>JBMOIP010000005.1:0-158061 GCA_049317265.1 Bacteroidales bacterium
AGAACATGCCCAAGTTCAATTCGATCTCCATCAGCGGGTACCATATGCAGGAGGCCGGGGCCACCGCCGATATTGAACTTGCATATACCCTGGCCGACGGGCTTGAGTACCTTCGGGCGGGAATCAATGCCGGGATGGACATCGATACCTTTGCACCGCGACTTTCCTTCTTCTGGGCAGCCGGGATGAATCACTTTATGGAGATTGCCAAGATGCGCGCTGCCAGGATTCTCTGGGCAAAAATCGTAAAGCAGTTCAATCCGAAGAATCCGAAGTCGATGGCGCTTCGCACCCATACGCAAACCTCCGGCTGGAGCCTTACCGAACAGGATCCGTTCAACAATGTTGCCCGTACCTGCCTGGAGGCGCTAGCTGCCGCGCTCGGACACACGCAGTCGCTGCACACCAACGCACTCGATGAGGCGATTGCCCTGCCAACTGATTTCTCCGCCAGGATTGCACGAAACACGCAAATCTACCTGCAGGAAGAGACACAGATCTGCCGGTCGCTCGATCCATGGGCAGGATCTTACTACGTGGAGATGCTTACCCATGAAATTGCCCACAAAGCCTGGGCGCTGATCGAAGAAGTTGAAGTCCTCGGTGGAATGGCCAAAGCCATTGAGACAGGCATACCCAAAATGCGCATCGAAGAGGCTTCAGCCCGCAAGCAGGCACGGATTGATTCCGGAAAAGATAAAATTGTAGGGGTTAACCTGAACCGGCTGGAAAAGGAAGATCCGATCGAAATTCTCAATGTTGACAACGCCGCCGTTCGTGAATCGCAGGTGCTGCGGTTGCAACATCTGAGGGCCAACCGCAACAACGAAGAGGTGGCGGCAGCATTGGAAGCCCTAACTGTTTCTGCGGCTTCCGGTGAAGGAAACCTGCTGGCCCTGGCCATTGACGCAGCCCGGAAACGTGCATCGCTCGGTGAAATTTCATTTGCGCTCGAAAAAATCTATGGGAGGTACAAAGCAGTGATACGTAGTATTTCAGGTGTTTATTCCTCGGAATCGAAGGATAATGAAGCTTTTGCAAAGGCAAAGGAACTTGCCGACCGGTTTGCCGAAATGGAAGGCCGCAGGCCTCGTATCATGATCGCCAAAATGGGGCAGGATGGCCACGACCGGGGCGCCAAGGTGGTGGCCACAGGCTATGCCGACATTGGATTCGATGTTGATATCGGCCCGTTGTTCCAGACTCCCGCTGAATCCGCCAAACAGGCAGTTGAAAACGATGTCCATATCCTTGGAGTCTCCAGCCTTGCCGCAGGCCATAAAACACTTGTTCCACAGGTGATAGAAGAGCTTAAAAAACTTGGCCGCGAAGATATTATGGTGATTGTGGGTGGTGTAATTCCTCCACAGGATTATGATTTTCTATACAAGGCAGGTGCTGCAGCCATTTTCGGCCCGGGAACGGTTGTCTCCGAAGCAGGTATTAAGTTGCTTGAGATCCTTATCGAAAGCCGGAAATAGTTGATGGAGTTACAAACTCTCACGCTACCCAACGGCATCAGGCTGGTTCATCATCCTGTTCAAAACAGGGTGGCACATTGCGGCATCTTCATTCATGCCGGTTCAAGGGATGAAACCCCGACTGAACTTGGCGTAGCCCATTTCATTGAACACACTATTTTTAAAGGCACCGAAAAGCGCAGTGTTTTCCAGGTATTGAACCGCCTGGAAAACATTGGCGCCGATCTCAACGCCTATACTTCAAAGGAGGAGACCTGTATCCATGCCTCCTTCCTTTGCGAGTTTTACGACCGAACCCTGGAACTCTTCCAGGATATTTTCTTTCATTCGGTGTTTCCTGAAAAGGAGCTCGAGCGGGAGAAGCAGGTGGTGATGGATGAGATCAGGTCATACCAGGACACGCCGGATGAGCAGATTTTTGATGATTTTGAGGATCTTGTTTTTGCGGGGCATCCTTTGGGGAGGAATATCCTTGGGACTGCAGTCAGCATTAAAAAGCTTAAACAGCAGGACATCCTGAATTTTATCCATCGAAATTACCGGTTGAATGAGGTTGTGATCGTATCTGTCGGTAAAATCGACTTCAAAAAACTCACGAAGCTGGTCGCCAAATATTTCTGTGACCAGCCAGACCGTGGGCAAAGTCATCCCCGGATCAACTTCGGTGGCTATAGTCCATTCGTAAAAAGCGTCCGGAAAAAAAACTCGCAGGTCCACTGCATAGTCGGGTCAACGGCTTACGGATTCAGCAATGAGCAACGAATCCCATTGGCTTTGCTCAACAATATGCTTGGCGGACCAATTATGAACTCCCGGTTATCGCTGGCACTTCGTGAACGCAATGGGCTGACCTATCATAACGAATCAAACTATACAGCCTACTCCGATGCCGGGATTATTCAAATTTATTTTGGTACAGACCCGGTTCATTACGAAAAAGCCCTGACGATCTTATATCAGGAGCTGAAACGTCTGCGGGAGGAGAAATTGAGTCCTGTCCAGCTCCATACCATCAAGAAGCAAATTATCGGGCAACTGGCCATAGGGCAGGAGTCGAACCTGGCAACAATGCTGGCTATGGGGAAGAGCTACCTTTTGCAAGACTCCTTCGACCCGATTGAGATGATCATCGGGCGTATTGAAATTACCAGCGCAGAAGAACTTATTGCCATCGCAAACGAGATCTTCGAAGAGAACCGGTTAAGCATGCTGACTTTCAAATAGCATTGCCCGCCAGGTATTTTTCCCTGTATTTAAAGATTCCCTTTACCTTTTTATGGATGAACAAAATGTCGAGCAGGTTGCCGAATATGCCAAGCGGAACTTTGTAAAACAGTTTGTCTGTCATCATGATTCCCCCTTCAATCGTTTCAAAATGGTGTTCATGATGCCAGATGGCATAGGGCCCCACGCGTTGTTCATCCACGAAAAAAAAAGGCTCCTTCACCTGCGTGATCTCAGTTACCCAGGTCATGGGGATTCCGAGCAGCGGTGAAACTTTATAGGTGATGATCAGCCCGGGATATACTTTTGCAGGCAGGTTGGAGGTGATGACAAAGTTCATCTTCGCGGGGGTGATCTTACTGAGATTGCCGGGATTGCTGAAAAAAATCCATGCTTCTTCGGCGTTAACCGGTAAAAATTGTTTGAATTCAAGTTTGCGCATGGCTTATCTTTCTGGTGAAGGGCAAATCTAAGGAATATTCGCGCACCAGGATAATGACATTCCGGAGCAGCCTCCTGTTTATAACATTACCTTTGTAATTTAATTAAACACTGCAGTCGGATGATGACAGATATACTTTTGGATTACGCAGAATGCCATACCACGCCGGAACACCCCCTGCTGGCCAAACTGAACCGCGAGACCCATCTTTCACAGGTTTACCCGCAGATGTTGTCGGGTCACGTGCAGGGAACATTCCTGAGGATGATCGTTCAGATGATCAGCCCCAAACGGGTATTGGAGATCGGAACCTTCACGGGATATTCGGCGATTGCAATGGGGCTCGGGCTGATGCCTGCCGGGAAGCCTGTATCACAGGCAGTGCACCCATGGGAGCAGGGAAAGGCCATATTGCATACCATTGAAGTAAATCCGGAACTTGAGGATGGGATTCAGAAGTTTATTCATGAGGCAGGGCTTGAAGAGGTGATCAGGTTGCACATCGGAAGTGCACTGGAAATTATCCCGACCCTCCGTGAAGCCTGGGACCTTGTATTTATCGATGCCGATAAGCCGAACTATCTGAATTATTACAAGATGGTTTTACCCATGGTCCGGCCAGGCGGGTTTATCATTGCCGACAATGTGCTATGGGATGGCAAGGTTACCGGAGACCCATCAAAAATGGATAAAGACACACAAGGCATCGTGGAGTTCAATGAATTTGTCTGCAGCGACGAAAGAGTGGAACAGATGATAGTGACCATTAGGGATGGACTGATGGTTGTCCGTAAGAAGTAACCTTCACACCTGTAATCCTGTAACCCTGTAACCCGGTCACTTTCACCCCACCCTGTACTCAAACTTCACCCCTTCCAACTCCTCGTTCGCTTTAATGATCTTCTTTTTAAGATCTTCTTTGAAACTGACAAGCTTTTTGTGAAGATCCTGATCGCATGTGGCAAGAATTTCAGCGGCAAGAATGGCGGCATTCTGTGCTCCGTTGATCCCCACGGTGGCCACCGGGATCCCGGGAGGCATCTGGACAATGGCTAACAGCGCGTCGAGACCCTCCAGTGAGGCTTTTATTGGAACGCCAATCACGGGCAGGGTGGTCATTGCTGCAATCACGCCGGGCAGGTGGGCGGCCATGCCGGCAGCCGCGATGATGACACGAATCCCGCGTGAGTGAGCATTTTTGGCAAACTCCTCCACCTTATCAGGCGTCCTGTGTGCCGAGAGTGCATTCATCTCAAAAGGGATGTGCATGTCGTTGAGAAATTTAGCGGCCGCTTCCATCACCGGGAGGTCGGAAGTGCTGCCCATGATAATGCTGACTTTGGCTTCCATAATTTCAGTTTTCTGGTTGAGCCGCAAAAGTAGATATATTTTGTCTACCTTTGTGCAAAAGTAACATATCACTGATTATGACAAAGGTACAGGTGAGGGAATTGGTTTTTGAGAAGTTTATCAGCAAGGAAGAAATTGATGTGGCGGTGCAAAAGGTCGCTGATTCGATCAACAGGGATTTTGAGGGAAAAAATCCCCTGTTGCTGGCTATTCTGAACGGTGCTTTTATCTTTGCCTCCGACCTGATGCGCAAAATTACCATCCCCTGTGAAATATCATTTGTGAAATTTGCCTCCTACGAAGGAACCATCACAACTTCCAAGGTCAAAGAACTGATCGGTGTTGATGAAGAACTGAATGGCAGGCATGTGATCATTGTGGAAGATATTGTCGATACCGGCATAACCATGGATAAACTGCTTGAAGATGTCAGCCGGAAAAATCCGGCCAGTATTAAAGTTGCCTGTTTTTGCTTTAAACCACAAGCTTTCCGCAAAGATTTTACCATCGATTATACCGGGATCACCATCCCCAACGATTTTATTGTTGGCTATGGCCTCGACTACAACGGCTATGGCCGTAACCTTCCTGATATATACAAAATTGTAGAATGACCAGAAACCATCCTATATGACCCTGTCACTCTGTTACCCTGTTACCTTGTTACCCTGTCACCCTGTCACCCTGTCACTAAACAACCCCCAATAAACCCCAGTTTTTAATCCCTCTAAAAAACTAAAATCTATGTTCAATCTGATCCTATTTGGTCCGCCGGGTGCCGGGAAAGGAACCCAGGCTGTTAAAATTGCTGAAAAATTTGGTTGGAAGCATGTTTCCACCGGTGATATCCTCCGCTCAGAGGTGAGTCAGAAAACACCATTGGGACTGAAGGTCAAATCGGTGATGGATGCCGGGCACCTTGTTTCTGATGACTTGCTGATAGAGATCATGGAATCGGTTTTTGTTAAAAACAGCACGGTAAAAGGGTTCGTGCTCGACGGGTTTCCGCGTACCTTAAACCAGGCGCAGGAACTCGACATCATGTTGCAGAAACATGGCCAGGGGGTTACCCTTGTGCTTGCACTGGAGGTAGACGAAGAGGAGCTGGTGAAGCGGTTGTTAAAACGTTCCATGGAACAGGGCCGTAAGGATGATACCGAAGAGGTGATCAAGAACAGGCTAGTGCAGTATCATCACCACACAAAACCACTGATAGACTATTACTTAGATAAAAACCTGTACCAGGAAGTTCACGGGGTTGGAACCATTGATGATATTTTTAGTCAGCTTTGTTCCGTCATCAAACAATAATTAATTCACACAAATCCAAATTCCATTTTGTCAGATTCAAACTTTGTTGATTATGTAAAAATCCATTGCGCTTCCGGGAACGGAGGTGCGGGATCAAGGCATTTTATGCGTACCCGCACCAATGCGCATGGCGGACCTGATGGTGGTGACGGCGGGCGTGGCGGACATGTTATCCTTCGGGGAAACAGCCAGTTCTGGACACTGCTCCACCTGAAGTTTACCAAGCATCTCAAGGCCGAACACGGAGGCGCCGGATCGAAACAACTCATGCACGGGGCAAATGGAAAGGATGTGATCATCGATGTCCCGTTGGGCACCGTAGCCCGCGATGCCGAGACCAACGAATTTGAATGTGAGATCACCGAAGAGGGGCAAACCTATATCATTGTTCCGGGAGGACGCGGAGGGCTTGGGAATGACCATTTTAAAACTCCGACCCGACAGGCCCCCAAATTTGCCCAGCCGGGGGAACCCGGCCTGGAGTTCTGGAAGGTGCTTGAACTGAAGCTCTTGGCCGATGTTGGACTGGTGGGATTTCCCAATGCAGGAAAATCCACCCTGTTATCGGTCATCTCAGCCGCAAAGCCGCAGATTGCCGATTATCCATTCACTACGCTCGTTCCAAACCTGGGTATTGTGCGGTATCATGAGAACAAATCCTTTGTGATGGCCGATATACCTGGTATCATTGAAGGGGCGCATGAGGGGAAGGGACTTGGATTGCGCTTTTTGCGGCACATTGAACGGAATTCCACCCTCCTGTTCATGGTTCCGGCTGATGCAAAGGATATCCGAAAAGAGTATGAGATCCTGTTGAATGAACTGGCACAGTATAACCCTGAACTCCTGGATAAAACGAGGGTGCTTGCTGTCACCAAATCTGACCTTGCAGATGATGAAATCATTCATGAGCTGGAAAAAGATCTGCCTGCGATACCGACGGTATTTATCTCATCGCATCAGCAAACCGGGCTGGAGCGGCTGAAGAAGACCCTATGGGAGGAGTTGAACCGAAAGGTATAGGGGATTTAGGAGTGGACGATTGACGATTTACGATTGATGGGGGATTGACATTCCCGGGGTAAACATAGCGCGTGTTGGAAACCATTAAGGCATTTGATCAGGCGGTTTTCCTGTTTTTAAACGGGTTGAATTGTCCATTTTTTGACCAGGTCATGGTTTGGGGGACCAACTCAAACATTTGGCTGCCACTATACCTTTTACTCCTTTACCTTCTGATTCGCCGCTACAGATGGCAAACGGTATGGGTTGTACTTTTTGTGGCGCTGATGATCATTGTCAGCGACCAGTTATCCAACATTGTCAAGGAGTTTGTGGCACGTCCGCGGCCATCCCATGAACCAGGGCTTACCGCAGTGCATACTGTGAACGGATACCTTGGGGGACAGATGGGGTTTTACTCTGCCCACGCTTCCAACAATATGGCCATTGCAGTTTTTATGATTGTTCTCCTCGGAAGCCCTTTCAGGTATTTCCCGATTCTGATGATCCTTTGGGCTGTTTTCATGGCTTATACCCGGATCTACCTTGGTGTTCATTATCCCCTTGATGTCGTGGCAGGTTGGATTGCAGGCGGGTTGATCGGCTGGGGTTTCGGGCAGCTTTGCGGCTGGTTCCTTAAGCCAAAGGTTTAATGTAGCCACCAAGGCACAAAGGCACGAAGTTACACAAGGTTTAAGGTGTAGAAAAACAGCACTTTGTGTAACTTGGTGCCTTTCTGACTTCGTGGCATTACAACCCGAATTATCATACCTACCATAAAAAAAAGAGCCGCCTGATATATCATTTTGTCGAATCATGACGTTTATTCCTTTGTAGAAAAACACACAACATATGAACAAGCTGTTGAAATGCAGATTATTGATTGTTATTGTTTTAGGCGGGTTGTACGGCGTTTCACAAGCCGCAGGGCCACTTGATCCTGTTCGGCTGGGAACCTGGGTTATCAATGCCGGGATAGGGTCGGGCACCCACATGTTTCACAATGGAGATGGGGTAGGACCTGCCCTGAAAGGCTCGTTTGAGGCAGGAATGTGGGATCTGGGCCCTGGTGTGATCACTTTAGGAGGTGAAGCAACCATCTCCTTTTTCAACCAGCATTATGGCATCAACAACTACAACGAATCATGGTTTAATTTTATCGTAGGAGCACGGGGTGCCTATCACTATGGTTGGGATGTGGAGGGGTTGGACACTTACGGTGGTCTGCCTCTCGGGATCGGATTTTGTGCCCATGGAGCCGGAAGTGGCCCCGGAATCTATGGCAATACCCCGGTCTATCCCTATTTCGGTATCTTTTTTGGCGCCTCCTATTTTTTTACCAAAACGCTCGGAGTGAACGGCGAAGTTGGCTATAATTCGACCTATGCCAATATCGGGATGGTGTTCAAACTGAAGTAGCCACTTCCTTAAATCGTTCTGATTTTATGCAAATTTCCCTTGTTTTCACAACCAGGTCATCCGGTTGAAGAGCGGATTGGCTCCCAGGGCGAAACCCGGAAAGGAACAATTATATTAGAAAAAAAGGAAAAGGACCTCATCCCCCTGACCCTTTATTAAGTAGAAGGAGGACGGATTACTCACCAAAAATCGGGGGAATTAATAGAGAGTTATCTGTTTGGTTAAGAGGCTGTCTCGAAAATCTTTAACCACAATGTATCACAAAGTACTGCACAAAGAATACAAATTAAACATAGATGATATTCAGACACTTAGCATCTCTTTGTGTTTGACTTGGTGTCCTTGATGGTTAAAAAAACACTTTTAAGACTACCTCTTTTTTACACTCCGAATTCAGAATGAATGTAGACGCAAGGCAAATATTTTTGTAGCTTTATAAACTTAAAATTCATTTTAATAAATAAACATGTACAAAATATCTTTGATTCTTGTCGTTTTCCTTTTAATTGGGTTCGCCGGGTGTAAATCCTCCAAAACAGCCGCAAGCGGTGATTCCGGCAAGGTGTTGGATTATAAGTCGCTTACTGGAGTATATTCCGGATTTCTTCCATGTGCTGATTGTGAAAAGATAAGTTACAAACTGAGGTTTAACCAGGATTCGACTTACGCTTGCAGGATGGTCTATGTGGGAAAATCTGCAACTCCCTTCAACGAGCATGGGAAATTTTCCATCCGCAACGACGGGGTTCTTATCCTTGAAAAGAAAGGCCCTGGTTTCAAATATTTCAAATGGCATCCACAGGGGTTGTTGATGCTTGATGCAGAGGGGAAAAGGATTAAAGGGGCCACTGCCGACAGGTATATTCTTACCGGGATGCCAACGGGAGAAGCTGGTGAAGGGACCAACGCCAGCGCCATAGAAGAGGTTCACAACCCCGCCATGGATCCCGACCCGAAACTCGGAGGCAACTGGGTTGTGGAAAAGGTAAAAGGATCAGCCTTAATTGCCGGAGATTACGCAAGGGGCGTGCCCGCCCTTGAATTTGTTGTGAAGGAACAGCGGGTTGGCGGACACGATGGTTGCAACAGCATAGGCGGAACTTTTACAGCAACAACCAATACCATTACCTTCTCAAATATCTCCGGCACAAAAATGGCCTGTCCCGGCAAGGACCAGGGTGTTAATATCGGTCTGTTGTTAAGCGGCCAGGCGTACCATTACCAGTTCATAAAGAGTCGCCTTGTCTTTACCCAGGAGGGCAATGACTTAGGGGAACTTATCGTGTTTAAGCGTGTTAAATAGTATTTCAACGTCGAAATAAACCCGGTTTAATAGCCGTAAGCCCTGCCTTCGTAGGTGGAAACCACCACTTTCCATACACAAACCTCGCGAATGGCTGGTGGGTTGAATTTGAATTCACCCTGGGTGTATTGTGCCATGACAATGTGGAACGCTGATATCTTCTCTTCCGGGTCGGTAATGAATTCCACCCGGCCATAACAGAGGACACTGCGGTATTTCATGCTCCAGGAACAGGCTACCTCCTCATTCTGATACCTCAGCAGGTGATCGGTCGTAAAATTGATGCACACCTGGGGATGTTGATTCAGAATGTCGATCTTTTTGCCATGCTTCGCCCCGTGAAGGTAAATCACGTCGTCCTTATAACCGAAATTCATCGGGATGACATAAGGATTTCCTTCCAGGTCTACCATGGAAAGATGACAAAACTGGCTTCGCTGAATGACATCAACAAGCTCTTTTTTCTCAGTAATTGCGCGAACTCTCATCGTGTTTAACCAGGCTTTCCAACAGTGAAGAAATAATAGAGAGGATGATGCTGAAGAGCATCGCCCACCAGAACCCGTCGACTTTGAACCCTTTGACCCATGACCCGGCAATCATGATGATCAGCGCGTTAATGACCAGCAAAAATAAACCGAAGGTCATAACAGTAAATGGGATGGTAAGGACCACCATCAGCGGTTTCAGAAATACATTCAGGAAACTGATAACCAGTGCCACCAGCAATGCTGTCCAGAAGGTGTTTACATGCACTCCGGGCAGCAGGTAGCCTGCTATGAGGATGGCAACCGAGGTCAGCAGAAGTTTTGGAATAAAAGGCATCTCAGCTTTTTTTTGTTTTTTCTTTTACAAAGTTAAGGAAATTGAGATTCCCTTCCCTGCAATATCAAGACTCAAGATTTGGCGGAAAGTTGAAGCGGGTGCCTACATATTGATATCTTTGTAATTCAATTTTAGTCTGTATAAACATGAAAGTATTAAAATTTGGCGGCACTTCGGTGGCCAATGCTCTAAATATCAGGAAGGTAATTGAAATTGTACAAGAGGCCTGCCAGAAGGAAAAGACGATCGTAGTGGTTTCAGCCCTGGGTGGAGCCACCGACTTGCTCATCGAGACCGGCAGGCTGGCAGCTTCACACGATCCATCCTATAAGGAAAAATTAAACGGTTTCTGTCAACGCCATGTGACGGTTGTCAGGGAGCTTCTTCCGGATGCCCGTCACGGGGAGTTGCTCCGGGTTGTCGGAGAGAGGTGCAGTGAACTGGAACATATCTGTGAGGCGGTATATCTGCTCCGTGAGCTCTCCCCGCGCACCCAGGACGGGATTGTCAGCATGGGGGAACTACTCTCCTCCATGATTATCTCAGCAGCATTTGATGCGTTTCAAACTCCCAATCAATGGCTGGATGCACGCGAAATAATCCGGACCGATTCTTCTTTCGGATTCGCCGCTCCCGACTTTGACCATACCTTCAGCAGCTTCAGGAGTTTTATCGACCGGAATCCTGCACAACTGTACATTGTCCCGGGATTTATTGCTTCTGATCCTAATGGAATTACTACAACCCTGGGGCGTGGAGGCTCTGATTATACGGCAGCAATCCTTGCTGCAGGCTGCAGATCGTCAGTCCTTGAAATCTGGACAGATGTCAGCGGCATGATGACTGCCGATCCGCGGCTCGTGTCGAATGCAAAGGCAATCCCATATATATCTTACAAGGAGGCCATGGAGCTGTCCCATTTCGGCGCCCGGGTGATCTATCCTCCAACCATCCAGCCGGTGATGAAACGGGAAATTCCCGTCTGGATAAAAAATACCTTTTCCCCGGGAGATTATGGCACCCTCATCGAAAGCAGTGTCTCTGAGAATACAAACATGGTGAGGGGGATCTCCAGCATCGGAAAAATGGCGTTCCTCAGCCTCGAAGGAAGCGGCATGGTTGGGATTCCGGGGTTTTCGAGAAGGCTCTTTGGCGCCCTTTCCGAAGAGAAGATCAACGTGATCCTGATCACGCAAAGTTCCTCTGAACACTCCATCTGTGCTGCAATCGACGAAAGCAATGCCGGGAAGGCGAAAAAAGCCGTTGACGAGGAGTTCGCCAACGAGATACTGGCAGGCAAGGTTGAACCACTGCAAATGGAAACAGGTCTCTCCATCATTGCACTGGTTGGCGACAACATGAAGAACCACACAGGCATCAGCGGGAAGATGTTTGGAGCCCTGGGCCGCAACAGTGTGAATATCCGTGCCATCGCCCAGGGTTCATCCGAAAAGAACATCTCGGCGGTAATCAGCACCACGGATGTAAAGAAGGCGATCAACGTACTGCATGAGGAGTTTTTTGAAACGGCCTATAAACAGGTGAACCTCTTTGTGGTGGGGATTGGCAATGTTGGCAGCCGGTTGATGACGCAATTAATGGAGCAGCAGCAGTATCTTCTCAATCACCTGCGATTGCAGCTGAGGGTGGTAGGCATATGTAACAGCCGAAAGATGGTTCTTGACGAAGAGGGGATTAACCTACAGGAATGGAAGGAGACACTGAATCACGGAACCCCTATGAATTTACCGGAATTCATGGCATTCATCGTACAAAAGAACCTGCGAAACCCCGTTTTTGTAGATGTAACCTCCAGTGAACCGGTGACAGGGTCCTATGCCTCCCTGTTGAAAAAAAGTGTGGCGGTGGTGGCATGCAACAAAATTGCCAGCTCCTCCTCCTTCAAGAACTTTGAATTGTTGAAAAACCTGGCCAGGGAATACAATACATCCTACCTGTTCGAAACCAATGTTGGCGCCGGGTTGCCCATTATCGGAACGTTGAACGACCTGATGCGCAGCGGCGATAAAATCAACAGGATCGAGGCAGTGTTGTCGGGCACTTTAAACTTTGTGTTCAACAACTATGACGGCACTGTGCCATTTACAAAAATTGTTAAACGTGCCCAGGATGAGGGTTATGCCGAACCCGATCCGCGCATCGACCTGAGCGGCACCGATGTGATGCGGAAAATTCTCATCCTGGCGCGCGAATCCGGGTTTGTCATGGAGATGGAGGAGATTTCCAGCACCTCTTTCCTTCCCGAATCATGCATGATTGGGGATGTCGCCAATTTTTACCGGGAGATGGAGGTTCATGAACAGCATTTCCAGGCGCTATACCGCAAGGCCTGCGAGGAGGATTGCAAACTGAAGTTTGTGGCGACCCTCGAAAATGGCCATGCTTCGGTGGGTTTAAAGCACATCGGTAAAGATCATGACCTCTACCATCTCTACGGGAAAGACAACGTCGTGCTTTTTTACACAAATCGCTATGCGCTTCAGCCCCTGGTAATCAAAGGTGCCGGCGCCGGAGCCGATGTGACCGCCTCAGGGATCTTTGCCGATATCATCCGGGCCACCCGCGTGTAGCACCAAATCGTAAATCGTAAATCGTCCAATCGTAAATCGTAAATTGAGATTCGCCCACTGATGCCTGTAAAATCCTCCGACCGTACCATCTTCTCCCTCTCAGAGGTGGCGCTGAGCATTCAGAAAACCCTGTCAGATAGGTATACGAGTTCGTTTTGGATCAAAGCTGAAATGAACCGGCTGAACCACTATCCCCAGTCGGGGCACTGCTACCCCGACCTGGTAGAAAAGGTCGATGGCAAAATTGTCGCGGAGATGAGATCCACCATCTGGAAGGACGATTTTCAGCGGATCAATGAACATTTTCTGACGGTTTTAAAGGAACCGCTTAAAAACGGCATTAAAATCCTCTTTTGTGCCAAAATAACCTTCAGCCCGGTTTATGGCCTGAGCCTGCGGATCCTGGATATTGATCCTTCCTGGTCGCTGGGAGAACTTGAAAAGGAGAAACTGCAAACCATCGAAAAGCTGCACCAGGATGGAGTTTTTGATGCCAACAGGTCATTAGAACTTCCGCTTCTTCCGCAACGCCTGGCGATCATCTCTGTTTCTACCAGTAAGGGCTATGCCGATTTCCGGTCGGTGATAGATGAAAACGAGTGGGGTTATTCATTTTTCCATATGCTCTTTCCGGCGATCCTGCAGGGTGAAAATGCAGTGGAATCGATCCTTTGGCAGCTGGAACGGATCAGAAAAGTGAAGCATCACTTTGATGCTTTGGCCATTATCCGAGGGGGCGGAGGGGAGGTTGGGCTGACCTGTTACAACAATTATGACCTTTCAAAGGCGATAGCGCTGTTTCCGTTACCCGTAATTACCGGAATTGGTCATTCAACCAATGAAACGGTTGCAGAGATGGTATCATTTAAAAACACCATAACGCCCACCGATCTGGCCGATTACCTGCTGCAGCGGTTTCATAACTTCGCTGTTCCGTTAAATTCTGCTTCGGTTAGGATCAGGGAGAAGGTATCAGGGATGCTCCATGCGAATGAGATAAGGATGCTGAATACTGTTCGCTTTTTCAAATCTGTGACATTTGCAACACTGGCGCATGAAAAGAGTGAAATAAAGCAGAAGGTAAGGGATCTTCAACGGGAGTCGGCCTTTTTCCTGCAACAAAAACGTGAAAAGGAGATCAGTGCGCGTGAGCGGCTGGTGGAAAAGGGCTCAGCGCGTATATTAAAAAACCATGAAAATGTTTTGACCGCTGTCATTGACATGGCCAGGCTGAGAACAGGCAGTTTTATACAATCTCATTCGGTCACCTTAGCCGGGATGGAGCGGAATATCAGGTTGCTTGACCCGGTAAATGTGTTAAACCGAGGTTACAGTATCTCAATCGTTGACGGGAAAGCGTTGAAATCGGTTGGGGAGGCGAATGCCGGATCTACCTTAAAGACCATCCTTGGCGATGGGGAGATAACCAGTACGATACAATCAGGGAAAATAACGGAAAACAATGACTAAAGAACCAGGTTACACAGAAGCATTTGACGAGCTTCAGGAGATCGTCGCTGAAATTGAAGGCGGGGAAATCTCGGTTGATCTCCTCTCTGCAAAGGTAAAACGGGCGGCGCTGCTTATTAAAATATGCAAAAACAAACTGACCTCAACGGAAGAAGATGTAAACAGGATATTGAAGGAGCTTGAACCCGGTGGTGGTTCCTGATGGGGATACTACCCGGCCAATCTTACGAAAACAGTTTTCGGTGAACCTCTTCGATCTTGGCAACCGGTATGATCTGCAGCGAATACCGTTTGAAGTCAAGCCCCTTGGTGTTGTACCTGGAGATGAAAATACGGCTGAAGCCCAGCTTGTCTGCCTCGGAGATCCGTTGTTCTACGCGGTTGATAGGGCGGATCTCTCCACTGAGGCCCACTTCGGCTGCAAAACAGGTTTTTGAGTCGACCGGGGTGTCCTCGTTCGAGGACAACACCGCAGCCACTACAGCCAGGTCGATGGCCGGATCTTCCACCCTGATGCCCCCTGCAATGTTAAGGAAAACATCTTTGTTGCCTAACCGGAAGCCGCTCCGTTTTTCCAGAACGGCGAGCAGCATGTTGAGGCGGCGGGCATCAAAACCGGTTGTGGAGCGTTGAGGAGTGCCGTAAACCGCAGTACTTACCAATGCCTGTGTTTCGATCAGCATCGGGCGCTGGCCCTCCATCATGGCAGCAATGGCAATGCCGCTCACTGCTTCGTCGCGTTGGCTGAGCAAGATCTCGGAAGGATTGGAAACTTCCCGCAACCCTGCATCGTTCATCTCGTAGATTCCAAGTTCTGAGGTTGATCCGAACCGGTTTTTCAACGACCGGAGAATTCGGTAACCATAATTCCTGTCACCTTCAAACTGCAGCACGGTGTCAACCATATGTTCGAGGATCTTCGGGCCGGCAAGGCTGCCATCTTTGGTGATATGGCCGATCAGGAATACCGGTGTATTGGTGTTCTTCGAGTATTTCTGCATCTCTGCGGCGCACTCCTTGATCTGGGATACACTGCCGGCCGACGACTCGATGGTGTCAGTTTGCAAGGTTTGAATGGAGTCGGCAATAATAACCCCGGGATGAAGTGTCTCGAGGTGCCGGAAAATCGATTGGGTGTTGGTTTCGGTGAGGATGTAGCAGTTTTCGTTCACGATACCGAGTCTTTCGGCTCTCATCCTGATCTGCTGGTCGCTCTCCTCCCCGGTAATATAAAGGATCGTTCGGTCGGAGCATTTCAGCGCAACCTGCAGCATCAATGTTGATTTGCCGATTCCGGGCTCTCCACCGATAAGGGTAAGTGATCCGGGGACAAGGCCTCCGCCGAGAACCCGGTTTAACTCCTGGTCGTGTGTATTGATCCGTGCTTCATGGCTGAAGGTAACCTCTGAAATCCTGACAGGTGCAACCGAGCGTGGATCCCTCAAACCCGGAACGGCTGAACTTTTCTCTTCCCGCTGAATGACCTCTTCTACAAACGTATTCCACTCCCCGCATGCGTTGCATTTTCCCATCCATTTGGGAGCCTGTGCCCCGCAGTTCTGGCAGAAAAAGGCTGTTTTGAGTTTGGACATATGGGTATTTGGTAAACGGGTAAACGGGTAAACAGGTAAACGGATAGTGTTTTTCTGAAGGGTTACAGGTGGACTTTCTGGGCCAGTTCGATGGTGTGTGTGGTGGAATATCCTTTGGTGAGTTCAATGGTTACCACCTGGCCGCCGCGTGTTTTCACGATATCGCTGCCAACAATCTCTTTCCCTTCATAATCTTTTCCTTTAACCAGGATATCGGGCTGGACGAGTTTAATCAGTTCATAAGGTGTATCTTCATCAAACATGACAACACCATCCACGAATGTCATCGCTGCAAGGGTAATGGCCCGTGCTTCCTCATTGTTAACCGGCCTGTGGGCGCCTTTGATGCGGTGCACCGAATCATCGGAGTTGAGCCCGACGATCAGGATGTCGCCAAGGTCGCGGGCCTTGGCAAGGTACTCCACATGTCCGAGGTGCAGAACGTCAAAGCATCCGTTTGAAAAAACGATCGATTTATCCTTGAAGCGCCATAAGGCAATTTGCCGTTTCAGATGTTCCCAGGAATATATCTTTGACCTGATAATACTAAGCCTTTCCATTTTTTTTGTTATTGAATGAGAGTAAAATAAGCGAGATGCCGCCCAATGTTAAAATCATACTTGTCTGCGCTGTCCATGAAATCCAACCCAATGCCAGTCCTGTGGTACGAACAATGCCATAAAGCAACATGGTTTCCTGTATGATGGCCGGGTACAATCCAATTCCCCCCGGGGTAATCATAATGCCCACGCTGCCAAGTACCAGTCCTGAAAGTGCGGCACCCGGACTCAGCGAACTTGTATCGGTGAAGCAGAAAAAGCAAACATACAGCATGAAAAAATAGAGTGTCCAGATTGCAATTGAATAGAAAATAAACAAACCTGGCTTTTTAATCAAACTGAGTGATTTCAATCCTTCCCAGAACCCATTGATCAGATTGATGACCTTCTGGAACAGGCTTGAGGCGGCAATTTTTCTGCGCATCATAAAAATGATGATAATGGCAAGAATGCCAAGTGCAATGGACGAGAATAACACCACCCTGCTGAAGATAGGGTTGTTGAATTTTTCTGCCAGTTTCGGGTAAATATTTGTGTTCAGGTAATGTCCGATGGTTCCGGCCTGTGTAACGATCATCAGGAAAAAGAGGAAAATGAAGAGGATCATGTCGATGGCTCTTTCAGTAATCACTGTTCCGAATGATTTGTTGAACGGAATATTTTCATAGCGAGCAAGAATACCGCAGCGCGTTACCTCGCCCAGTCTCGGAAATGCCATGTTGGCAAAATAGCCAACCATCACTGCAAAAAAAGTGTTTTTCAGGGATGGATGATACCCCAGCGGTTCAAAAAACAACATCCATCGCAATGCACGAAGCAAATGGCTGGTGATTCCCATTACAATGGTAAGTACTACCCAGTTGTAATTGGCAATCCTGAAAGAGTGAAGGATCTGTATACGTTCGTCGGGTGTCAATCCTCTCAGCGAGAGCCAAATGATCAAAATGCCCAGTCCGAGGAAAAGTGTAAATTTAATGAGGGTAGCAGCCCGGTTAGTCCGGGGCGTTTCTTCCATTGAAAAGTCGGCCATTACCGTGTTTTTTTACCCCTGACCAATTTGTTTTTTGAATCAACAAAAGCGATGCTGGGACTGAATTTTTTTGCTTCCTCAAAATCCATCAAGGCATATGAGACTATAATAACCAGGTCGTTAGGTAAAAATTTACGGGCAGCAGCGCCATTCAAACAAATGGTGCCGCTTCCAGGCTCTCCTTTGATCACATAGGTTTCGATCCGTTCGCCATTGTTGATATTCAATACCTGTACTTTCTCAAATTCAATGAGATTTGAGGCTTTCATCAACAATTCGTCAATGGTTATACTGCCAATATAGTTGATATCGGCATCGGTGACAGTGGCTCGATGGATCTTCGATTTTAATACTTGAATCTGCATCATGCTGCAAAATTACAAAAAAAGTTCAATATTGTCGATCAGTCTCACATCTCCCAGAAAAACAGCAACAAACACTACAGCACGATCCATATGCTCCCAATTTTCAAGCGGCAGCAGGCTCTCCTTATCCCCGATTTCAAGATATTCCACCCTGAACCCTGGGTGCTCCTCTATGTTTTTAATGGCTCTTTCTCTTAATTTGCTCACCGGCAAAACTCCTGCCTGTCGAACAACCGACCGAAGGACCTGGTAAATTACCGGGGCCACTCTTCGTTCAGCAGGAGTCAGTCGTGCATTGCGTGAGCTTAAGGCCAGGCCATCCGCATCCCTGACCGTTTCGCAGGGGATGATTTTTAAAGGCATCCCCAGTGCATTAACCATGAACCGAATAATAGCAAGCTGCTGGTAATCCTTTTTGCCGAAATAGGCATTGTCGGGCAGAACGATGTCAAAGAATTTTTTCACCACGATTGCCACACCATTGAAGTGCCCCGGACGGAATTTCCCCTCCATGACCTTGTCCAGGAATCCAAATTCCAACTCTATGGACACAGGGTCATTTTCAGGGTACATCTCGGTTGCAGTGGGTGAAAACAGCACGTCACATCCCGATTTTTCAAGCAGTATGGCATCCTCATCCGGGGTCCTGGGATACTTCGCCAGATCCTCCCTGTTGTTGAACTGAATCGGATTTACAAAAATGCTGCAAACTGTTATATCATTCTCCTTTTTTGAACGGGTTACCAGGTCGAGATGCCCCTGGTGCAAAGCACCCATGGTGGGGACAAATCCGATCACTTTTCCCGCTTCTTTCAGGGCTTTGATGTGTGATTTTATTGTATCGATTGAGGTAAATTGTTTCATCGCAGAATTTCAACAATAGCCAAAGGAACATAATAAAAGATCAAAGTTAGAATGAATTCGCATAGCAGCATGCTGCAAGTTGCATTTTATATGACGATAATTTTTAAATTTGCAGTAATTTAACTCAAATGATTATTTTTAAAATAGTTTTCAATCACGTTCAGCACCATGTACCGGATATTACAAATTGAAGATCTTCCATCTGATGCTTATCTGGTAAGAAGGGAGATTAAGAAAGTGCTGGATGGTTGTGAGTTTCAGATTGTTGATGAAAAGGCCGCTTTCGAGAAAGCATTGCTTGAGTTTAAACCTCATATTATCATATCTGATTTCAGCATCCCTGGATTTGACTGGCATTCTGCGCTCAGGCTAACCATCGAACATGCCCCGCTTACCCCGTTCATACTTGTTACAGGGTCAACCAGCGGAGAAATCAGTGAAGAGTGCCTGAAAGCTGGCGCCACAGACTTTATCAGCAAAAATGACATCCAGAAACTCGGTCCATCAGTATTAGCAGCCTTAAATAAAAAACTGCCTTAAAAGCGAGTGCTTTCAAGACAGTTTTTTGGGTTATTCAACGCTATGATGCCGGATCAGAGTGATCCTTCGTCATATGCTTTTTCGCCGTGTAAGGCAACGTCCAGTCCTGCTTTTTCGTGTTCGTGGGTTACCCTGACAGGAGTTATCAGGTTAATAAGGGCCAGCATGATGTAGGTGAAGATAAAGGCGTAGGCAGAGGCAGCTACCACCGTGATAAGCTGTTTGAAGAAGAATGAACTCTCGCCAAACCACAGTCCTTCGGTCATTACTGCCGGGTTGATCATCTTGGTGGCAAATACGCCCAGGAGAATTGTTCCCAGCACTCCTCCGATGCCATGGACTCCCCAAACATCGAGTGCGTCGTCCCATTTCAGCTTGTTTTTCAGCTGCACCGCAAGGTAACAGGTCACACCGGCGGCAATCCCGATAATTGGTGCTGCCCACATTGGCACGAATCCGGCACAAGGGGTGATGGTTGCCAATCCCGCAATCGATCCGGTGAGCAAACCAAGGAGTTTCGGACGGCCTTCCCTGATCCATTCAATGGCCACCCAGGCAGCCGTAGCAAAGGATGCCGCCACATCGGTATTAATGAAGGCAAGCGCCGTGATCTTATCCACCTGCAATTCGCTTCCGGCATTGAAACCATACCATCCAAACCATAGCAGACCACTGCCGATCGCAACAAGGGGGATACTGTTCGGAGTCGAATTTTTATCGGACCGGGCACCCACATAAAAAACGGAGGCAAGCGCTGCAAAACCTGCAGTTGCATGAACCACAATACCACCGGCAAAGTCAAGTACACCCCATTGTGCGAGTAATCCGTTGCCCCAGATCATATGTACAAACGGGTAATAGACCATGATCTGCCAAACGGTGAGGAATATCATATATGAGCGGAAAGTAACCCGGTTAACGAAAGCTCCCGTGATGAGGGCAGGCGTGATGATGGCAAACATCATCTGGTAAACCAGGAATACGATTTCCGGAATTTTTCCATTCCCTGCATACATTGAATCAAGGGTCACACCGTTGAGAAAGGCTTTGTCAAGATTGCCAAAGATACCACCTTCTCCGCCGCTGAAGCAAAGCGAGTAGCCAAAGATGAACCACAATACGGTTGTCCATCCAAGTGAAGCAAAACTCTGGATCATGATCCCGAGAATGTTGCGTTTTGTGGCCAGACCGCCGTAGAAAAAGGCCAGTGCCGGTGTCATTAACATCACCAGGCTCGCCGACAATAGCATGAACCCGGTTGAACCTACATCGATTGTTCCCATAAAAGTGATTTTAGTTTATAAGTTTGAATTGAGATTTTTTTCAACTATAATGATATTCCAAACACCATATAAACACTCTCTGCCTGGGGGTTGGTGATAACCGAACCGAAAACCGGCAGCGAATATTCCTTGCTTAGAACGATGGATTTTGAAACGGTGAAGCCTGCGTTGACAACACCTCCGTAAGGGCCGTACCATGCTGAGCCAAAAGGAATTCCCCCGACAAATGGTTTTACACCAAAACCTTTGACATTGAACTGGTAAGCGGCTTCAAAATAGGTTGAATAGTTGTTGTCGGAACCGGCTCCCAAGACACCATTTGCATCCTTATCTTTGTCAGCACCGTATACCAGGGTGCCCGCAAAAAGCTGCAGGGGGAATTTCTCCGGTCCGGCCCAGGAGAGACAAACCTCCAGGGTATGCCCCGTAGAAGCCTTGTTGAAATTGAAGTATTTGTTTCCTGTGTTGGGAGACAGGGAGTTGGGCATGAAATAATCGTAGGCCATGATGGTAAAGCCTTTAAGGGAATAGGAGAGATACATGTCGAACTCAGCATAGTTCCCCATGTTGGCAACCGTTGAATCGTTGATCTTTTTCGAGTACTGGCCAAGCCCGTATGAACCCCAGAAACCGGCTTTGAACCCTGCAACTGAGAATGCAACTGCAGGTTGGATGGCAGGAGAGTTTCCATAATCGGCACCCCGCCAGATATAGCGGCTTACAAGGTCGGCGCCGGCGCTGAAGGTGGCATTGCTTCCACTCTTTTCTTCCACCTTGTTTTCATCCTGCAACTGGGCGTATCCACTGTTGAACAGGCAGATCGACAAACCAGCCAGGATGAGCATTTTGCTAAAGGGAATATTCCATTTCATTGTCACGTGTTTTGTTAATAAATTCACATGCAATGTTAGGGCGATGGTAATTCTCCTGCAATCCTGTAAACTACTGAAATTTAATTAGGTAAAACGCTTGTTGCTTTACGTGATTTGCTTATGTCAAATCTCCACAACCTTATTTCTGATCGCATATTTGATGAGCTCAACAGTTGATTTCAGTTCCAGCTTTTTCATGATATGGTTCTTGTGGGTCTCAACGGTCCGGATGCTGATATCGAGCTTGTCGCTGATCTCCTTATTGATGAATCCTTCGGCAAACAGTTTGAGGATCTCTATCTCTCTGGTGGTCAGTGGAATCGGGCCGCGTTGCGGGACAAGGTCATCCTCCTTGGCTTTCCGTACATAGCTCTTCAGCATGATGCGTGAGATCGAATCTGCAAAGAACTCTTCACCTTCGTAAATAGCATGAATCGCGTTGAGGAGCTCCTCTCTGGAGGTGTTTTTCGGGAGGTAACCACGGGCGCCGGCCTTGACGGAATTGAAGATGAAATCTTCGTTGGTGTACATCGAGAGGATCAGGACCCGGGTGTTCGGATATTCAGCAGACATGCGTTTGGTGATTTCGATGCCATTGGTATCGGGCAGCGAAATGTCGAGGATGAGAATGTCGGGAGGTTCATCGGCGATTTTCTCAAAACACTCCTTGCCGGAGGAGGCCTCCCCTAGAATTGTGAGCTCTTCTGCACTCATAAGTAACGCTTTGATCCCGTCCCTGACAAGCTGGTGGTCATCCACGAGGAAAATCCTGATTTTTGACATAAGTGGTTATTATTGGTACGTTTAATGTAATTGTTGTGCCGTATAATGGAGCTGACTGGATATCGATTTGGCCCTGCAGCAAACTTGCCCGTTCACGCATGTTGTGAATTCCGTTTCCCCCCTCTATCCCGACCGAGTCGGGCAAAAATCCTTTTCCGTCATCCCTGATCACCAGTTTCAGCCGGTCGGTGCTTCGGGTCAGGTAAACCCTTACTTCCCGTGCATCAGCATGTTTGACAATGTTGTTGAGCGCCTCCTGGGTCAACCGGTAAATGTAAGTCTTGATCTTTTTATTGAGATCGTCAAAATTGCCTGTGGCTTCAAAGTGAATCCTCAGGCCACTATGCTCCTCGGTCTCTGCAAACAGGTTTCTGAAGGCAATGGGAATGCTGAACACCTCGAGCACCGATGGCAAGAGGTTGTTTGAAATCCGGCGCACCTCATCGATGATCTGGTCAAAATAGTTCTTTAACTCCTGGATTGAGTTATTGATGTCTTTCCCGTCCTGGTAAAGCAGGTTTTCAAGACGCAGTTTAATGGCAATCAGCGACTGACCGATGCCATCGTGCAGTTCGCGTGACAAGCGTTGCCTTTCCATCTCCTCCCCGTCAAAAACCGATCTGATCCTTCCATGCCTTTCAGCCTGAAGTTCGGTGGTTTTCTCCTTGATTTGGCGGGCCATGATATTGAAAGACTCGGTAAGCGCGCCAATTTCATCCTGGGTTTCCACAGGCAGGTTGGTGTCAAAATTGCCTTTGCCAAGGTCGATGGCGGCATTCCTGAGGCGGACCAGCGGACGGGTAATCCGCCGGGAGATAAATAGGACGAATCCGAAAAAGACCACCAGGATGATGGAACTTAATATCAGGACCCTGGTCCGGGTTTCGTAGATCGGGACCATGGCCTCCTTCACATCGATTTCGGCCAGGATCGCCCATTTCAGGCCTTGTATGTCAATCATTTCAAAGGAAGACAGGACAGGGATATTCCGGTAATCCCTGGTGGTTATGGCCCCTGATTTCCCCTCCATGGCTGCCATTGTTGCATCCGTTCTGACCATGGTCCTCAGGATTGAATTTACCTGGAACCTTGAAGTTGAACGCATGGTGAAATCCTGCCCGATAAGATAGGTTTCACCGCTTAACCCGAGTCCGCTAAGCGGATCATTATTCAGCATGATCGAATTGATTGCTTCGATAGAGATTGACAACATCAAAATGTCTCCACTGTGATGGTTGACGGTTTCTGTACTGGTTATTGCCGTTGCCATCACCTGGCAGGGAATCCCCGAATGCCTGTCGAGGTAAAGGTCGCTGATTGCCACTGTGCTCTCCTTCAACTGGTTCAGGAGGGTCATTCTCAACGAATCAGAAATTTCCGGGGAAGAGCAGCCAGCATCATTATTGAAGCACCCTTTTATGAGGGTATCCTCTTTACTGAAAATGTAAAATGCCGAGAAATACTGCTTAAAAGAGTTGTATTCTGCCCCCGGCAGGTTTGGATGGGAACCAGGTTGTAATGTTCCGGCCATCAGTCCGATATCCCTGAAGCGGTCTGCATAAAACTGTTCAATCTGGTTCTTTTTAACGATGCGCAGGGATATCAGCTGATCATAAGTACGTGCAATCAGTGCCTCCCTTGTACTGTAAAAGGAAACGGTGCTGATAATAGCGATGGCACCAAGCCCCAGCAAGATGAAGTAGAGGATCAGTTTTTCGCTGAGTGAGTCGATCTTCATGGTTTTTTACTACTTTTGACCTTCTCCGTTCCGATGGAATAAATGGAATAAGATGCAAGGGCAAACATAATAAAAATTAGTACTATGCGACCACTATTTGTAAGAGAAACACGTAAAAATATTTTCTCTGCCCGTACTATGCTCCTGGCACTTTGTCTCTTTATCTTGCTTCCCCGGCTCACTGCCCAGGATAAAACAGTCACGTTTTATGCTGATCCCGCGGGCACACCTTCCGACCTGCCAGTTGCCATAAAGCATTTGACAGCGCATGTCAAATTTCAACCGGTTAAAAATCTTGTCGAGGGAACAGCCGAATACACTTTCAGCCCTAACAGGTATCCGGTTGATTCCATCGTGTTTCATGCCCCTGATTTCAATGTAACATCGGTGAAAATCAACGATCTGAAGGTTAAGTATGAGCAGCAGGGAAGCAACCTGGTAATACATCCTGGCATTGGCAAGCTGGATGCAGGCTCTACAATAGCGATCATCTACACTGCCACTCCGCTGTCAGGGCCAATCTATTTCATTGGCTGGCAACCCGAGGAGGCGGGCAAGCGTAAGCAAATTTGGGCACACCGGCCGCACGGCTGGCTCCCCTTTATGGAGGGCCGGATTACGGTGGACATGTACATCACGTTCGACAGCAGCTACAAAGTGTTTTCAAATGGTGAGCGGCTGGAAATCAGGAGCAATCCAGGCGGCACCAAAACCTGGCACTATGCCATGAAGAAGGATCATCCGTTCTTCTCTACGTCGCTGGTGATAGGCGATTACAACTTTAAACAAGCAAAAACATCAGGCGGGGTGCCCCTCGAATTCTGGTATTATTCGGATATGCCCGATCGAGTTGGAACGACCTATATGTACACCGAAAAGATGTTTGACTTCCTTGAAAAGGAGCTGGGAGCAGGTTATCCTTACCCTGTATACCGGGAAGCGCCAGTGATCGACTACATGTATGGTGCAATGGAAACCACTACAAGCACTGTGTTCGGCGACTATCTGCAGATCACTCCCAGGGCCTGGTGGCAGCGCAATTATGTGAATGTAAATGCTCATGAACTGGCCCATCAGTGGTTTGGAAATTGTGTTGCTCATTTTGTGAACCGCGATGTATGGCTTACCGAGAGTTTTGCAACCTATTATGCAAAGGTGTTTGAAAAGAGCATCTATGGGGAGGATTACTTTCAGAATATCAGGAATGATGAAATCCGCCTCGTATTTGAAGCGGCAAAAAAGAACGACTACCCGGTTGGCGGAAGCCAGGGCGGAGTTCAGCGGGTATACCAGAAAGGTTCACTGGTGCTTGAAATGCTTGAATATGTGATGGGCGAAAGCGGGTTTCATGATGCCATTCACAAATACTTTGAAAAATATGCTTTCGGTTATGCCGAAACAAACGACTTTATTCGCTGTGTTTATGAATCTACCGGCAAACCTTACAACTGGTTCTTTGATGAATGGGTGTTACGTGGAGGGGAACCGGAGTACCTGGTTAAGGACTCAACCATCAATGATTCAGCTGGTAACAGGTATACGCTGTTTAAAGTTTCCCAGGTCCAGAAAGTGAGCGAACTTAGCGGCTTATTTAAAATGCCCTTTGAATTTGAGGTGCATTATATGGATGGTACCAGCGACCTGAGGAAAACATGGATTGAAAACCAGTATACAGAGGTGTTTGTGTTAAATCAACAGAAGAAGGAGATCGATTTTTTATTGTTCGATCCAAACCGGAAAGTCCTGAAGAAATCAACGTTTGTTCAACCTTATGAAAGACTTGTTGCACAGGCCACAAAAGCCCCGAACATGATTGACCGGTATGATGCATGGGTAGCCTTGAAGCCGGAACCGGTTACAAGAAAAGAGGGGCTGCTTATCTCCGCATTCCACAACGAGTCCTTCTGGCTGATCAGATCAGAGATCCTTCAGCAACTTGCCGGTGCAAATACACCGGAATCGGTCGAAGTTTTCAGGCAGGCGCTTCGCGACAAAGATGCCAATGTGCGGAGAGCGGCCCTGCTGGCGGTTGACCCGGTGCCCGATCTTCTCAGGACCAGTGTTGAGGAGCTGCTTTATGACTCCAGCTATCTCAATGTTGAATATGCGTTGGAGGCTCTTTGTGTCTCATTTCCCAGGAACACCGACTTCTACCTGGATCAAACCCGTGATATGGAGGGATGGCGTGGAAAGAATATCCGGATGATGTGGCTCGCAGTGGCCCTGAGTAATGGCAAAATGGAATATCTGCCCGAACTGATCAGCTACTGTGGCCCGAAATATGAATTCGAAACCCGGATGAACGCCTTCAGCCTTCTGAAAAAGCTGAAATATTCTAACGCCGAAACAAAATCATATGGTGAAATTGCCAGTAAACATTGGAATAACAAATTGAGTGGGGTGGCGAAGGAGTATGTGAAGTTTTGTGAACAGGGGAATAAGTAAACGGGTAAGCGGGTAAACTGGTAAACGGGTAAACAGGTTATGATTTCTAAATATTAGTTGAATGGCGAATAGTAAAAAGATTCTCACACGCACAGTACTGCTTGTCTCTTTTGTGAGCCTGTTTACCGATGTTGCCAGTGAGATGCTCTATCCCATCATGCCGGTTTATCTGAAATCCATCGGATTTTCCATCCTGCTGATCGGGATTCTCGAAGGAGTTGCCGAAGCAACGGCGGGGTTGAGCAAGGGTTATTTTGGCCATCTTTCTGATACCAGGCAACAGCGGGCACCTTTTGTCCGGGCAGGCTATATGCTGAGCGCCATCTCCAAACCCCTTATGGCTGTGCTGACATTTCCGGTTTGGATTTTTTTCGTGCGCACCCTCGACAGGTTTGGAAAGGGGATCCGCACCAGTGCCCGGGATGCAATGCTTAGCGACGAGACAACCCCTGAGCACAAGGGAAAAGTTTTCGGGTTTCACCGTTCCATGGATACCGTTGGCGCCGCCATCGGCCCGATCCTGGCATTGATCTATCTATGGTTCTATCCCGGCCAATATAAATGGATGTTCATCATCGCCTTCTTTCCCGGTCTCATTGCCATAGCGCTCACATTTCTCCTGAAAGACAAACCCCGGCAAACTTCCCGGGATGCTGCTCCGTCACCTTCCGGCTCACCAGTTAGCCAGTTCACCAGTTCACCAAAATCCATCGGCTTCTTCTCCTACCTCAAATACTGGAGAATTGCGTCTCCGGGGTTTCGTCTCCTGGTAGCCGGATTACTGGCCTTTACCCTTTTCAACAGCTCCGATGCATTTCTCCTCCTTGCCTTGAAGGAACGAAATATGCCGGATACCACCATGATCGGGGTTTATATCTTCTACAACCTGGTCTATGCCCTGTTTTCTTATCCCATAGGAGCCCTTGCCGACCGCATTGGTCTGAGAACCATGATGATCATTGGCTTGCTTCTCTTTGCGGTGGTTTACATCTTTATGGGCTTTACCTCAACACTCACCATGTTCGGCTTCCTTTTCTTTCTCTATGGAATCTATGCAGCTTGCACGGAGGGGATATCGAAAGCCCTCATTTCCAACATGGCAGAAAAGAAAGATACGGCCACAGCCCTGGGATTCTATAATAGCCTGGCCAGCATATTTACACTGCTAGCCAGCTCTCTGGCAGGGGTATTATGGTACTCAATCGGCCCGGCAGCGATGTTTATGATCTCCGGTATCGGGGTTTTTGCAGTGGCCTGTTACCTGCTGGTTTTTTTCAGGACCGGCAAACTGGCAGGGTAACCGTTTATTTTTTTTCCGGTCCCTTTTTAATAATATACCCTGGACGGTCCTTCACCTCTTCATAAATGCGCCAGATATACTCAGCAATGATCCCCAGCGAAAACAGGTTAAGACCCGAGAAAAAAGAAAGTATGATTACCGTGGATGTCCAGCCCGGCAATCGTTCGCCCCAGAAATGAGGGTTGCCGAAAATGGCAAGGTATCCGTAGAAAACGATTAACCCGAATGCTACGATCGCAAAAATAAGCCCCAAACGGGTAATCATTTTGATGGGCCATGTGGAACAGGAGAAAAAGGTGTCTTTGAACAACCGGATCTTCTTTTTCAGGGTCCATCGCGACTTGGTATTGATGCTTTTTGGTCGCTCAAACGGGTAATAGAAGGGTGAAAATCCAAGCCTCAGAATCTCCGTCATCAGCGAGGTATTGATGGGATGGATCCGCGTGTTGATGATGTCGATGATTTCCCGGTCAATAAAGATGGAATCCGCCCCGCCTGGAGGAAACTTGACGTCTGAAAGGGCATTGATGATGCTGTAGTATGAATTGGCAAAGAGGTTATTGAAAAAACCGTCGTTCCGTTTCTCCCTGAAAGGAATAATCACCTTTTGCCCCTCCTGCCATAGTTTGTAGAGGTCGATGATGATCTCATATGGCTGTTGTTCGTCATCGGGAACCCCCATGGCACAATCGCCGGTACAAACAGACAATCCTGCAAAGGTGCCGTAATGCGAGGTGTAATTCTTGCTGAGCTGGTAAGCCTTCACATTCGGATGCTCATCAGCGAGTTTCAGGGCCAGTTCAAAGGAGTTATCCGTGGATCCGTCATCAATTACGATAAACTCAAAAGGAATTGAATGTTGGGTCAGTAAGGCAGAAATTTTCCTGTAAACAGCTGAAATCCTGTCACCGCTGAAATAGGAGAGACATATAATGCTTAACATGGTTTCTCGGGTTTTAGAAAAAAATAGGATAAAGTAAAATTGGATACCAGGGTAAATGGAATAACCAGGTAAGGCAGTATCCAGTTCTCAAATGGCAGGATCATCCTGAAGATCCACAGCATGATAGTTCCAACAACCATGCCCGTACCGTAAACTAAGAAATAGATGACCAGGTTGCGGAAACCGGAACCTGTTTTGAAAATCAACTTTGAATTCAAAAAAAATGAGAGGATGATGGTTGCGCCATATACCAGTATATAGGTGATTAACAGGGGAGTAGCCAGTATTTTAAGCAAAATATAGCTGATCGCAAACGAAAGCAGCGTCACAACAAGCCCGACGATACTGAACCCGGCGAATTTTTTGATTATCGTGTGTTTCAGGTTAATAGGCATTGATCAGGTCGGTTATTTGATGAACGTCCTCTGCAGTCAGAACAGGCGATATGGGCAGAGAGAGCACCTCCATGTGGATCTTTTCTGTGATTGGCAGCGACATGGAATTCATATCGCGGTAGGCCGCCTGTTTATGTGGTGGAATGGGATAGTGAATGAGGGTCTGCACGCCATGGTCGGTAAGGTACCGTTGAAGTCCATCCCTGTCAGCAGTGCGGATGACAAACAGATGCCATACATGGGAAACGGAGCTGTGCACCATCCCTTCCATTCCGGAAACAGGTAAAATGATCTTTTCGTTTTTTATCTGATCACAATATAGCTGTGCCAGGTTGCGACGGTGCTGGTTATCAGCATCAAGGTAGTTGAGTTTCACCCTTAACACGGCTGCGTGAATTTCATCAAGCCTGGAGTTAAGTCCTTGAAAATCATTAATGTACTTTTGTTTTGACCCATAGTTGCCCAGCGCCCTGATCACATTTGCCAGCTCCTGGTCATCAGTGGTCACTGCACCGGCATCCCCAAGGGCTCCGAGGTTTTTTCCCGGGTAAAAACTGTGGCCGGCTGCATCACCTATCGAACCGGTTCGCTTTTCTTCATAAAAACAACCCTGCGACTGGGCATTGTCTTCAATCAATTTCAGGTTATACTTTTCAACAATTCGCTGAATTTCAGGTGTAATTGCATTGCGGCCATAGAGGTGAACCACCATGATCCCTTTCGTTCGTGCCGTAATCTTCTGCGCAATAAGTGCGGGGTCAATATTGTAGGTGTTGATGTCTGGTTCGACCAGTACCGGGATAAGGCGGTTGTCGGTGATGGCAAGAATCGAGGCAATGTAGGTGTTTCCCGGTACGATGATTTCGTCGCCCTCTCTCATGACACCCAGTTCAATGTAAGCTTTGAAAACCAGGCGCAGGGCATCAAGGCCGTTGGCAACACCGATGCAATGACTGTTACCTGTAAACCGGGCATATTCCGATTCAAATGCCTTTACCTCCTCGCCAAGCAAGTACCAGCCTGACTGCAGCACTCTGTTCATAGCCTCTGAGATTTCAGGCTCGTAAGATCTGTTGATGGCTTGTATGTCGAGAAATTTTATCATGTCTTTAGATTTTTAATGATAACAGTAGCACAGGAATCGTAATTCCCTGGTTGAATTCACTTTAACCTGGTTCACAGATCCCGGTAGGTGTTCCCGTTAAAGCTGGAAGAATCTCCTGAAAATCAAATGGATCACCATGCCCCGGATACACCCTGGTGTTTTTACCACGATAGGCTGATACTACTTGCTCAATACTTTGTTGAAATTTAGTTGCACTGCTTCCGGGTAATTTTGTATTTGTTTTCACTCCCTTGATGATGAAGTCGCCTGTAAAGAGGCTGTTGTCAATGTCGACACTTATGCAACCTCCTGTGTGTCCGGGTGTTGAGATGAATTTTACAATCAGGTTATTCCACGTCAGTGAATAATCAATCTCCTCTACAACAAGGTCGGCCGGAACAGTAGCAAATCCTTCCTGGTCATAAAACACTGATAGGTTTCCTTTACTTTTTATGATCTTGCCAGAACAGTACCGTGAACATACCAGTTTTGGATTATAAGCCTCTTTCAGTTTGTCTACTCCCCAGATATGGTCAAAATGTTCATGGGTTAACACGATGAATTCCGGGTAGAGGTTGTTCAAAGTGAGATACCTGAACAACTCATCTCCATCCTTTGCGCCCGGATCGATAATGATACAACCCTGTGACCCCTCCTTTGAGATGACATAGCAGTTCGAATCAACCGGCTGGTTTTTTATCTGGGCAATGTGAATGTTCATGTATGGTTCCGGTTATAAGGCAACCATGTTTGTTACCTCAAACACAGTTGTCTTAGACTTTTCGTCAAATGGTTCACTTATGTAGAAACTTGGCGACATTTTCAGCAAATCCACATAACAGCCGTAGGCAGGTTGTTCGTCAACGATGGTGATCATACCGTCGCCGACCCGCTTTCTTTTGGCAATTCCCTTTTCCAAAAGTATATTCTCATAAATATACGATCCGGGACCGGGCTTTACGTTGCCATAGCGCACAAAAAGCTCGTAACTGTCTTCAAAGCAATTTGTTCCATTTGTAATCTCCCCGGTAAACACTCTATTATAGCGGTACGGGACTCCCTCTCTCTCTTCGATATAGTGCATGAAGGTGAAACAATCACCTATTTTTGGCCCCAGGAAGAGGAATTTCACCTTTAACCTGGTGTTGTGCAGCAGGTCAAAAGTAGAGTTTTTACCAACTGAACATTTTCCGATATCGGTAACAAATTCAGTGTGCTTGCCGATGAGAGCGTTTGACATGAGCGGGTCGACCGAACGAATGGCATTTGGTTGCTGTCTTGCATAGTCATTCAGCAGTCCCATCGGGGTTTTCGATGACTGGACATTATATCCGGTACCATTGCAAAAACTGAATGTATAAGTGGGGAAGATGACGGTTGCAACGCCAAGTTCATTCAGGGTCTCCAGGAGGGAGTCGAGGAGTTCCCTTTTCTGAAGTCCGGCAGGAACGCCAAAGTTTAATGCTGTATGGATGTATAAAACATCTGCCTTATCAGCATCGATGGAGCGAAGTGCGCTGAGAAAATCAAGACTGGTGACCCCGCCGCTTTTGCTGTTAAATAATATTTTTTCCTTCATTGGTTTATTCTAATGACAGGTAGCACCCCCGTCAACCGTAAAGTGTTGGCCGGTAATCCATTTTGAATCATCCGATATCAGGAAGGCAACCATTGCTGCAATATCATCACATTCACCTTCACCCAGAAGGTACTTCTCCCTGAAACCTCTCATATGCTCCTCCGAATCAAACATCCCGGCAGTCATGGAAGTTCTCAGTCCGCCAGGCAGCACCGAATTGACCCTCACGGCCGGCGCCAGTTCAACAGCCATCGAATTTACAAAAGAGTCGACGGCGCCTTTGCTGGCTGCATACATCGAATTGCCTTTTGATCCCAATTTGCTGAAAAGTGCGGATATCAGCACAATACCAGCAAGTTCCTGCTTGTTGACCTTCAGTAAAAGCGTTTTGATGATCTCTGCTGCGCTGAAAAAGTTGACATCAAAGATCTCCCTTGCATAATCGAGTCTGAAATTTTTCAGGGGAAGAATTTTCAAGGTCCCTGCACAATGAACAAACCCGGAAATAACGAGTTCATTGTCTGTGATTATTCTTTTCAGACTCTCCTGGATTCCGTCAACAACCTTAAAATCATAGCACCAGGGAATAATCTTATGGCTGGTTTCAACCTGGTTGATGATGCTGGCAAGTTTTGCCTCGTCACGCCCATGGAGGATGAGGTTGTTTGAAACCGCTAACCTTTTAACGATCGCAAAACCGATGTCCGAGGTAGCAGCGGAGATTAATAAGTAACTATTTCCTGTTTTTGATGACATGGTCGCAAAAGTCCTGGATTGTGGCAAATGTTAAAAGGTCGGCATTGCTCATTGCCATATTGTAATCCGAATCGAGCATGGCCAGAATTGACAAACTCGACAGCGAATCCCACTCATCCAGGTCAGTGAATTTAAGCGTTGCATCCAGCTGGTCAAGTTCAAATATTACACTCAGTTTTTCCTTTAAAGCCTCCATGGTAATTGTTTTAAAAATTGATGATTTCGTTAAAATCCAGCTTTTCGACCCGCATGAGAATGGAGGCCCAGGTAAGGCCCACACCAAAACCGGCAAAACAGATGAGCAGCGATTCCTGCCTGAGCCGGTCACCTAAATTATAACTCACAGCGGTAGGGATCGAAACTCCGCTGGCATTTCCAAAATTCTCTACAATATTACTGGGCATCTTCTCCCGGGGAATGCCCAGTTTATCAGCCAATTTATTCAGCATGAATTTGTTGGGCTGGTGAAACATGAAGTAGTCCACATCATCACTCGAGCATCCTGCCTTCAGAAGCAGCTCCTCGATCATGGGGGGGACTTCGCGCTGCACAAAGTTAAACACGTCATCACCTTTCATAACCAGATGGTTCAATGCCCTGAAGTTGCCGGCTGCATCTTCATGCAATTCAGCAGTTTCGTGCGAAGATGGCATCCTGGCCCCGCCTGCCGGGATGATAAGCGCTTCGAAGCCGGTGCCGTCCATCTTCAGGTTTCCGAAAATTTTTCGCTGGTCATCCGACTTCTCAATGATCGTCACCGACGCTGCATCACCGATCAGGGGATTGCTGTTCCGGTCACGTTTGGATACCTTTGGACTCAACACATCTGCGTTCAGCAGGACCACTTTGCGGATATCCTCCTGTTCCAACAGCATGAACGCCTGGAACAGGCCGATGATGAATCCTGCGCAACCCTGGTTGATATCCATGCAGATCATATCCTGCTTCAACCCAAAATGGCCCTGGATCACATTGCTGGTGGGAGGCATGAAATAGTCGGGCGACTGGGTAATCAGGATCAGTGCATCGATCTCCTCCTTGTTTAACAGGTTTTTCTCAAACAGGTATCCCAGGCCATGAATGCAAAGGTCGGAGGCGCAGATCCCAGGCCCGGCAACCCTGTGTGTATTATACCCCATGGCCATCTTCAGCTTCAGTGATTTGGCCTGCGAAAAGTTGTAATTGTCCATCTCATCCTCAAACTTCACCTCGTTGCCGGGGAAAATTGTAAGGATTCCGGTGATCTTTTTACCGGAAAATTTCAGGTTCATGGCTTTCCTCCGTTTTTAACTACAAGATTTATAATGGTTTCTACATTGTCAAAGTTCTCCGGAAGAATGTCCGTGCCGTCGATAGAGATACCGTAATGGTTGTCAAGTTCGGTTACAAGGTTGATGATGTCAAATGAATCGAGCAGGCCGTTATCAATGAAGTTTGTTTGGACATGAAAATCAAATTCCGGACGTAACCCGTTAAGTATATCAATTATTTTTTCCTTCATAGCGAATATTGGTGTTTATATAGATATGATCAACCAGGCTTTCCGGCAAAAAACCATAGTGTTTATAACGCTTTATAGCATTTTCATTGGATTGGATCACCCAGAACAACTGTCTTTTGGTTCCTGAACTTCTTGCAAAAAAATCATTGATAAGGGTTGAGCCGATCTTTTTTTCACGATGGTCAGGGTGAACAAACCAGTAACGAAGATAAGAAGTAACTCCGGTTATTTCATAAATAAGAAACCCCTGGATCGTTTCAGCCTCCCTGAAAATAACAACTTGTCCTGCAGCAATCCATGATTCAATTTCAGCCTGCAGGGGGAAGTTCTCTGCCAACGGATCAAAGTAGTTGCTCAGCAGGATGGTTATTTCCGCAAGATCCTGTGACCTGGCACAATGAAGATCGGGATTCGCACCTGCCATTGTTGTCGTTTCCTGCATTGTCCTGCTCATTCTGACAAGTTGCACATAGGGGAAAAAACCGGCCGACTCAAGAACATTGCAGGGTTCAGTGATCGTGGTACCGTTCCCAATCACGTCAATGACAAACCTAGTCTCCTTATATCTCTGTGAGAGCTTGGCCAACGCGTCGGATAAATTAGTTGCCGAGGTAGAACAATAGTACAAGTGGTAAAAGTGCTTATCTTTCCTGAATAGAAAGATGGCTTCATCGAATTCCATGCAGTACAATAAATCGTGTGCAATCCACAATTCAACCTTTGACTGGTCGGGATAATAGTTCGTAAGAAAGCCTTTTCTCAAATCCCTCAGGCTTTTAACCAGTAACTGTATTTCGTTGAAAGTGTTTATTTTATTCATGCTGGTTTACCATTGAATTCAACTTTAACCGGTCAATCTTGCCATTGGTATTCCTGGGCAACTCCTCCATCCTGATGTAGTTTCCAGGTATCATGTATTTGGGAAAAGCGGAGGAGATCGTTTTTCGGATCTCTGCCACCGGAATTTCCTGCCTGGCTTCGTAATACAGGATGATCTCCTTTTTGCTAAAATTGTAAACAACACAACCATTTTCAACAAGTTTAAGGGTGTTGATGATGACATGTTCAATTTCGCCCAGTTCAATCCTGTATCCAAGGTGTTTGATAAGGGTGTCTTTGCGTCCTTTGAAGATTATTTCGTTCCGGTCGTTCATAAATACAAGGTCGCCGGTTCGGTATATGATTTCAGGATACGCACTGTTTAAAGGGTTCTGAACAAAAGCAGCAGCAGTCTTTTCAGGATTGTTATAGTATCCCATGGCCAGTGAAGTGCCCCTTACACACAACTCTCCCTCTTCGTTGATGACGGCGGGCTGATTGTGCTCATTCAAGATCAGGATATCGGTGTTCCTGCATGGAAAACCGATCGGTATCGGCTCCTCATCCTTCAAAGGCCGGTCAACAATAAAATAGGTGCAGTCGAGGGTGATCTCAATGGGGCCGTAAAGATTTACAAATTTAGCCTCAGGAAGCAGGTTCTTCCAGTAGTTGAACTGCTTGGTAGGAAAAACCTCGCCTGCAAACCACACTGTTTTCAGGTCGGGAAGCGGCATCTTGTTCAGCAGATCCATGTTGGCGACATTCACCATAATGGTTGGAACCCAGAAAATAAACGAAACATGGGTCTCCTGCATCAGCTTAAGAATAGCTGCGGGAAAGGCGGAAAGAGCGTCCTGAATCAGTACCAGCGTACTCCCTTTGGCCATGAGCATACACAATTCAAAACTGTAGATATCGAAAACCAGCGGAGATAAGGAGCCGACGATCTCTTCATCACCGATCTTCAGGGTTTCTATGGCCCATTCCGTGAAATCGATGAAACTTTTATGGTTGAGAACAACTCCTTTGGGAGTCCCAGTCGACCCCGACGTGTTAATGATGCACAGCGGATCAGTATCAACAAGCTTTTCAATACGCCCGAAGAGGATATGTTCATCAATAACCTGGGGAGCCTTGGCTTCATCAAGGTTCAGAATTTCGCACCCGCTGTATATGTCTGAAAGTTTATCGAGATGACTTTGGTCAGTAATGATCAGGGAAGGTTTTATTAATTCGAGGACATTCCCGATCCTTGTATCCGGTGATTTTATATCAAGGTTCATGTACAGGTTGCTGCTGTAAATTACAGCCAGGTCGGCCACCACACTGCCAATACTTTTAGGAAGGTAGATGCCAACCGGTTTGTTGCAATTCCCCTCTATGGCATTTATAATGTTGATAGCCAGTGATTTGATAAGGTTGTTCAGTTGACTGAAGGTAATCGATTTTTGCCCGTCGATCAGAGCGATACGCTCAGGATATAACCGGACTGTTTTCTCAAAGTATTCGATGATGTTTTTTTGCATAGTTCAATTATCTGGAATTCAGCAACGTCAATAGTTTTGCTGATACCTTTTCAAAGTTCTCCCGGGTGAATTTATAATAGTAACAGTGCTCATCTGAACCGATTAGCTCAGGATGGTATGATAAATTATACCGGTTGACCTTTTTGTTATCCTTTCTGTTCTCACCATAAAAGAAGGGCGCTTTCGTTTTTTCAAAAGCAAACTCTTTCGATAAAATTTCCGTTTTTATTGCATAATCATTGGGAGCGGTCTCATGGAAAACCCAGCTTCCGCAAACAAAACTGCCTGGCAGGATATTATAGATCCGGTAGGTTCCATATCGGTTTCCATCATGGTCAACACATATGAAATAATACTCTGTCTCGTTTTTTTCCCGCAACTTATAGGCCCTGATCCAGGCCTTCTGTTGTTCAACATCGGCCGATGTTGGTGAAATGTATTTTCCAAGGCGTTCACTGGTGCGGATTCCTACAATGAATTCCGCATCCTCCTCCTCAACGGTTCTGAGAATAATGCCATATTTTTCAATCACAATTTCCGACATAGGTAAGATAATCTGCATATTCCCTGATATAATCCTCCTCCATAAACTTTTCTGAAGTGAGCACCAGGCATACTGTTCCCGAGGAAAATCCTTTTTCGGCAGCCCAAACCCCCGGCGGGATGTGAAGCCCGAAGTATGGCCGGTTCAGCATCACGGTGCGCTTTACCCGGCCGTCATCCAGTTCTATCTCAAAACTGCCACTGGCAGCAATGAGGAATTGATGGCATTGCTTGTGTGCATGTGCCCCGCGATCTGCCCCCCCGGGAATGTCATAAATGTAAAAAAGCCGCCTGACAGCGAAGGGGATCTCAACATTATTGGTGATGGGAGTAATATTCCCGGCCCTGTTTTTAATACTCGCCAGGGTGATCACACTGCAGTCATATACGGTTGGCCTGGTCATGATTTTCTGAATGTTAAAAATTCCTGATAATCACGTATATAGTCGCTTTCCTTGAAGGGAGTTGAACTTAATACCAGGGCAAGTGCATTGGTCGAAAAATTCTGCATCCTTCTCCATAACCCGGCTGGCAGATAGAGGCCGTAATAGGACCTGTTAAGTGAAAAAATCTCCTTCTCAATGCTGTTGTCAACTTCAATGTCAAAGCTGCCTGACAGGGCAATGATCATCTCCTGCTGGGCCCTGAATGCATGCCCGCCGCGAACCTGTCCGCCCGGAACATCATAGATCCAGTAAACTCGCTCAATGGCAAAGGGAATGTGCTTCTCTTCCTCCAGGAAAGATAGGTTTCCTCTCGGATCTTCAAACTTCGGCAGCTGGATAATCTTGGCTTGCATGATGTTCCTGGTTGACTAGGCGTTTCAATGATAATTTAGACAAATTTAAAATAAAAAAACCACATGCCGGTTTTGGATTCTTCAATTATTCCGTCAGAGGTTGTTTTGTCCTGCTGTTTTCTGCTGTTTTTCTCAACTTGAACCATGTTAGTCCCAGCAACCCGAAGAAAAGAAGAAGCCCTCCAAATGTCAGCATCAGGCTGAGATGAAAATAGGGTGGCGAATAGTACAGTTCCACTTCATGTTTGCCGGCTTCGATGAACAAGCCGATAAATCCGACATTACAAACCATGGGTTGAACCTCTTTGCCGTCAATCCGCGCATGCCAGCCTTTATCAAACGGAATACTGTAAAACAACACCCTTGCAGAATCAAGGTCAAGTGTCCCCTTGATGCGGTTTTGACTGAACCGCGATATGGCCAGGGTGTCCTTTTTTAATTTCTGAACATCCCTGAAATACTCTTCAAAGGTGTAGGTTACTGCCGTGTCTTTCAGGTTATACTGCCCGAAACCCGCAAACCGCTTATCTAATGGAGAGTCGGTGACAAATGCCTGCTGCAGGATATAATCTTTTTTTGCCGCTGATACGATAGAGAAACTATCTGCAAGGATGTATTGCTTATAGGTAAAACCCAATGGAAGAAAGAGGTTGTTCCGTAGCACTTTTACGTCGCCGAACTGGGCAATGGAGTCGTATTTGAACATCTTGTACCTCGATACAGGTCCCTTGGTAATACTGTATTTCGTGCTGGCCAGGTTTTGAAGGATAGGCCTGTTCGCAAACCCGATGGCCCACCTGCTTTCAGTCTCCTTTCCCCGGGTGATGATGCCCATCTCCTCAAGGAAAAGGATGTAATATTTTTGATTGAATGAGTCATACACCATTGTTCCGTTGAACCCTTGTGCCTTTCCATCATTGAAACTGGTGTGAACCGCCGGATTCGCTGTAAAGTCTTTGTTCACCCTGAAAAACCCTTTGTCCGTTGAATTCAGATAAGCGGTCGCCTCCAGCGTGTAGTCATTATATCCGGTTTTTTGTCTTGCTTCCTGCTTGGTAAGTACAGTCCGTTTGCTCAAACTTGTATAGTTTCCAGTTCCTAGTTCAATGAATACCAGGATGATCAGCAACAGGTTAAGAATTGCTTTATAGCCCTCAAAATAGTAACAGCCCAGGATGACCGAATAGATAATCAGGAAATTCCGGACAGTGGATTGAATCGAATTATCGATAAGCTGATCCCCATTTTGATAAGGATAATAGAGTAAAATCATCAGTAAAACCAGTGTTCCGGCCAGGACAAACAGGTTGATCTTTTTTGTTCCGAGTATTTCATTGACAGAAAACAGGGTGAGAAAAAGAAATGCAAGGCCGACAAACAGGGAATAACCACGGTAGTAATCTCCTGTAAACAGCCACAGTGCGTAACGAAAATAGGGAAATACCGCCGGGATGATCAGGATCAGGAAAAAAAGCGCATATACCATGGCTTTCCTCCGGGAGGTCAATAAAAATATCTGTGGCATCAGCAACAATGGGAGCAGGCCGATATAAACCAGTGGGGCCTCCAGGTAGTTGTACCAGCCATGGTAGCCTGAACCGTTTCCAAGGAGATCATTTGAAAAAAAGCGCAATATGACCGCCATGTTATGGTTGTGGTCGCCAAAAGAAAAAACGGGGGTGGCCATCAATTTGTCAAATAACCCTGAATGGCCGCCAACCCTGGGACTGTCAAGCAGCATCTGCAAGCTCGACCAGAAAAAGAAACTGCTGATCAGTAATCCCAGCAAAGTGCAGCCTGCCAGTTTCATCACAAAACCGAAAAACTCTTTCCCGGTAGGATTATCCGATGTAAAGTACCTCATCAGAAAATAAAAGATGAAGAAGAGGCCGTAAAGGAATAGATTAAACGGCTGAACTGCCGCAATCAACGCGATTGCGACCGGGAAAAGAAACCATGAGTTTTGCTGGTACAGTCTTTCAAACGCCCAAAGAAGTAAGGCAAGGTAACACGCCTCAGTAGAAAAAATGTACCATCCTCCTCCTATGATCATCAGTCCGCTGAAACAATACAGCAGCGTTCCAAGCAATATGACAGTTGGTTTTAATCCCAATAGTTTTAAAAAATTATAGATGAAATACCCTGTTAAGAGGATTTTAACAATTTCCATCCAGATGATCCGGTAGGCGATGGCTTCCGCACTTCCCGAATAAACAATCCAGTAAAATGGGTTATTGATGCTTCCCGACTGGATGTTTTGTCCCATTCCCTGGGCAAAGGCCCACATTGGGAATCCCTCGCTCCGGAGGTAATTGCGGATATAGATAAAATGAGGATAGAAGGTGTTGATGGTGTCACTTCCGATATCTTTGAAAAGATAGAACTTGTTCCCCAGTATGAAGTCGGAGAAGATGATCAGGACCATCAGTGAAACAATCCCCAGGGTGATCCACAGTCCGTACCTATTCATGTAAGAATCCAGGAAAAATGGTCCGGAGGTGCCCTTTTTGACTTCTTTCTTTTCGGGTGGCTTCCCTGTCGTGGTATTTTGTGTTTTATATGGTTGTTTTTGCTTCATATCAATTTTACGGTTTCAATTTTTGCCAATTATCCAATTGACTATTTTCCTCCCTGGCACTCCTTCTTAAAAATGGAATATGCCGGGTTATACCCCAGTTTTACAGCCTTTTGCAAATCGGCACACGATAGCTCCCGTTTTCCAGAGTTGAGGTAAACGAGCGCCCGGTTGAAGTAAGCGATGGGATATTCTGAATTTTCCCTGATGGCAGCACTGAGATCTTTGATAGCCAGTTCGGTTTTACCCATGCTGGCATAGGCAATTCCCCGGCTCGATAAGGCCTCAACATAGTCACTCTTGTACTTGATGGCATTGTTGAAACAATTCATCGCTTCGCCGAACTGCTTTGTTTTACCGTATGCGTTGCCGAGGTTATACCATGCTTCGGGAAAATCAGGTTTGGTGTCAAGCGCCTTTTTGTAAAGGGAGATCGCCTCCTGCAACTTCCCCGATGCCTCCATTAACATTGCCTGTTTGTTAAGTTGAGCCGGTTGCATGCCTGGCAAATCACCGGCTGCGATTCCTGCATTCTTCATAAACCCTTCAGCCGCATATTTGGGGTCAAGTTCAGCAGCCTTCTTATAATCAGCTTTGGCACCTTCCGGATCTTTCATCGCCTTTTTTATCAACGACCTGGTATAATAATGTTCACCCGATTTTGGATTGAGACGGATACTTTCGGTCATATCTGCCAATGCTTCAGGATACTGTTTCCTTGAAAACTGAACGGCGCCCCGGTTTTTATATCCCAGGAAATCTTTTGGGCTGATCCTGATGCTGGCAGTATAATCTTCAATGGCTCCTGTGACATCGCCAAGCTGAAATTTCAGGTTTCCACGGTTATTGTAGAACTCACTGTTTCCGGGCTCGATCGCTATAGCCGCTGAATAATCTGCCAGGGCTCCGGCAAGATCACTCTTCAGCTTTTTTACGGCTGCCCGGTTCGTGTAGGCTGATGTGTATTTGGGATTGATCGTAATCGCCTTATCCAAATCACTGATGGCACCGTCATAATCCTTCATTTCTGATTTAAGACTGGCCCTGCTGGTATAAAGTTCAAGCTGCTCCGGTTTTAAGCGAACAGCTATGTTGTAGTCCTTCAGGGCATTATCGTAATCCTGCAACATTTTTCGCGACATCGCCCGGTTGATATAGGCATTCACCACACTCGAGTCGAACCTGAGTGTGGCATCAAAATCTGCAATCGACCCCAGGTAGTCCTTCTCCATGCTGCGGGAATGGCCACGGTTGATGTATGCACGCCAGAAGGTAGCATCAAGGTTAAGGCACTCCGTGTAATCCGCAATGGCATCCTTATACCTGGCTGAATCCATCCTTACATTCCCGCGGTTATACCAGGCTACAGGAATACGGGTGTTTTTTGAAAGTGCATCGCTCCACAATGTGTCGGAATTTAACCATGCCTTGCTTTGCTGAAAAGTCAGAAACATTAGAATAACCGTATAAACAGCCACAATTCCCCAGGCAATTTTCTCCTTTGCGATGTATTTCCTGTCGGTTAAATAGTAGCCAACAAGGAAAAAATATCCGATGGACGGGATATAGGCATACCTGTCGGCCATAATGGCCCGGCCAACAGGCAACAACTGAAGCAACAGAATAATGTTCAACAGGAAGAAAGCGAGGCCGAAAAACAGGGGTTTCGACCTCTTCCACGACATGATGAGTAAAACAAAGAAAGCAATTGCAGGAATAATGCATAACCAATAGAGCAACGGAACCTCTCCAACATTTCCCAGGATGGGGTAGGGGTAATAAACAGAGAGTAAGAATGGGTAGAACAGTTTAAGTATATACATCAGCAACCCATAGGACGCAAATGCCACCCGCTGCTGAACAGGGAAATTTGCCATGATGGTCGCGTCGGCGCCAGCCTGGGCCCTGAAAGCAACAATACCGAAGATAAGCGCCATGATCAGAAAGGGAACCTTTTCAACAAGAATTTTCACCTCCGTCCATTTGCGCCCCATGAAAATATCAACCAGGAACAGGGTCACTGCAAGGGTTACAGCCTGCCCTTTTGACAAACAGGAAAGCAGGAAGAACAACAAACTTAATCCAAACCACTTCTTATCATTTTTTGGGACATAGCGGATGTAACTGTATAGCGACAGGAGATAAAAGCATGTATACAAAACATCTTTCCGTTCTGAAATCCATGCAACAGATTCCACATGAAGAGCATGAACACCAAACAGCATTCCGGCAATAACTGCAAGTTGTAAATTCCCTGTCAGTCGCTTCAGGACCAGCAATACCAAAATGGAGTTAACAATATGAATAAGGATATTGGTAAGATGAAAAACAAATGGATCGAATTTGTTTATCTGGTAGTCAATGGCCAGTGAAAGCATTGCCAATGGGTGGTAATTGCCCATGAAATTCTCGGTAAATATTGCCGACAGGTTTTTAAAGGATAGGGATTTGATATAGGGATTTCCTCCCACATACACCATGTCGTCCCAATTGGTAAAAGTTCCTTTTAAGGCAGGGAAATAAGCAATAAAGGTGGCCAGGGCGATCAGGAACATCCAAAACATCGGATGGTCAAATAAGGCAAACGGACGGTTGTTCTGTTTCATAGGGTTTATAATTAGCGAATTTACAAATTTTGTCCTGAATGATAAATATTTCTACCTTTATCTGCCATTTAACCTTACCGAATCTTGAAGAAAAAGCAAATCACAGGAGAGGTGCAACTCTACCAATATTCTGCACTGTGGGTCATCCTAATCCCTTTTATACTATACATTTCAGCCATACGGCTTGGGTTTGTTTACTTTGACGATGACATCCTGATCCTCGATAATTTTGAAAAACTCAGCCATTTCAAAAACCTGGGCCTGGCTTTCCACAGCGATGCATTTTTTTCAAACATGAGTCCATATTACCGCCCGCTCATGAATGTGTCGTTCATGGTTGATGCTGCGATAGGAGGCAAGATGCCGGCCATGTTCCATTTCAGCAACCTTGTGTATCACCTGGGTTCATGCGTCACATTGCTCTGGCTGCTTACGTTGATGGGATTCTCTAAACCCAAGGCGCTGGCCGGAACACTATTGTTTAGCGTTCACCCGATGATGGGACATGCCGTACTTTGGATTCCTGCCCGGGGTGACTTGCTGGTTACCTTATTTGCTCTCCTGGCATTTGCCATGTTTCTTCGTTTTCTCCGGGATAAAAAAGTACACTTTCTGCTCCTTCACTTGTTGTGCCTCACAGCTGCCATTTTTTCCAAGGAATCGGCCGTGTTTTTACCGCTTCTCTTCATTTTTTGGCTGGTCATACGTAAGGAGCGGATCTTCGACCGCAGAATGTTCGTTGTCTATATCGGCTGGCTCGTTATTTTCAGCTTTTGGTATTACATGCGAATGATAACCATTGAACAGCACAGCGACGGACAGCAGGGAATTTCGTCAATGATCCGGAATCTCCCTTTCCTCCCGGAAGCGGTGGCAAGGTTCTTCTTCCCGTTCATGTTGCCGGTCACCCCTGTGTTTTCATGGGTTTATACACTTTCGGGAGTGGTGGCGGCCATCGCCGTGATTGTTTTTATTTTCAGGTATAAAACCAGGGAAAATTTACCACTGATCATCTTCGGGGCATTATGGTTCCTGGGTTTTTGTTTGCCCAATATGTTTGTCAGGCTTGTTTCTGCCGACGATAGTTTCGAATACCTTTTACACCGTACCTATTTGCCCTACGTCGGCTTTCTCATCATGTTACTTTCGGTTTTACCGGATAAATGGTTTGTTTTGCGGAGTAAACCTTATAATATAATCTTTGCAAGTGTCCTGGTAATTTTATCCGTTACCTCTGTCCTTCAGCAGAACAAGTACCTGAATGCTTCTGAATACTGGGGTTCATCTGTAAAGTATGCACCATCGAAAGCGTGGTTTCATTATTACCTTGGGAGATATTATTTTAAGCAGAAGGACTACGTAAATTTCGGCAAGTATCTCCAAACGGCCGATAGCCTGAAATCCTATCCGGAGTTTCAGTATCACATGGGTATGGTTGCTTTGCAGGATAAGAAACAACTTGAACGTGCATACGGTTATTTCAAGCAGGCGTTTAGCAAGGGTTATGGAGGAACTGAGGCACACGCTAATTTTGTAACGCTTTGCATAGAATCAAGCAGTGATTATTTCCAGAGAGGGTCCTATGCAATGGCCATTTCAAGGTGTGAGGAGGCTTTGGCAAATGACCCTAACAACTCTGTCGCAGCCTACAACCTGGGGATATATTTAGTGAATGCCGGACAGAAACCTCGGGCAGCATACATGTGGAGGCGTGCAATCCTGTTGAATCCCGGTCTTACTGAAGCCTACCGAAGCTTATGCCTGTACTACATCTATGACGCAAAAAAGGCTGATTCAGCGGCCTGGTTTGCCCGTGAATTCAATAATCACGGGGGTACAGGCAACTTAATCAGCCCTTGAAAAAAGCGAATCTTCTTACTTTACCCCGGAGAGGGTTGTTCCGTCGGTATCGAAAGTGAAATTGCTGGTAAATTTAATAACCGCTTTATAGGTTATCTTTTCTTTGTTATCGGTAATTTGCATGACACTCACCACCTGGTATTTCGGATCAATCAACATCAGTTTGTCTTTTGATTTTTTGGGGAGGTATGATTCATGCACTTTCCTCTCAATTCTCACCGTCTTGCCTAAAGAATCGAGGACCATAAAGGCGGGAGAATCCATGATGGTTATACTCGCCCTGTAATTGCTCTTTTCTTTCGACCATTCAACAGGGATCTCCATTGTTTGCGGAAACTTGGCCTGTAGGTGATCTTTGATGTTCTGTGGCACCTGGTCGGGTCGTAACTGTTGCGAAAAACCATAAGTTCCGGCGAGTGCGAAAGCCATGATCAGAATGAATTTTCTCATAAAGGTATTTGGTTATTAGTGATTTCTGGTGAAAGGGAATTGCCGTTTACTTATTGACCCTATTGTAACAGATACAATAAGGTCAATAAGTGTGTAATTAAAAATGATTAATTACAAATGGCGATAAAAACAAATCGAAAGTATGCCGGGTAAACTGACTAATTCTCAGGCTCAGCAATATTTTCATGTTTAAGTTTACGGGCATTGTACAGCTTCTTACCGCCATAACCAAGACCCAGTGCAAGCAGGATTCCAAGGCCGCCGTCAATCGGGGCGCCTACCGGAGTTTGACCTCCACCGCTTCCTTGTCCGCCGCCGCTACCCGGAGGGCCTGGAGGATCAGGTAAAGAAACTAATGGCAAGGCAAAGATTGCTAGCAGAATAAAAACCAATTTGATCTTTTTCATATATATGTTTTTTTAATTTTCAAATATTTTAACTTACCCGACCTTATCGGAATACTACTTGATAAAGACTTTTCCGGCGTTTGTATTGGAATCTCCATCAACTTTAACAAGATAAAATCCCGTTGTAACATTCAAATTGATTTTATTCAGGGCATTTGGTTGAATGGATGTTCTGGCTACTTCAACTCCAAGCATGTTGTAAACAACAATGTTACCTTTCATGTCAGTTGGGATGTTCACATAAACGGTGCTTTCATTGCTGTAAATCTTGATACCGTTTGATTTATGCTCAGAAACGCCAACCGGGGAGAAGTGGATGTTAAACCTGTGGGCAACATCTCCGGGGGCGGCGGAAAACGAGTAAGTATGATTGGTCGTCAGATCCTGAATGGTACCGGTTTGAATATCTTCCAGGAAAATATCTGATCCGGCAGTAAATGTTTCAAGATCGGAGGCGGTCATGGTATAGGTTCCGCTCAGGCCAACTTTTAAGCCCATTGCGACAACCGGACGTGATGCCACATCAGCCATGGAGTTGATGGTAAGAATTTCAGACGGGGTAATGGAATAAAGCTGTGGAGCATCTTCCAGACCGAATAATTTATAAGCGTCATATTCCGGGTCAAAACCGTTGGTGGCTTCAGCTCTGAAATGAATGAACGCTGCATCTTCGCCGCCTTCGCTGCCTTTTACATTCAACGTAAGCAGATTTTCTACACTGTTTTTGTAAAGAATAGTGTTTGAGTGAAGCCTGGATGCTGCAGGTATAGTAAGACTGGGGCTGGCAGCGCTGAGGGCCTGGACAAAAAAGGCCTGTTCAGCAGGAATGATACCGCCGGTAAGTAAACCAATGGTTCCATTGTAAGAAGCATAGTTATGTGAAGCGGCGTTCCATGTATACACTGAACCCAGGAGGTTTGATTTGGTTAATGAATTCCAGCTGATGGCACATGGGTAAGGATTGCCAAGTAAGTTCCATCCGGCGCCTGTTCCAGCGTGATAGGTAACTGCAGGTGCATAGGATGCATTGTTGTTGAATGTACCGCCAGTGAAGGTTACAAGACCATCAGGGGCATGTTTGGCAAGGCCGTATCCGACGCCAGGAACAAGGGGAATAGAAGTTGGGATGGTAAGCGTATCCCATCTTCCCAGTGTTTCATTCCATTGGTTCAGCATACTTCCCGTAAAGGTGGCAATGGTTGCCCCGCTAACCGGTGAAGATACATAATGCCAGATGGTGGTGGCTGTCGGGAAACCGAGTGTCCAGTTGGCAGTAACCCACCTTTGTGCAGAGGTAGCACCGTTTACAGACAGAGTTCCATTATTCAAGAAGGATCCTGTATTTAGTGCATCGCCTTCTATAACGAAGTTGCCAAGAACATTTAATGCAACTGCAGGGGCACTAAAAGGAACAGTAAGTGAACCTGTTGAGTTGATAGTCAGATTGTTACATTTTGGCATTACCACATTAGAATAATTGATCTGAACTTCTTCCCCTGTAATAAATACATTGGCTGCAAATGACGGAGTTGTTCCTTCTTGCCAGGATGTCTGATCATTCCAATCGAAAGGACCGCCAGTTGCAATAGAGTGAATATTGTAAGTTCCTGTTGCAGCACCTGAAACAGTATTGTCAGTATATGAACTTATTATAACAGACCCACTTAAATCTGCAAAAGAACATAAATTTCCAACATCTGGGGCTCTTCTAAGATGCATTGCTGTGGTTGTTCCACCGGTATATACAAAATCTAAAATTACAATTTGCCTGTTATTCATATTGACATTCCCAAGTGTTGGGGATTCCCATAAAATAAATAGGAGATTGGCGCCAAAATATGGATTGTATGTAATCGAGCCATAAAGTGGATTGAAACCATCTGGACCTAAAGGACTTAATACATTTTGGTTGTAATCAATATAAATATTTGCAGAGACAATTGGTTTATTCGGGCCGGTTGCTGTTGTGATAGTCACAGGTACATGAACAATATCACCGACATTTAATCCAGAGATATTTGGAGCGAGGCTTATCGAACTTACTGCATCGGGGTTCTGTGGATTTTGACCCAAAGTTACCAATGAACATAATCCGATAAAGAGCATGATAACGCCTTTTACGAAATTTATAAAGTTAATTTTCATATGTTTGGATATTTTAAATTATACAATTATATATCAATTATTAAAATGGGTATGAGCCATTAACATCCCCAGAGACAGTCCCAAGAAAATTAGTACCTGGAACATTGGAGTTATTAACAACCACATTTGGATTTTGGAATAACCAATCTGGAGCAAGATAGAAGGGATTAGGAATAAGACCTGCAATTCTACGGCGTAATGGGATCACATCTCCATTATCAACAAGTCCATCTTGGTTAATGTCTCCCGCACGGATCCTAAGTGGGTTTAAATCCATTGTGTTTGGTATCAACCCAGCAATATACCTTCTTAAGTTGATTACATCACCTTGATCAACTCCTGCCCAGGCAGCTGTTGTTGAAGCATAAAGGTAGTAGGTGCCATTTGGAACTGATACTGTATAGAAACCAGCAGCATCGGTAGTGGTGGTTGCAATAACATTTGGAACAGGTGTGGTGGCCGGAGCAACTGGCTCAGGACCATCTTTTACATAAATGGTTGCATTGGGGATGGCGATATTAACAGCGGGTGAATTGTCATAATTGAGGTTACCGCTGATCGTATAGTTTAAGTTCACATTCACTCCGCCATTGTGCCAGTTTGCGGGTACGATGGTACCACTCATGTTGGCCAGTTGGCATCCGTCGCTGAAAGCGATCTGGGTGGTTGCATTTCCTGAGGCAGCATAATTGAAATTGAGGGTGATAAACGGTGTTCCGTTAACAATAACAGGTGTTACACTGCTCCAGGCAATATGAAGGACATTGCCGGTGAGCTGAACAATCGCGTTATTAGGATTCAATGCATTCACATAGGTGAGTTTTGATAAGTCAAAAGCGATGTTCATAGTCACAGCGCCAATTTCGGTTCCCGATGGAATGTCGGTAAAGGTAACCGGAATGGCTACGGCAGAAGGGCTTGGGGCATTAACAAAGCCAATGTTTGCATTAACGATGGCCGGAGCAGGGGAAACTGATCCGTTGGTATAGCCTACGCCAATCGGGGTGCCGTCAGAGAACTGGGTTCCATTTGCAAAATTCACACTGGCAGTGCCAACTCCATTATACATGAAACGCAGAACAAGGAACTGACCGTTGATGGAAGGCGCACCGGGATTGGTATATAAAATATTGATGGTGCCGTTGCCTGAATAGGTAGTAACAGGATACATAGCATTAACAACACCTACAAAGGTCATACGTGGAAAATCATAAGTGAAATTGGCATCAAAATTATTGGTGCCTGCAGGCATTCCGGTAAATGTTAGAGGAAGATCGATCATTTGTCCCTGTATAGCCGTTGTGAGGGTTGGCAAGGAAGCAAAGGCGGTGATGACAGGTGCCGGGGCTACACTGCCATTATGATAAGTTACTGGAATGTTGTTAAAAGGAGAAACTGTTGTAATCACGCATCCTGTGCTGAAATTAACATTCGTTGATGCCAGGGTGATATAGCTGAAGTTCAGGTTGAACTGGCTAGAGTTAATATCTTTTCCGGTAGGACTTGTCCATGTAATGGTGATCACATTGCCGGAAACATTCGAGATTACTCCGCTTGTAAGATTTCCTGTTCCTGCAACACTGATAAATGTGAGTTTGGTAGGATCATAAGAAATCCGTTGGGTTATTGACCCAATAGTAGTAGGAAACCCAGCATAGGATACAGGAACCTGAACGGTTCCCAATGGCGCCGTTACTGTTCCGATGGTAGCCTGTGCTGTGTTGCTTAGAACCGGGCTGATTGCTCCGTCTGTGAAGGTTCCTGTAAGGATCGTCGGTGTAACACCAACCAGTTTTACAACTTCACAATTTAATGGTTGAAAGGCAATGGCGCTGGTCAACCCGTTGTATTTAAAGTTAAGGGTTAACAATCTCCCATTTGCCCAGGTGTGTGGTGTAACATTGGTCCAAATAACCGTTACAACATTACCGCCGACTGAACCAACAGAGAGACCTGGTTGTGAAAAATTGGTCACGTTCTGAAATGTCAATACAGCAGGATCAACCTGGATGTAGAATTGAAATGAGCCTATGCTGGTAAAACCTGTTACATCGAGGTTGACAGACACATTCTCATTTGGGCTTGCTGTAACTGTTTGCAGCATTGCAGTGTATTGTCCGAACGATAAAGATCCGAAAACCAACACCATCAGCATTGTAAATGTAAATTTTCTCATCATGGTATTTATTTTTATTGTTATTAAATTTTTATGGGTTCAATGGGTTGTATATATGATTGTTTATTTTTAATTGATTTTGATTATTTTCCGATAGGTTTCGTATACACTTGCACTGCCGTTGAACACATACTGGCAATAATAAACACCTGCCGGCAAATATACGAAATTATCATTTATCCTGTAAAGACCTGCTACATGCGGACTTTCAACAGGTGTAGCCAAGAGTTTTCCTGACATGGAGAAGATTTTAATGGTAACCTTCCCATGTTCCGGAACGGAATATTCGATCATTGTATTTCCGGAAGAAGGATTAGGGCTTACCGAGAGACGCAATGAAGCGTGAGATGGTTGCCCGGAAATCCCGGCAATAGAATCTACAGATAATGTTGCTGAAGATGTTACAGCAACACAACTGTTGGCATTAATAAGACAGCGGTACATGAATTTATTATAGTTGACCGGAATCTGCTTGATGGTCAGGGTGTTTGAGTGTGTTCCGGTGTAGGTGTTTGTCTCAGATAAATCTGACCATAATGTCCCGTTATTCCGGCTCTCCTGCCAGAAAAATGCAGTGGCATTTGGTGAACTTACCTCGAAAATTGCATTCGATTGTGAAAATACGGTCTTGTTTTCCGGTTCTGCGGCAATTACCGGGGTTGACTCAAAGATCGACCCGTCGGTATAATTTACAGCAATAATCTGAGGAGGCAGGGAGACATTGGCAATTTCGCAATTGTCCTTTACAAATTGAACAATGCCTGATTTCTGTAATATATCAAATTTCAAATTCAGCAAGGTTGAATTTGGGAAATTTGCCCCGGTTGTTTTACTCCAGACGATTGCTACCCGTGGCGGGTTGGAGAGCGTGTTGAAAATAAGTCCGTTTGATAACTGGGGATCTATATTTTCAATGGTTTTGAATGACAGGCTCAGTGAATCGTAATGTATAAACAAGGTAATTGCTCCGATATCAGTTAAATTGTTCCCGGTGAGGGGGACTGAAACAGTTGAATTTGTGCAGACACCAACTTTTCCCAACGATAATCCCGGAGGTTGTGCATACATGAACAAGCCGGTCAGCAATGCCAACAGCACGAGGGATGTGACCCTGATGGTGAGATTGCTGAGGTGAAAACCTGTTCCTTTATAAATCATAATTCGAGACAATTTGCCTTTTAATTTGTTTTAATTACCCTGACTATCCGGGTGAACGGACGATCAGAAGTTTGTTGTGACAGCTTTACAAAATAGATCCCGGGTTGCCAGGATGATGTATTCAGATTAATCAGATGAGTCCCGTTCATGAGAGAAGTAAAATTGCTTTCTGACACCAGTTGTCCGACACAATTCATAACTTGTATCAGGGTGTTTCCTGATTCAGAAATGGGGACACCAATATTCAGATGATCATTGAAAGGAACCGGGGTAATGGAAATTTCTTTTTCGCCGTGATTTGAAAAATCACCGGTCGATGTTTGAGCGTCAACGGAAAGAATCGCCGGGTCGGAAATCGACACACAGGGTTCATGCGTCAGGACGCATTGATATTGATTCTGGTTATAAGTTAAAGGAACAGGGGAAATAGAGAGGGTTTCGGTATGAGTACCTGAATAGATGCCGCCATCTTCAAGGGTAAGCCAGCTTATTCCATGGTCCTGGCTCTCTTTCCAGAAATAGGAAGCTGCATTGGGGGAGGAAACGGAGAAGGTTGACTGGCCGCCTTCGGTGATCAAAGTGTCTTTTGGTTGGCTGAAAATAACAGGAAGGCCTGAATTTACAGCTCCGTTTGAATAAATAACAGGAATAACAACACCAGCCGGGTCAGCGATTTCACAACCAGGATTATAGTATACTGGTGAGGATTGTCCGTTGGTGATAAATTTCAAATCAAATAATTTTCCATTTATAAAAGATACAGGAGTCGTACTGCTCCAGGCAAAAGCAAGTTGTGCAGGGGCGGTCATCATGTTAGTACTCATTCCTGCAAGTTGAGGATCGATATTCTCAATGGAGTCAAATGTTAAATTCAATGTATCAAAAGCAATGAAAAGGGTTAGGGCGCCAACATTTGAAAGGGATGTACTTGTCACAGGGAGTAACACTTCCTGTCCTGCGCAGACCTCAGCGGTGTTGATGCTGAGGGTCTGCGCAGACATGAAGGAGCACTGAATAAATAAAAAGAAGAAAATAATTTTACTTTTCATTTTGATGTTCAGGCTTGATGGAAGTGTTCGATTCATGATTAATTTTAAGAAAACAAGAGGGCAACAGAATGAACTGTTGCCATCTTGTTTCGTGGTATGACTACCTGGCGAAGATCATTTTGTTGGTCTTCACATAGGTATCCGTTGCTCCGGCTGCTTCAATCCGATACAGGTATGCGCCTGATGCGAGGTTGAGTTCAGCTGCATTAACAGGGATAGAGTAAGTACCAGCGGCCTGTACTTCGTTAACAAGGGTACGAACTGTCTTACCAAACATGTCGGTAATAACAAGAGTTACCTTGCCTGATTCAGGAATGGTGTAAACGATCTTCGTGTTAGCGGAGAATGGATTAGGATAGTTGAACATCGAGAACTCAGTTGATCCGCCGGCGGTGATCACCTTGGACATCTTGAGATCGAAGTTGTCGTACCTTGTACCAGTCGGGCTGGCGAATTCGCTACCTGGCTTCACATCAAAGATCTGTGTTGCTTCAGCTATCTGAGCTTTTGCTTTTACAGTCAAGGTGAAGATCTGGTCGCTGTTTCTTACCGACATTGGTTTAGTATCTGCCCAAGCAATCGCAACGTTGCCATCTTCAATCACATACTTCATTTCATCATTTGATGAAGCAGTAACATCCATAACTTCGAAACGATCTTTGTCATAACCCATGAAGAGGGTCATAGCGCCGAGTTGAGCTACAGTGTTGCTCTTGATTTCATATGAGAAGGTCTGTTCAACTGGGACGATCTGGGTTTCGTCATCAACAACTGACAGGAAGGACATTGCCTTCAGGCCTGTTGGGATATAGGAACCGTTCACATCACCAACACAGAGGCCGGCGAAATCAACAACAGCAGGTAACGTTGATACAGTAGGTTCTTCAAATTTCCAATCCCCAGCAGGGTAGGAGCTGATAGAACCAACGGTACGCAGTTTAATATAGAGAGCATCCAGAGCAGTTACCGTGTTACTTGCATTGACATCAGCAACAACTTTGAATAATCCAGTGAGGTATGAGCCAGGTGAACCAGCTTCCAGTTGGACAAGAAGAGCATCTGTTGCATTGTTACCACCCCATGTTCCGTTGAAGGAAGCAACGAGTTTGTAATTGCCAGCAGGAACATCAGTGAAGGCATAGTATCCAGGATCGCCTGTGTACAGAGGAGGATTCATGTTAGGACCAGTTACTGTTGTAGCAATAGTAACGTTGGTAGCAACATCCTTCAATTTAACAGTGACTCCGTTTAACGGTGTATTTGGTAAACCGTTTTTGTAAGATACTGTACCGGAAATACTGATTCCGTTCGGATCTGGCAGCATGGTGATGTGCAGTGTGTCGCAACCAGTGCAGCCTGTAAGAGGATCTGTTTCGCAAACAACTACCATTGCGCAACCACATGCAGGATATGAATCCCAGGTTACGGTGATGCAGTTGGAGCCAGGAACTGTTGTATAGCTGCCATTCAGTACAAACCATGAATAGAGATGTCCTGGGATAGCTGGCAATACACAATACTGGTCTGAACCACCGGAAACAACCGATACCGGACCGGTAAGAGCTGGAGCAGGTGCCTGGTTAACAGTTACATTCATTGTCTGTGTCAGAGCGCAACCATCGCATTTGGTAGCTGTTACTGTAACAGTACCCTGGAAGCAGCAATTCCAATGGACATAGATAGTATCGGTGTTATATCCACGTGTAATCTGGCCACCGACAACTACCCACTGGTAGTTAACATGACACAATTCAGGTACTCCGACAACGCCGGCAGTATACATGAATTCTTCACTGGTGTTACAGCATACAGGTGATGGACCGTTGAGGTCGATTGACCACATCGGAGGTTGTGTTACTACATAGCTTCCAAATGCCTGGCAAGCGTGTGCATCAGTAACGGTAACGTCATAGGTACCTGCAGCAAGGCCGCTGATATCTTGTGTTACTGCTCCGTTGCTCCATGCATAACTGTAGGCAGTTGTTCCGCCGGTTACTGTCAGATCAATCGCACCGTTACTATAGGTATAACAGGTAACGCTGGTAATTGAAGCTGAAAGCGATAAAGCAGAAGGTTCATTAACCATCCAGCTTTGTGTAGTTTCACACAGGTGGTAGTCAGTTACAACAACAGTGTATACACCAGCTGTTAAGCCGCTGATATCTTCGGTTGTTGCACCATTACTCCAGGTATAACCATATGGTGTAGTTCCACCGGTTACAGTGATGTCGATTGAGCCGCTGCTGCCGCCATTACATAATACATCGGAAGGTACCCCGGTAACAACCAGTGCGGTTGGCGTGGTTACTTCCCAGCTGTCGATCTTCGGACAACCGTTAGCATCAGTTACGGTTACAGTATAAACACCTGCAACAAGGTTGTTGATGTCTTCTGTAGTTTCAGCATTGCTCCAGAGGTAAGTATAATCCGGAGTTCCACCAGATACGGCGATGTCGATTGAACCGTTTGAACTGCCAAAACAGGTTACTGGTGTTGGTACACCTGTAAGTGTAAGAGCAGAAGGTTCAGTCACACACCAGCTGCCGGTCACCGTGCACATGTTTGCATCGGTTATGGTAACGGTGTAACATCCGGCAGTGATGCAACATGGCAAGTCTTCAGTGGTTATACCGTTACTCCACATATAGGAATATGGTGATGTTCCACCGGAAACAGTGATAAAGAGGGCTCCGTTATCGGCGCCGTTACATGTTACGTCTCTGATAATAGGATCAGTAATTATAATAGCTGAAGGTTCAGTAATGCACCAGCTGCCAGTGATCATGCAGTTGTTGGCATCCATTACAGTTACAGTGTAGCAACCAGCGGTTAAACCACCGATGTCTTCTGTTCCTTCGCCGTTGCTCCATGAGTAGCTGTAAGCAGTTGTACCACCTGTGACAGTGATATTAATTGCTCCGTTGCTGCCGCCATTACAGAGTATCGGTGTTGTGATAGCTGTAATTGAGAGAGCAGTCGGTTCAGTTACCTGCCAGCTGTCGGTGATTGAACAACCATTGGCATCAGTTACAACAACGGTGTAAACACCGGCTGATAATCCGCTGATATCTTCAGTTGTTGCAGTTGTGCTCCATAAGTATGAATAAGCAGTAGTACCACCTGACACAGTGATGTCGATAGAACCTGTGCTGCCTCCGTTACACAATACAGCTGATGCTGTACCAGTGAGTGAAAGTGCGGTAGGTTCGGTAACTGTCCACATGTCGGTTATTGTACAACCGTTTCCATCAGTTACAACCACGGTATAGGTACCAGCAGTTAATCCGCTGATGTCTTCTGAGGTTGCACCGTTGTTCCATAAGTATGCATAGGCAGTAGTTCCGCCAGTAACGGTGATGTCGATTGAGCCAGTGCTGCCGCCATTACACAGTGCAGGTGTTGGTGTGCCTGTTAATGTAAGCGCTGTTGGTTCAGTAACAGTCCACATGCCTGATTTCGAACAACCATGGGCATCCGTAACAGTCACGGTATAAGTACCAGCAGTTAAGCCGCTGATGTCTTCCGATGATGCACCATTGCTCCATGAATATGCATAGGCTGTTGTGCCACCGGTAACGGTGATGTCGATTGCTCCGTTGCTGCCACCATTGCAAGAAACATTGGTGATAACTGCGAGTTCGTTAATGATCAATTCTGTAGGCTGACCTACGGTCCTTGATGTAAAGGTATAACAACCAACAGCATCAGTCGGGGTAACAGTATAGGTACCGGCAACTAAGTTGGTAATATTCTGGGTTGTTTCACCATTGCTCCATAAATAGGTATAAGGAGGAGTTCCACCAACTGCACCGCCTTCAATATGTCCATCGCTGCCGCCGAAACAACTTACGTCGGTAACGCTTCCATACCAGGAGATGTCTGAAGGTTCAGTAATTACCCAGCTGCTGCTGATCATGCAACCATGGCCGTCTGTAACTTCAATGGTGTAGGTGCCTGGATATAATCCGGTAACATCCTCAGTAGTTTCCAGTGTGTTCCACATGTAGCCATAAGGAGCGGTACCGCCTGTAACAGTTACATCGATACTACCGTTATGGTTGCCATTGCAATTCACATTGGTAACATTGGCATTGATTGACAATGCTGAAGGTTCTCCAATCGTCCACATGTCGGAAATTGTACAACCGTTGGCATCAGTTACAACAACTGTATAAACACCTGCAGTCAAACCTGTGATGTCTTCAGTAATTGCGCCGTTGCTCCATAAATAGGAATATGCCGTTGTACCGCCACCAACAATGATGTCGATTGAACCGGTGCTGCCTCCGTTGCATAATGCAGGGGATGCTGTACCTGAAAGAGAAAGTGCAGTAGGTTCGGTAACCTGCCAGCTATCTGAAGTTGTGCAGCCATTGGCATCGGTGATTACCACGGTATAGAAACCGGCGGTTAATCCACTGATATCCTCTGATGATGCACCATTGCTCCATGAATATGCATAGGCAGTTGTGCCACCGGTAACAGTGATGTCGATTGAACCTGTGCTGCCTCCGTTACACAATACAGGCGAAGCTGTACCGGTAAGTGAAAGAGCTGTAGGTTCAGTAACACACCAGCTGCCAGTGATCATACACTGGTTGGCATCCATAACAGTAACAGTATAGCATCCGGCGGTCAAACCACCGATGTCTTCTGTACCTGCTCCGTTGCTCCATGAATAGCTGTATGCGGTTGTTCCGCCAGTAACTGTAATGTCGATTGATCCTGTGCTTCCGCCATTACATAACACAGGAGATGCTGTGCCGGTAATTGAAAGGGCAGTAGGTTCAGTAACAGTAAAGCTTTCTGATTTCTGGCAGCCATTGGCATCGGTAACAAGAACAGTATAGGTTCCAGCAACTAACCCGCTGATATCCTCGGTAACTGCTCCATTGCTCCACAAATAACCGTAAGCGGTTGTACCGCCGGTTACAGTAATGTCAATAGATCCTGAGCTTCCGCCATTACATAAAACTGGGGATGGGGTTCCGGTAATTGCAAGTGGTGCAGGTTCGGTAACAGTCCATTCGCCTGTCTTCTGACAGCCGTTTGCATCCGTTACAACAACTACATAAACACCTGCGGTCAAACCAGTGATGTCTTCCGATGATGCACCATTGCTCCATGAATATGCATAGGCTGTTGTGCCACCGGTAACGGTGATGTCGATTGCTCCGTTGCTGCCACCATTGCAAGAAACATTGGTGATAACTGCGAGTTCGTTAATGATCAATTCTGTAGGCTGACCTACGGTCCTTGATGTAAAGGTATAACAACCAACAGCATCAGTCGGGGTAACAGTATAGGTACCGGCAACTAAGTTGGTAATATTCTGGGTTGTTTCACCATTGCTCCATAAATAGGTATAAGGAGGAGTTCCACCAACTGCACCGCCTTCAATATGTCCATCGCTGCCGCCGAAACAACTTACGTCGGTAACGCTTCCATACCAGGAGATGTCTGAAGGTTCAGTAATTACCCAGCTGCTGCTGATCATGCAACCATGGCCGTCTGTAACTTCAATGGTGTAGGTGCCTGGATATAATCCGGTAACATCCTCAGTAGTTTCCAGTGTGTTCCACATGTAGCCATAAGGAGCGGTACCGCCTGTAACAGTTACATCGATACTACCGTTATGGTTGCCATTGCAATTCACATTGGTAACATTGGCATTGATTGACAATGCTGAAGGTTCTCCAATCGTCCACATGTCGGAAATTGTACAACCGTTGGCATCAGTTACAACAACTGTATAAACACCTGCAGTCAAACCTGTGATGTCTTCAGTAATTGCGCCGTTGCTCCATAAATAGGAATATGCCGTTGTACCGCCACCAACAATGATGTCGATTGAACCGGTGCTGCCTCCGTTGCATAATGCAGGGGATGCTGTACCTGAAAGAGAAAGTGCAGTAGGTTCGGTAACCTGCCAGCTATCTGAAGTTGTGCAGCCATTGGCATCGGTGATTACCACGGTATAGAAACCGGCGGTTAATCCACTGATATCCTCTGATGATGCACCATTGCTCCATGAATATGCATAGGCAGTTGTGCCACCGGTAACAGTGATGTCGATTGAACCTGTGCTGCCTCCGTTACACAATACAGGCGAAGCTGTACCGGTAAGTGAAAGAGCTGTAGGTTCAGTAACACACCAGCTGCCAGTGATCATACACTGGTTGGCATCCATAACAGTAACAGTATAGCATCCGGCGGTCAAACCACCGATGTCTTCTGTACCTGCTCCGTTGCTCCATGAATAGCTGTATGCGGTTGTTCCGCCAGTAACTGTAATGTCGATTGATCCTGTGCTTCCGCCATTACATAACACAGGAGATGCTGTGCCGGTAATTGAAAGGGCAGTAGGTTCAGTAACAGTAAAGCTTTCTGATTTCTGGCAGCCATTGGCATCGGTAACAAGAACAGTATAGGTTCCAGCAACTAACCCGCTGATATCCTCGGTAACTGCTCCATTGCTCCACAAATAACCGTAAGCGGTTGTACCGCCGGTTACAGTAATGTCAATAGATCCTGAGCTTCCGCCATTACATAAAACTGGGGATGGGGTTCCGGTAATTGCAAGTGGTGCAGGTTCGGTAACAGTCCATTCGCCTGTCTTCTGACAGCCGTTGGCATCCGTTACAACAACAACATAAACACCTGCGGTCAAACCAGTGATGTCTTCTGAAGAAGCGCCATTGCTCCAGGAATATCCATAAGGCATGGTTCCACCGGTAACGGTGATGTCGATCGAACCGTTGCTTCCGCCATTGCAGGATACATTACTAATAATAGCAACTGGATTAATAACGAGTTCGGATGGTTCGCCAATGATTCTGGATGTGAAGGTATAACAACCTACAGCATCAGTCGGAGTTACAGTATAAGTACCAGCAACCAATCCGGAAATATCCTGGGTTGTTGCACCGGTACTCCATAAATAGGTATAAGGAGGAGTTCCGCCAAGGGCGCCACCTTCAATATGACCATTGCTGCCACCGAAACAACTTACGTCGGTAACGCTTCCGTACCAGGAGATATCTGAAGGCTCAGAAATCATCCAGCTTCCGGTTGTTGAACAACCATTGGCATCGGTAACAGCTACTTCATAAGTGCCAGGGTATAAGCCACTGATATCTTCAGTAGTTTCTAAAGTATTCCACAAATAACCATAAGGAGCTGTTCCACCGGTTACGGTCAGATCAAGGCTACCGTTATGATTACCATTGCAGTTAACATTGGTAACTACAGCAGTTGCAGTGAGTGGTGCCTGTGGTTGTGAAACTACATAAGCATCAGTAGTGGTACAACCGTTGCCATCGGTAACAATAACAGTGTAAACACCAGCTGCTAATCCGCTGAGGTCTTCAGTAATTGCACCATTGCTCCATAAATAGCTATAGGCAGTGGTACCGCCTGTTACAGTGATGTTGATCGATCCTGTGCTGCCGCCAAAGCAAGCAACTCCAGTGGAGGTGCCGGTAAGGGTAAGAGCAGTAGGTTCGGTAACAGTCCACATATCAGATTTGGTACAACCATTGGCATCAGTTACAACAACTGAATAAACGCCGGCAGTTAATCCGCTGATGTCTTCAGATGATGCGCCATTGCTCCATGAATATGCATAAGCAGTGGTTCCGCCAGTAACAGTGATGTCGATGGAGCCAGTGCTACCACCATTACATAATACTGCAGTAGGTGTACCTGACAGTGCAAGCGCTGTAGGTTCGGTAACTGTCCAGAAACCTGATTTGGTACAACCATTGGCATCGGTTACAACTACGGTATAGGTACCAGCTGTTAATCCGCTGACATCTTCAGTTGTTGCAAGTGTGCTCCAGAGGTAGGTATATCCGGTTGTGCCGCCAGCTACAGTAATGTCGATCGAACCAGTGCTTCCGCCGTTGCATAATGCAGAAGCAGGTGTTCCGGTAAGTGACAATGCGGTAGGCTCAGTAACGGTCCAGTTATCTGATTTCGTGCAACCATTGGCATCCGTTACAACAACAGTATAAACACCAGCTGCTAAACCGCTGACATCCTGAGTTGTTGCAAGTGTGCTCCAGAGGTAGGTATATCCGGTTGTTCCGCCAGATACAGAGATATCAATTGATCCTGTAAGGCCACCGTTACATAACGCTGGGGATGGTGTGCCGGTTATAACAATAGGTCCTGGCTGGTTTACAGTCCAGAAACCAGATTTTGAACAACCGTTGGCATCGGTAACTACTACAGAATAACCGCCAGCGGTTAAGCCGGTAATGTCCTGGGTAGTTGCACCATTGCTCCATAAGTAAGTATAATCCAGGGTTCCTCCTGAAACTGAAATGTCAATTGCTCCATCGCTGCCACCATAGCAAGATACATTGGTGATAACTGCAACTTCTGACAAAATCAGTTCTGACGGCTGTCCGATCACCCTTGAGGTGAAAGTATAACAACCAACAGCATCAGTTGGGGTTACGGTATAAGTTCCGGCAACCAGGTTGGAGATGTTCTGGGTTGTTGCACCAGTACTCCATAAATAGGTATAAGGAGGAGTACCACCATCGGCACCACCTTCAATATGTCCATTACTGCCACCAAAACAACTTACGTCTGTAACGCTGCCGTACCAGGAAATGTCTGTTGGTTCGGTAACCGTCCAGCTTCCTGTGGTTGCGCAACCGTTGGCATCAGTTACTGCCACCGAGTAATCACCCGGGTATAGGCCACTGATATCCTGAGTTGTTTGTAAAGTATTCCATAAGTAACCATAAGGAGCAGTTCCTCCGGTTACACTAAGGTCAAGAGTTCCATTATGATTGCCATTGCAATTCACGTTGGTAACAACGGCAGTAGCGTTCAGCGCTGCCTGTGGTTGAGAAACACTATAGCTGTTTGAAATGGTACAGCCATTCGCATCAGTTACAGTAACGGTGTAAACACCGGCTGCTAACCCTGAGATGTCCTGGGAAACAGCTCCGGTGCTCCACAAATAACCATAGGCAGTTGTTCCGCCGGTTACAGTGATGTCAATTGAACCGGTAACGCCACCAAAACAACCTACAGGTGATGCTGTTCCATTCAGAGAAAGTGCGGTAGGTTCTGAAACCTGCCATGAGTTTGATTTTTGACAACCGTTTGCATCGGTTACGACAACAGTATAAGCACCTGCAAACAAGTTGCTGATGTCTTCAGTTGTTGCACTGTTGCTCCAGAGGTAAGTATATCCTGAGGCACCGCCTGAAACAGAAATGTCAAGGGAACCGGTTGAACCACCGTTACACAAAACGGGTGATGGTGTGCCGGTAATCGCGATTGTACTAAATGAAGTGACGGTATAAGCGCCTGATTTATGACAACCATTGGCATCCGTAACGGTTACAGAGTAAGTTCCTGCAATTAAGTTGCTGATGTCCTGGGTAACAGCTCCGTTACTCCATAAATAGTTATACCCTGTTGTACCACCACTAACGGTGATGTCAACAGATCCGGTACTTGCTCCATTACATAAAACAGGTGATGCCGATCCGGAAAGGATCAGGTCGGTAGGTGAGGTAACATTCCAGGATTGGGAGTCGTTAAAACACCCGACAAAGTCAGTCACAGTAACCCCATATGTTCCGGCTGATAATCCGGAGACATCCTGGGTTGTAGCACCATTGCTCCATAAGTAGGTGTAAGGTGGTCTTCCACCTGATGGTGTAATATCAATAGAGCCGGTCGAAAGTCCGAAACAAAGGACATTCGAAGGAACTCCTGTTACAAAAACGCCCGGTAACAAGTTAACTTTAACTGTACCTCCGGAGAAACCTCCCCCCGGTGGGGCAAATTGAATTTGAAGGAAGAACCTGTCTTCAGCATAACCCACACCGTTGCAAATTCCGGAGCCAGGAAAAGTTTCAGCCTGACCAGCTCCAATGAATGGTGAGCCCGGTGGATAAAGGATAGGGTTTTGGATCAGAGGATTGGTTAACTCTGTTCCGGCAAAGGTCCAGGATCCAGAAACATTGGTCCAGCTATAGGTAGCGCCAGGAACTCCACAACCCGAAAGGGTACAGAACAGGTTGATAGGCTGTCCGTAACACACCGGGTTAGGTGAAGCAAACTGTGATCTGGCATTGTATGACAATGCCAGCATGAAGAATATTAAGACTGGTAACAGCCTTAACAACTTCATTGTTGTCTTCAGGTAAAGTGTTTTCATAATTTAGTGATTAGTTTAAACTAGGTTTATTTAATAATTGGTGATAATATAGTGGGGTTGATTAATTTCAATGGTAATGAAACAATCTTCAGTGCCTCTAAGGTGGAGGTTCCAGCAGGATGTAAATTTTTGTTGTCTGCATAGCTGTACATTTAATTTTGAAATATTACTTTATCTTCATGGTTTAAATAAATATAGCAAATGTCTAATAATTAGCTCTTTCAAGTTAGTTTTGTTATAGTGATTGCATAACATCCTGAAATACTGCTATTTTGCTGACAAATTTAGTTTTAATTTTAATATAAACAATAGACGAAAGTATAAATAAATATAAAGAAATGGATTAATTTTTGTGAAAACTTTAAATCATTTTGAGAAATTTATCATTAAATGTCTAAAATCATGTAATTTTACTATTTTTGAATCTTTTTTAACGGATCACACCGTCTCAAGGCTGTTCCTTAGATTTTTCAAAGGTAATTACAAAACCATTTTTATAATCTAGAATCAAAGTTAATAAATGTTAAATTTGGCAGCGATATGGAGCAAATTCATAATGAAAATGGAAAAATCAGCATAATAATTGCTGAAAATCAAGGAATTATTCTTCATGCACTTATTTCCCTTATTGCATCATTCGGTGACTTTGAAATTATCGGCACTGCAGCAGATGGATATGAACTATTAAAGACACTTGAAGTCGCAAAACCTGACGTAATCCTTCTGGATATTAAGAAACCCGGTCTTACCGGAATAGAAGTTACCCGGATCATCGATGAAAAAATGCCATGGGTAAAAGTTATATCATTGTCAAGGCATAACCATCCTTTTTTTATTAAGGAGATGTTAAAGCATGGGGCGAAAGGCTTCCTTTCTAAAAACTGTTCTGTTGAAGAACTTCATGAGGGTATTAAGAGGGTGTATGACGGAAAAACCTATTTTTGCAGTTTGTGCTCTACAGTAATCTTACGCGATTATGCCTCAGAAACTGCCGAGGGCACAGTTGACTTCAGAAACATTACCCCAAGGGAGATCGAAATTATCGGGCACTTGTCAGACGGGTGTTCAACAAAGGAGATTTCCGAGAAATTGTTCATCAGTAATCAGACAGTTGAAAGACATAAATCTAACTTGTTTAAAAAAATGCAGTTAAAGAACACAGCTCAATTGGTGAGAGTGGCAGTTGAAAACGGACTTTTAATTCACTGATATTCTAAGACAGAAAAAATAACACTTGAAAAACCAGATTCCTGTCCGTAAAAAAGCAACCCATAAGGTTGCACCCCTTTCCGGGTTTCCCCGGCAATCCGTTTATACCAACCATGTATTTCTTGCAGGAATCTTACTGCTCGTTACTTTTTGCTGTTATTTGCCAACATTATCTGCAAGTTTTATTCCTACCTGGGACGATAATGCTTATGTTGTTGACAATGCCCTCATCAGAAACCTTTCATGGGAATCGGTGAAGGCTATGTTTTCCACGCAGGTGGGTGGAACCTATGTTCCGTTACCCTTGCTTTCCTATGCTATTGAGTACCAGATATCGGGGTTGAATCCAATTCAGTTTCACCTGACTAATTTACTGCTTCATCTGATTTGCACGTTGCTGGTTTTCAGCATCATACGGATGTTGAAAATCAAGGCTGTTTTTGCTGCCTGTGCTGCACTGATATACGGGGTTCATCCGATGGGTGTTGAGTCTGTTGCCTGGATCACGGAAAGGAAGGATTTGTTGTATAGTATGTTTTATTTCGGATCGTTATTGTTATATATATATTATGTAAAATCAACCAAGCGAAAATTGTTGTGGTTTTTGGCCAGCCTGGGGGTATTTATCCTTGCCCTTTTCTCAAAAATCCAGGCTGTATCCCTGCCCCTTGTTTTATTACTTGTCGATTATTATTTTGGCAGGACTAAAATAATCAACCTCTTTTTAGAGAAAATTCCCTATTTTTTACTTTCGCTTGTTTTTGGTATTGCCGGGATTTTTGTACTGAAAAGTGTTGGGGCATTGAAAATCAATGAAATGTTCACCTTAACGGAACGGGTGTTTTTTGGACTTTATTCACTCAGCGCCTATTTCCTGAAGTTCTTTGCTCCTGTTACCATGAGCGCGCTCTATCCCTATCCTGTCACAAGCGGGAATACTTTGCCCTTGGTTTATTATCTGAGTCCTCTTTTTATTGTAGCCACAGGTTTTGCTATATACCTCACTGCGGGTAAAACAAAGGCAGTTGTTTTCGGCGGATTGTTTTTTCTTTTATCCATCGTTTTCATGCTGCAGATATTTGGCGCCGGACAGGGATTTCTTGCTGACCGTTATGTTAAAGTGCCCTACCTGGGATTGGTCTTTGTCGTAGGCTGGGGCTTGGAGAATTTCCCGTCGAAGTTCAGGTATGGCAAGTTATTCATGTGGCTTTTTTATACGGTGGTTGCCCTTGTGTTTATGGGATTGACTTACCAGAGGTGCCTGGTATGGAAAAACGGGGAGACGTTATGGTCGGATGTCATCGCCAAATACCCGCTCAGAGATTCCCGTCCTTATGCCTGCAGAGGGCTCTTTTACCGGGCGGAAAAGGATAACGTGAAAGCGCTGGCGGATTTGAATGTGTCGTTGGACCTTGATCCTTATGATGCTGAAATGATGCTGATGCGGGGAAATGTGTGTTTTGATTTGGGAAAGGATGTCCAGGCATATTCCGATTATATGAAAGTGCTTAAAATAAAGATGGACAATTCATTGGCCTTAGGGAATTTAGGTGCTATTTTTGTCCGGCGCGGACAATTTGATTCCGCTGTCTTCTACCTGACGAAGTCAATTCAACTCGATTCAAGTGTTGCCATCACCTTTGCCAACCGGGCTGTAGCATTTGGCGGGATGGGGAAGGCCGAAGAATCCATTGCCGATTTCAAATACTATTATTCTGTTAATCCGGACGATGAACGCGTTTGCATGAGCATAGCCCTTGCTTACCAGAAATTGGGACGATATCCGGAAAGCCTTGAGTGGTTCGATCGGGCCATCACTAGGAAACCTGGTTTCGGCAGTTACTATTACTACAGGTCACAATCTTATAAGTTTATGGGAAATAAAGCCAAAGCCCTGGCCGATGGTTTAAAAGCCAGGGACCTTGGTGTGAAAATCCCCATTGAGTACATTCAGTCACTGAGGTGATTGCCTTAATACAAAATATTGTCGGCAAATGAAGCAGCATGAAAAAAAACCGGTAAAAAAAACTGAGCCGGTAAAGAAATCAGCAGGTAAAAGGAAATCAGCAGTGACCATCCCCTTCTGGCATTATCTTCTGCCAATGGCACTATTGCTGATCGTTACCTGGTTCCTGTACAAACCTGCCACGGAACATGAGTTCACCAATTGGGATGATCCGACTTATGTGCTTGAAAATAATCGTGTGAAGCAGCTCAACAGTGAAAATATCGGTTATTTCTTTTCACACCCGTCTGCGTCAAATTACCACCCTTTTACAATGATTTCCCTAAGCATGGACTACAAGTCGGCCACAGGAGGGAAGAGTATTGCCGGTGTGCCGGTAAAGCCTGAGGCAGGTCGGTTTCACACAACAAATATCATTTTGCACCTGCTGAATGTTTTGCTTGTTTTTGTTTTCATTTTTCTGGTTTCACGAAAAAAAGTTGTCGTTGCCACCATTACGGCCCTCTTGTTTGCCATACACCCAATGCATGTTGAGTCAGTTGCCTGGATCGCGGAACGAAAGGATGTTCTCTATACCTTTTTCTTCCTGGCAGGACTGATCGTTTACATGAAATACCTCGACAAAAAATCCATTTTGTTGCTGGTGGCCACCTTTTTGCTTTTTTTGTGTTCGTTGTTTTCCAAACCTGCGGCAGTTGTCTTTCCTTTGGTAATGATTGCAGTTGATTACTTCATGGGACGAAAGTTTTCGGGCCGTGTCTGGCTTGAAAAAGTTCCGTTCTTATTGCTTGCTGTTGTCTTTGGTGTGATCACCTTTTTGATTCAGTCAGAAGATGCCATTGCAGATATTCGTGTGTTCAGCATGTTCCAGCGGATGATGTTTGCAAGTTATGGATTTGTAATGTACCTGGTGAAAATGGTGATCCCGTGGAATTTTTCTGCATTCTATCCTTATCCCCGGATTGGCCCTGGCGGAGGCTTGCCAATTATATTCTACCTGTCTCCGTTGATTGCACTCGTTATTGCCGGAGCGGTGTATTTTTCTACCCGATACACCAGGGTTGTAGCTTTCGGGATGCTCTTTTACCTGTTTTCCCTGGTCCTGGTCCTTCAGTTTGTCTCTGTTGGCAGCGCCATCATGGCCGACCGCTATTCGTATGTTGCCTCCATTGGCTTGTTTTTCATCATTGCCTGGTATGTTGATCTTGGACTGACTGAAAAGAAGGGTAAACTCTATCCGGCTCGCTGGATTTTAGTTGGCCTGGTTACTTTATTTTCCATCTATTCCTTTAAGGTTGCGTATGACCAGGTTAAAGTATGGAAAAACTCAGAGACGCTCTGGACTGATGTAATTTCAAAATACCCGCAGGCTGAAGTTTCTTATAAAAACAGGGGAAATTATTACGGGGCACTGAATATTACCGATAAGGCGCTGGACGATTACAAGATTTATGTTAAACTGAAGCCGGATGATCCAAGGGCATACAGCAATATCGGCAACATCTTCGGATTAAGGAATGAGACCGGAAAATCGTTGGAGGCCTACTCAAAATCCATTGCGCTTGACAGTTTGAACCCTGATACCTATTTAAACCGGGCCATTACCTATGCAAAGGCCAAACAGTTTGAATTAGCAGTAAAGGATTATGAAAAAGCACTCGTGTTAAAGCCAGGAACAATCGATATTTACATCAACAAAGCATTTACCCTGCTTGAGATGGGGAGGTTTGAAGATGCCATCAAGGATTACACTTTTTTGATTGAGCAAAATCCCGGGAATGATGATTTTTACCTTAAGCGCGGTACCGGCCAGTATATGATGAAACGTTATAGAGAAGCGTTGGAGGATTATGCCCGCAGCATTTCACTCAATCCGGCGAACGGGGCAACCTATTACAACAGTTCGGTTATCTATAATGAGCAGGGAGATTTTGCAAAAGCATATCAGTATGCACTCAAGGCGAAATCAGTGAATTATCCTGTGAATGCATCATACCTTGAAGGGCTTAAAAAGAAAAGTTAACGCTTGACACAAGTATAAAGAATCAATGAAGAGAAGTTACCTGTATTTGTTTGTTTTTATTTTTGGTTCAGCCATCTACCTGAACACACTCCCCAACAAGTATGCCTACGATGATTTCAGCGTGGTGGCAGGTAACAAATTTACAATGCAGGGAGTAACGGGAATTTTCGGGCACCTGTTCAATGATAGTTTTACCGGGTTTACCGGGCAGAAGAACCTTTTCAGAGGTGGGCGCTACCGGCCACTTTCACTGATAACCTTCAGTATTGAATACCAGTTTTTTGGTGAAAACCCTTTCGTCAGTCATTTAATTAATTTGCTGTTGTACGGGTTCATCTGCATGCTTCTTTTTAAGGTTATGGCGTTATTGCTTGAGGAGAAGCTTGTGTTTAAAAGATTTCGCGACTATTTTCTCAGTTTGTCGCTGATGGCTTCACTCATCTTTGCGGCCCATCCAATTCACACCGAAGTCGCGGCCAACATCAAGGGTCGTGATGAACTGATGGCTTTGTTGTTTGGGTTGCTGGCCTGGCGTTCAATGTTGATTTATACCGACAAAGCAAAACTCCAGCACGCTTTTTTGGGCGGGCTCTACTTTTTCCTCGCCCTGATGTCGAAGGAGAGCGCTGCACCTTTGCTGGCATTGATTCCGGTTTCTGTATTCTGCTGCAGGAGCAAAACAGTATTCAGAAGTTCTGTTATGTGGTCGGCAGGGAGCCTTCTATTGGGTTTTATCTTGTTTATGGTTATACGGCAAAGTGTCCTTGGATGGAGTGCAAAACCGACCATGGAGGATAACATATTGAGTAATTCGTTTATGTATGCCTCCGGCGTGTCGGAACGGTACGGAACCACTTTTTATACCCTGTGGCTTTATGTTAAACTGCTGTTTTATCCTCATCCGCTCACTATTGACTATTATCCTTTTTACATCCCCTATGTCGGGATGGCCGATCTGCGGGCAATACTGCCATTGATGCTCTATGCGGGATTTGCGGTGATGGCGGTTCTATTTACACTCCGCAGGAATATTGGCGCATTCGGACTGCTTTTTTACCTGGTCGCACTCTTGCCGGTTTCAAACATCCTGTTTATCATCGGTCCTTTCATGGGTGAACGGTTTGTATTTATTCCCTCGGTGGGTTTTGCCATTGCACTTGCCTGGATTTTAATTCACGGCGCCGAAAAGTTAAAATTGTCCCAGGTCCTTCCGTTTGCCATGGTAGCGCTACTGCTGCTTTATTCGGGAAAAACGATCTCCCGCAATTTTGACTGGAAAGACAGCTACACCCTCTATACCAGGGATGTGCTGACCTCTGTCAACAGCGCAGTGATCACCAAGGGCGCCGGGCATGAACTTCTGCTGAAGGCTGAAGCTGCGAAGGAGAGTTCGGAGAAAAAGGCATATGCTCTTAAAGCCATACCTTACCTGGAACAGGCAGCAAAAATGAACAAAACCACAACGGAGGTCTTTTTACTTGGAAACGCCTATTATGAGAACGGGGATTATGAGAAAGCGCTTGGGATGTACATAGAGACGCTGAAGATCAACAAAGGATACGAAAAGGCCTTCACTAACTATTTTGTTTGCATCAATCACCTGAAGGCGCCTGCCATGAAAATAGCGTATTATAACCTCCTCCTCAATGCTGCAGGTGAACGGTATGAAACCTATTACAACAAGGGCCTTGTATTCGGCAAGGAACTGAACATGCTTGATTCCTCTATCAATTCGCTTATCAGGGCCAATAAAATCGACTCGGTAAAGGTGGATTGTCTTGGCGACCTTGGCGTGGCCTTTGCCATGAAGGGTGATTTCTCACGATCTGCGTTCTACCTGGAAAAAGCGTTGAAAATCCAGCCGGGAGATCCCAAAGTCAGACAAAACCTGGCCGCATCCTATTTCCATCTTGGAAACAAGACCAGGGCCCAGGAGGTGCTGAAATCTCACTGAATCATCTCCTGGCGCCAGAACCGTTTTTGCCTTGATTCATCAATTGCTGTGTAACCTGTATATTCTGACGAAGCTGATTGTCGGACGGGTCAATTTTCAATGCCCGTGAAAAGATATCGAGCGCTTTTGCGTATTCCCCTTTCATACTATAAACAATACCAAGATCTTTGAATGCGGCAGTACTCCCGGAGTAGAGATTGACCGACCTTTCGAGGAAATAGCTTGCCGAGTCGAGGTTTCCACGGAACTGACCATACAGTTTACCCAGGCTATAATTCACATCGGCATTGTCGGGATTAAGAGAATAGAGATACTTTAAAATCCTCAACTTGTAATCAGAATCCTTGCTGTAGTCGATGGAACCCAGCACCTGTATCGCGTTTGAATAGGCATTTTTATTGTTGGGATCAAGGGAGAGGACCTTTAAATACTGTTCAATGGCCCGTTTATGATCTTTTTTGTAAAGGGTGAGAACGTTCCCGTATAGAACAAGTCCATTGATCGCTTTCGGGTAAATGGTAAGTGCTTTTTCAAGATAGGTGATGGCATGCTCGTAGTCTTCAGCCTGTTTTGAGGGATCTGTTTCAAGTGCAGCCTTTTTCTGGTAATCACCCCCGGCAGAAATGTTGCATTTTATGCTGTTTTCAGACACCTGGACATCGGTAGTGAATAAAGTGAAGTCGTCTTTCCATGCGCGGTTCCGCGAATAGGTGCGAAGGGTGAAAATGGCAAGGATGACAATCAGTAATCCGGTAGCCAGGTTCCCGTATGCCGTCTTCTCTTTTACCAGTTTTGGAAGTTTATCGGAGACCAGGTAGGCGATGATCAGCACGAATCCAAGGGATGGCATGTAGATAAAACGCTCATTCATAAATGTGCCGACAGGAAAGAGCAGGTTGGAGACAATAAACAAGGTGAGCAGATAGAAGAGAATTCCAAACGCGATAATGTCTTTTGATTTGAACTTCAACGCCACATAAACCATCAGGAACAGATATACGGCCAGCGATAGCAGGGACTTCCAGTTGGCAAGCGAAACCAGGCTTATATGATACGGATAGTAGTCGTGTGTAAGCGGGTGAGGGAAGAAAAGCAGTTTCACGTAGAGGCCAAGAGTGTAAATGATCGTCCCGATTTTTTCACTGCCTGAAGCCTCCAGGAATGGATTGTTTAGCAATTCTCTTGGCAATTCACCGGAATTCAGATACCCCAGCACAAGGAACCGGATAAAGACAAAAACCAGGGCAGTGAATAAAAATGAAATGGCAATTGTTATGATCTTTTTAATAGGAATAGAGATAAAGAAGTAGAGGATAAGAGGGGTTATGATCGCAAACATAACAGCATTCTCCTTTGACAATAATCCAAGGAAAAAGCAGAAATTCGCGGCTGCCAGCAAAAGGGGCTTCTTTTGATCAAGAAAACGCAGCGTGAGCCAGGCAGAGATCAACGGGAAAAGGAGGGCGAAAATCTCATCCCGGCCTTTGATGTTGGCAACAACCTCCGTATGGACCGGATGAGCCATGAACAGCATGGCAGAAATAAATGCAATGCCAAGGTACCATGGCCTTCCGGGTGGCGATTTTATTATTCTGCTGATGATCAGAAAAATAAAGCATCCTGTAAGTGCATAAAGCAGGATATTTACGAGGTGGCTGAAAAATGGATTCAGGCCGCCCAAGAGGGAGTATTCCACTGCGAAGGAGGCGATGGAGAGGGGTCTGTACCTGCCTCCCGCAACAAGTTTTTTGTCTGTTCCAAAAAAGCCGGTAAACGAGTCATAGCTAAAAATCTCCTTAATCCCGGAAAAGCCTTTCTTGGTAAAGGAGTTCTCCTTGATTACAATAAGATCATCAAGGGCATATTGATGTGTAAGGGTATTTCCATACAGGATGAACGCGAAAATAAATATCAAGATGTATGGTAATTGTTTTGCTGATATCGATTTCATTGGCTCAGTTTATCAATTTTTTCCAACAGTTGGCGGGCTTGCTCATTCCCCGGATTCAGTTTCAGAACCTTCAGGCAATACACCCGTGCACTGTCATAGGCGCCTTTGTTAAAGTTTGCAACAATCATGTTAAATGTAGCATTCAGATTATCGGGTGAATGGCCCAGGTATTTGCGAAAATCGGCAATTGCGGAGTCGTGTTTTGCAAATTTATCGGTGTAGAGGATACCGCGGTAAAGGTAACTGTCATAATCTTCGGGATTATACCGGATGGCGCTTGAGTAATCAGCCAGGGCGAGATCAAATTTTCCGATGATGCCATAGGCGATTCCCCTGTTTTTGTATAAGGTGAAATTGGCGGAATCGATTTTAAGACCATCGGTGCAGTCCTTCAGCGCATCGTCGTATCGTTTGTCTTCATTGTAGATGTAGGCCCTGTTAATATAGGCTGAGATGCATTTCGGATTTTTTTCCAGCACATCGCTCCAAAGTGAAACACTCTCTTTCCATACCTGTGTGCGGTTCCAGGTAAGGATGACCATCAGGAGGAGGATCAGCATTCCTGAAACATCAAGGAGCGTCCTGATTTTAGATGTCGCCCGTGAACGTTGTTCCCAGAATGCAATTGCGACGATGGCAGCAAGACCAAGATAGGGAATATAGGTGTAGCGTTCTGCCGCAACCGCCCAGCCGACCGGAAGAAACTGGAGAACTGGGGCGATGGTGGCAAGGAAAAGAAGCAGACCAAAGGTGATATATTGATTCTCCTTCCATGTTTTCCATATTACAATACCTGTTGGAATCAGAATTAACGGTGAAAAATAGATGAAGAAGGGGAAGCCTCCTTCAAGTGTAACCGGGTAATTGTAAACTGCTGTCTGGTAGATGGGTAAGAGAAATTTTACAAGGTAGATACAGATCCCATAGGGAGCATAAAAGATACTTTGAGACAGTGGTATTCCAAGCGGGTTCAGGTAACTGTTTGCTTTTTGCGCCAGCACGGCAACAATGCCAAATACCAGTGAGAGTGCAAAGTAAGGGAGTTTTTCAGCAGCAACTTTCCAATTGAATTTGCGGGCGGTGAAATAGTCTATTAAACAGAGGACAAGCGGCAACGTAACAGCCTGTCCCTTTGATAATAACGAAAATATAAAAAGCAGGATGGAGAGCAGCAGAAGAGTGTTTTTTCCCTTCTTCAGATAAAAAATATAGGCAAGGATTGACAGCAGGTAATAGGCTGTGTACAATAAATCTTTTCGTTCTGAGACCCAGGCAACAGATTCAACATGCATGGGATGGAGTGCGAAAATCAGGGCAATGGTGATGGCGATATTGGCCTTCTTTTTCAGGAGGTGAAAAAAGACCGCATAGACGAGAACCGAGTTAACTATATGCAATACCAGGTTATGGAAATGATATCCCGGGGCGGCAAATTTAAAGAAGTGAAAATCGACGGAGAAGCTGAGCAAGATAAAAGGGTGATAGTTCCCCATGAAGAATGTTGAGAAGATCTTCCTGGTATTTTCCCAGGAAAAGGTGGTGATCATCTCATTATTCATGATGTACACAATGTCGTCCCAATTGACAAACTCATTTTTAAGGGAGGGAAGGTACGCAATGAAAGTGATGGCAATCAGAAGTGGTATCTTCCAGTCAAGAAACTTATCTTCCTTTGTGATAGTCCTCTTTTTTGTTGCCATGCCCGTGACTATTTGGACTTATACATCGGGAGGGAAACAACTCCTTTTTTTTGCAGGAAATAGCCGAATGATGTCCGCAGCACTCCCAGGCCGTACTTGATGCTTCGCCTGAGGTTTATGGAGGACGCTTCTTCGAAATACTTGGTTGGACAAGTGATTTCGGCTATTTCAAACCCGGCATAGAATATTTGTGCCAGCATCTGGTTGTCGAAAACAAAGTCGTCGGAATTTGCCTGGTAGTTTACGTTTTCAAGAACCTCCCTTGAGAAAGCGCGATACCCGGAATGGTATTCAGAGAGTTTCTGGTTTATCAGCAGGTTTTGGATCCAGGTGAGGAACCTGTTGGAAATGTATTTATAGAGAGGCATGCCACCTCTGAGGGCGCCTTTTCCAAGGATCCGGGAGGCAATTACCACAGGGTATAGGCCGCTGGCAATCATGTATGCCATAGACGGAATCAGCTTTGGCGTATACTGGTAATCGGGGTGCAGCATGATTACGATATCGCCACCGAGTTCAAGGGCGGTATTGTAGCAGGTTTTCTGGTTTCCTCCATAACCTTTGTTCTTGTCGTGGCGGATGAGATTTTTAACATGAAGTGAGCTTGCCACCTCAATGGTATTATCCGTACTTGCGTCATCCACAACAACATATTCATCAACAAGGTCAAATGGTATTTCGGCGATTGTTTGTGCAATGGTTTTACCTGCGTTATAAGCTGGAAGGACGACTATAATTTTTTTTCCTAATAACATGGAAATGAATTTAGATATGCGACTTGGTACGGTACTTGGTTTGATGCTGTTAACATGGAATAGGGTGAAAATGAATACATTCAAGTCCACCCTATCGTCAAAAAACTACATTTTGTGGAGCTGGAGGGATTCGAACCCTCGTCCAAACAAGTAGCAAAAATGCTTTCTACATGCTTAGCCTTTGGTTGATTGTCGGGGTCAGGCCGGTCAAGGGCAAACCTATCTGATCCGTAGTCCCGGTTATTTCGCCCTGACAGCGGGACAATGCCCGGGCTATCTCAACATTTGCGATGCCTCATCCGGAACACCGTTGAGAAGGGTTTCCCGGGAGACAAGACGCACTTAATTTCTAAAATTAAGCAGCAAGTCTGTAAGAATAATTGTCGCCAGTTAATGGCTATGTGAACTGACTTTTTACGAGGCCTGCTCACGAACACTCGGCATGCTTACAATCCCACTTCCTTGCTGTCAAAACCAGTCAGCCCCGAAAATGACTGCAAAGATACGAAAAGGATTTACCATTTACGATTTACAATGATGATTTGCAAACTGTTCAGATTTCAGGGAAATTCAGAATAGTATTCACGAACAGGGAGATATCATATTTGGTGTTGAAGATATGGTAAAGTTCTGCTATGATTGGGAAATTGTCTTCAACAGACATTGTTTTGGATATCTCCTCATAAAAAATATTCACTGCCGTTTTTCCTTCCAGCACCAGTTCATGTGAGACATGTTCGGTAAAAAATCCTTTGCCGATGAGCAGTCCGAGGGTCCTGTTCCGGCTCAGGTCATTAAGCGCCGTGAGTGTAAAATCGCCATATCCGCAATAATTGAACAGGGTATCCGTATTTCCGCCCGACGACAGCAGAACCTTCCTCATCTCCCTGAATGCCTTGGTAAGGATGAGGAAGCGCAGGTTGGGTGAGTTAAACTGTGCATCAACAATACCCAGGGCAACGGCATAAATATTTTTTAGGATACTGAGAATTTCAACACCTCGGATGTCTGATGAATAATCGATGTGAATATTCGTGCCTGTGAAAATTCCCCTGATTTGTTCAAGGTGTTCAGGGTGGCTCGATCCCAGTGTAAACCCGGTAGGCAACCGGTTGATGATTTCACGGGCAAAGCTGGGGCCTTTCAGTGTGCAGACTGGGTTGGGAAACTCCTCCATGAGGTATTCAGGAATCGTTTTATTTCCCTGTCCGAAACCTTTGGCAAGGTTTACCATCAGTGCTGCAGGAGGGAGGTGTTTCTGGATTTTCTTCAGGTAATCGACCATAATAACCGAAGGAATTCCAAGGAATATCAGGTTGCAGCTTTCCAGCATTGCATCGTCGGTTGTAGCATAGAGGGCAGGGTGCAGGTGCAGTGTGGGGAAATACTTGGTGTTGATATGTGTCCGGTTGATATCTTCAACGACCTGACCTTCGATTGAATGAAGAAGTATTTTTTCTCGTCCGGCCTCGGCAAGGATATTGCCTAATGCCGTGCCGATGGTTCCGGCTCCGATAAGTGCTGTTTTATATGGATTACTGCTCATGGTTATGTTACTTGTGCGGTTGAAAAAAGGATGCGGAAGCAGGCACCTCCATTGCTTGACACTTCAAGCGAAGCTTCTATCTGTTCGACCAGGATGCCTACAATTTGTGAGCCCATTGACCGGGTGGAATTCATCGAAAAATCGGCTGGTAGTCCGATTCCGTCGTCACTGATTGAAATATAGAATTTATCGGTGCTTCCAGGGAGCAGTTTTACCCAAATGGTTCCTGTGTTTTTATCCGGGAAAGCATATTTGTAAGCGTTCGTTATCAGTTCATTTATGATCAATCCCAGGGGCAATGCCATCTCAATGGCAACCTTGCAGGGCACTATTTCGGTTTTGAGCTGAATACGGTTGTTGTTGAACGAACTTGAAATGATCAAGGCAAGATGATGAAGGTAGTTGTCAAATGGGATGGTGCTTATTTCCTGGGTCTGGTAAAGTTGTTCGTGCACGAGCGACATGGTTCGAACCCTGAGCTGAAGATCGGTAAGCGAGCTGCTCAGTTCGGGGTTGGAGGACTGATCACGCTGCATGTTCATCAAACTTACCAGGATGGCAAAATTGTTTTTAACCCGGTTATGGATTTCACGCAGAAGGTACTCTTTTTGTCTCGAGTTTTCTGAGATCTCTTCTTCATGTTTCATCCGCTCTGAGATGTCGCGAACAACGGTAATCAGGTTTTTCACCTCGTTGGTAACCGGATCAACAATCGGGTTGATGTTGGCTTCAGCCCAAAAAGTAGCACCATCTTTTCGCTGGACCTTATACACATACCGCGTTGAATGTTTTGAACGGAGCATTTCAATAAGATGTTGATTTACAGCAACATGAAATGACGGGTGGATTAATTCCAGCAGGCTTCGCATTTTAAGGATCTCCTCAGCGCTGAATCCATAGAATTTTTCACAGGATGGGCTGATATATTGCCTTTGCATGCCAGCGTCCATCAGTGAAATGACATCCACTGTATTTTCGGCGAGAAACCGGTGCAACTCCTCGCTCCTGTTGAGTCTTCCTTCGGCCTCGATCCTGATATTTATTTCATTGGTCAGGCGTGAATTCAACTCTTTCAGTTCGTCTTTCCGCTTACGGTTGTTGCGGGCGAGTTTATAAACAAAAAGAATCAGCGACAACATGATGAGAAAGGCCACTTCGAACAGGAATATCTGGATCCGGCGGTTTCTGATCTGAAGGCTTTGATAGAGGATCTCCTGGTTGAGAAGGTCGTTCTGTCCCTGGCTGAACCTGATGGTCCGGTTTGCCTCAAGGGTCAGGATTTCGAGCCTGTTCCTGTCAAGGTTCATCTTTGTCCGGTATTCAATACATGCCTTGAAATATATGAGGGCGTCGTCATATTTCCTGTCGGCTTTTGCAAATTCAGATAATTGCGAATAGATCGCCTCCAGCTGGTATGTATCTTTGTTATGTTCGGCCAGTATCAGCGACTTTTTGAAGTAAAAGCTGGCTGAGTCTTTTCTGCCCAGCAGCCAGTATGCTTCTCCGACATTCAGGTAAGAGGAGGAGATTAGTTTTGAAAATCCTATTTGTTCACGGATCCGCATCGCAGACAAGTTGAATTCCAGGTTGATTTCGTTTTTGTTTAAAACCTGGTAGATATGAGCTATACGCGTGTAAACGACGGCGAGTTCGGTAGGATTGGAGATCTGCCTGAAAATTGTCATGGCCCTGCGGTAGTTATAGTCGGCCTTTGTATACAGCTTTTTTTGCAGAAATGCATCTCCTAAGAATTTATATACTCCCCCCTGGCCGAGCAGGTTATGCGTTTTTTCAAAATACGGGATACAGAGATAGAGGTTTCTGATGGCCAGGTCATATTCATTCCTTGCAAGGTAATATTGAGCATAGATCATAAAAACCTGGGCCCGCAATACAGGATTTGAAGATCGTTTTACGATTTTAGAAAGGGAGGCGAGGTATTTTTCCGCCAGGTCATAATCCTTGATTGTCCTGAAAAACTGGGTCACCAGCGAATGTCCGAAAACCAGGTTTTCAACATCATTGTTGCGTTCAGAAAGGTCGATAATTTTAAAATATTGTTCGAGGGTTTTAATGTAATCCTCCTTTGTCAGATAGTATTTTGACAGAAAGGAGAGTGCATCTACCTGGCCCTGTGTGTAATTAAGTTGCGCCGAAAGGGTAAATGCTTCACTGGCGTAATATTTTGACATTTCAGGATAATGCTCGTTGAAAATTACAGCAAGCTTGTTGAGTGAATCAGCGGTCTGAAAGCTGTCTTTCCCCCAATTCCAACGGGCTTCTTGTTCTGAAAAAGCAAAAGACGGAATTAGTAAAACAAATAAAAACGTCAGGATTTTCATGAATCAAGCTTTGTTAAATCCTATATCCGGTAACCATACATTTGAAAAGTGCTGAATATACGAAGAAACTGCATTCCCGGTATTCGCTCCCGGTATGCCGACTGGCCAGGCCAGGTGTTGAATGCGTTATCTGCATTGAAAAAAGGAGGTTGACGGGCATGAAACTTAAATCATAGCAAAAATAGAAAATAATCTTAATTTTGTCACATTCCTGATGTATTAAAGGTTAAAACAATATTCCGTGCGCTTTTCCTGAACAATTGAAATGAAACAGAAACTTGTAAAAATTCTGAAAATTATCCCCGGAGGGAAGTGGTTTATTAAACGTTATATGCACCTCAAGAGAAGTATCCATTTTTCGAAAATGGGGACTCCCCGGGATGTTTTTACCTCTATCTACACGATGAACAACTGGGGGAATTCCGAGAGTATTTCTGGCCATGGTTCATCTGCGGAATACACCGAAAATATAAGGAGGGAAATCCCGGAATTACTGAGAAGATTCAAGATCAATTCCTTTCTTGATGCACCCTGCGGAGATTACAACTGGTTCAGGCTGATCAGGCGTGACCCCGATTTTACCTATATCGGAGGAGACATTGTCACAGAATTGATCAGGAAGAACCGGGAAGCCTATGAAAACCAGAATACCAGATTTGTCGATCTTGACATCATCAGGGAGAAGCTGCCAACTGTGGAATTGTGGCTTTGCCGCGATTGCCTGTTCCATTTTTCCTACGATGATATTTTTTCAACGATTGATAATTTCCTTAAAAGTGATATTCAATATCTGCTCACTTCAACACATAGTGAATGCCGGAAAAACAAAAACATCACCACCGGTGATTTTCGGCTGATCAACCTGGAATTGGCTCCTTTTAACTTCGGGAAACCTAAATTGCACATAGCAGACTGGATTCCTGGTTTTCCGGTAAGATACCTTGCCCTTTGGGATAGAGAGGAGCTGGCCGCTGCAATGTCAACCAACAGTCATTTTCGTAGAAGGGGAAAGTCGGGGAGGGGATAAGGACTTTATTGATCAGCTGTTGGAGGAAACAGGCAGAGCAGGATTGATCCTGGATTCAACAACCGATGTCAGTTGCCGTTCACGGTTTTCGAGGCTGAAATTTCCGATGATTCGTCTCCGCGCATTCAGACCAGACTCCTGCTTGTTTTGCATTGCCAGCGCCCTGTTGATTAATGCTTCCAGGAGATCAGCATCCCGGTGTTCAAGGATCAACCCGGTATCTCCGATGATCATTGGAATGATGTTAACCGCTGAACCGAGGGGAATGCATTCACACAACATCGCTTCGCATAACGTACACCCAAACCCTTCAAATATGGAGAGTTGGAAATGGAACTGGCATCTCCGGTAATATTCCAGTAACTCCGACGGGGTAAGGCGGCCCAGGAACCTGATGTTGGAACTTACCTCCGTGCCGTCGGGAGGCTGTTTTATGCCAGCCATATAAAATGTACATTCGGGGAACCGGCCTGCAATTTCAACAATCAGGTCGCCACCCTTGAGAATATACTGACTGGCAGAAAAAACGGAGATAAAGGAGTTTTTCTCTTTGTTGGCTGGGTTCTCTGATTTCCAGTAGCGGGAATCCAACCCATTGAATATCACCTGGTATCCTGTTTTGATTTCGGGGAAAAAGTGTTGATATCCCTGTTTGTCAATGATTTTCCGCGAGTCGTACGTGTTTTCGGTCGTCACCAGTGATTCGCTGACAGGCAGCAGGAAATCGGCAAGTTCAAGAGATTTCCTGCAAACGTTTTTCAGCAGGGGCTTTCGCAGGTTCCCATAATTGATCCTGGGCAGTGAGGCACAGTCGGATCCATTCAGAATGATGCACACGGGAATGGAGCGTAGTTTGCCAAAAAGAACCGGGACAAGTGACCAGTACCCGGCCGATGAAATCATGATCAGCCTGACCGAGAAGGATCGTAGCAGTAAAAATCCAACCTGGCGAAACATCAAAAATGGTAAAAGCCATTTTTTTTTCCATGGATAGATGCTGACTGTAAGGTTATAATGTTTTGACAGGATGGCAAGGTCAACCTCCACAAAAGATGAACGGGACGATGTGATATAAATCAGTTCAGGCTTCATCTGATATTTGTTGGCCAGGTAAGGTATTGTGCGCCATAGGGGATGATGTTTCCTGCTAATTCCTGATATACTTCTGAATGAGATGAAACCGGTCAGGATGGACAAAGAAGCAGTTCCTGACGCCATTGTCAACCTTTCTTGAAATTGTTTCAACTCTCTCCAGTCCACCCGGAACATGGTTGTAGAACTGGTAGCCGTATTTCACAAGAACCTGTTCAAGTTGAGTTTCAATCGTGTCAAACAGTGTTTCACAGATGATCACAGGCTTCAGGGTTCCAAGAACGGTGTGTGCATGTTCAAGGATGAGGTGTTCGGTTCCTTCCGTATCCATTTTGATGAGGTCAACCGGGTGTTCGGGGTGGGTGGCGGAAAAATTGTCGAGCGTTGTTGTGGGTACTTTATTGATGACGAAGTTCCTCCCGGTTGTCTGACTGCCGGCATTGCCTTCCCCGGCGAGGTTGTATTGGAGATAGGAATATTTTTTATTGTGAATTTCGTAGAACTCGATCTCTCCTTTAACCAGGTGGGAGAGGGCAATGGGTTCAACCTGGATGTTGTGAAGGTTGTTTAACGCGATGTTTTCCCGTAAGAAATAGAGGGGGCCTATGGCAGGCTCAAAACTGTAAACCCGGATCCCCGGATTTTCAATTGAAGCAAGCAAAGAGTAGTAACCAATATTGGCGCCAATATCATAAAAGGTTTTTACGTTTTTAATGAGATCGAGAAACAGTCCGGTATATTCAAAATTTGTGTAACCCTCCCAAAATACCAGGTGTGTCAGGTAATTTGTCTGGTTGGTTTTAATCTTAAGAACCCCATGATCGGTATCCAGGGTGATGATTCCGGAAGGTGGCAGTTTCACAACGCCAGGCAGGATTTTGGAAACCATCTTATTCACATTCCTTAGAACAAGGTTCAATCCCGGGTTATAAATTACTTGATAAAATAGTTGTTTCATCTCAATCATTTTGTTGATATTTGCCTGTCAGAAAAACCTGCTGGAATGGCAGAATCAGTGTGAATTTCAATAAAGTTTTCAGCACCAAATATACAAATTATTGTCGTATCCTCCAGTAGTGATAAAACCCTGAGCTAAAAGATGATCTCCCGCAGTTTCTTCAAATCTTCCATCATCTATTCGCTGGTCGGGGCACTTCCCTATGCTTCAGGATTCCTGCTTCTACCCTGGTTTACAAATTATCTGACTCCAAAGCAATTCGGAGTCAATGCCATGTATATCGCCCTGATGTACCTGATCCAGATCATCTCCTCTTACGGGCTCGACATGTCGACCGGCGTGCTCTACTTTGACTACAAGGATGACAAGCAAAAGACCCGTGAATTCCTTGGAACTGTGTTTATCGGCCTTTCCATGCTTGGAGCAGTAACCTTCATCATTTTTTTATCGGGAGGACTCCGGATTTTCAATTTTGTATTTAAAAGCAGTGATTTTATTGAACTCTTCCCATTCGGGCTCTTTACGATCATTTCGGGGGTGTTCAACAGTATTTTTAAGACCTATTCGGGCTTGTTGATATACCAGCAGCGGCCGGTCAGGTTTTTCTGGCTCAACATCACCAACTTTGTGCTGACGATCGTCGGGTCGCTGGGTATCATGTACCTCTTCCCGTTTACAATGTACGGACCAATACTCGGAAGGTTGATTCCCGCTGTGGTGGTGGCTTCTGCCTCCTTGTCGATGGTTGGCCGTGAATACGGACTCACATGGAACCCGGCCTATCTGAAAAAGATCTTTACCTATTGCACGCCCATCATCATCTATTCGCTTCTTACCTGGGTGGTGACTTACATTGACCGGTTCCTGATTGCCCGGATGATGGGAGATACAACCTATGTTGGGATCTATGACATTGCCGTGAAACTTGTAATCGGGCTGGACCTTGTGATGACCGGGCTCATCAACACGGTAAATCCTAAGATTTACAACATCTGGAAAGACAAGAATCTCCAGGAGAGCAACATCGAGATTAACAGGTACTATAATGGCATTACCGCCTTGTTCCTGCTTATGATTCCATTGTTTGTGATCATTGTACCCATTCTTATTCCACTGGTAATTTTCAAGCCGATCTATTATGAGGCTTTCGGTTACCTGGCAATCCTTGCGGCAGGATATGCCACCCGGGTTTGGTTTTATATGTTTCTCGCCCCCCTGATGTACTTCAAGCGCACTGCCGCCCTTCCCCGCGTATTTGTGATCAGTGCCATTTTTAATGTGGTGGTGGGCATAACCCTGATCCACTATTTCGGTATCATCGGCGCTGTGTGGACAAATTTCATGGTTAAGCCTGTCCAGGCATTGCTGATGTATTTTGAGTGCAGAAAAGTATATACCTTCAAACTCAACAGGTGGAAACTGTTCTATACCCCGGGGATATATATCCTGATTGTTCTGATCTCGGAGATCCTTGCACCACCTGAAATGAAATTTAAGGTGGAGATCGGACAGTTCATTGTTGCAGTATTCCTGGTTTATATTGCCTACCGCAATGAACTTGTGCCCATTGTCCGGAAATTTTTGCGGAGGTAATCAATACCGCAGCAGAGGGTTGTCAGATTCTTTTTGCAATGCGGATGCTGGCGTTCAGTTCGAACCCTATGATCAGGCTGATCGCATTGATGTAAATCCATACAAGGACGATCATAAGCGTTCCCAATGATCCGTATAGCGCATTATACCTTGAAAAATTATCTACATAAAAGTTGAAACCAAGTGTTGTGGTAACGATAAGAAGTGTTGCCAGGAGAGAGCCCGGGGAGAAAAAACGAAAATTCTTCCGCTTTGCAGGGGCAAGATAATAGATGATGGAGATAGCCATCAGCAGCAGGATCAGGATGATGATCCATCTCAAAACCTCCAGCAATAAAACAACCAGCCAGCTGTCCTCTACGGCATCGGGAAGAATCCATCTGAGCATTGCCGATCCAAAGGTGATCAGGCCGATAGCCATAATCAGCAGTAAACTGTTTATCAAAACGATAAAGATGGAGACCAGGTATTGCTTATAACTTGCACGGGTTTCAAGATCATGGGAGGTGTTGTTGAATGCTTCGATCAGGCTGTTGACACCATTCGTTGAAAAGTAGAGTGTGAGGATAAGGTTGAATATCAAAAGGCTGCTTCTCGGTCGGGTAACAATATCGATAATGGTTTCTTTAACAGATTCGTAGGCCATTCTGGGCATGAAGTCCTGGATAATCCCAAGCAACTGCTGCTGAAAGTTTACAATAGGAATAAAAGGGATGATGTTGAATAAAAAAATCAGGAATGGGAATATTGCCAGAAAAACAGAATAGGAGATGGCTGCCGCCCTGGAATTGATATAACCCTCTGTAAGGCCGCGGAAGAAAAATACGGCCACATCATAAATCGGGGTGCCATTGAAGCCAGGCAGTACAATTTGCCTGGAAGTTCTGATTGCCCATGCCACAGGACCGAGGGTTGCCAGCCAGGCGGTTATCCTCTTGGGAATTGCCATACCTATGAATTGGCAGTGTTATTGTTAACAGCCTTCAAACTTAGGTCAAGGCTTTTGATCCGGTGAGTTAGTGCGCCAACGGAAATAAAGTCCACACCTGTTTCTCCATAGGCACGCAAGGTCTCTTCGGTGATGCCCCCGCTTGCTTCGGTCTCAAACCGCCCGCCAATACGTTGAACCGCTTCGCGCATCTCTTTTACAGAGAAATTGTCAAGCATGATCCTGTCGATTTTTCCATGGTCAAGCACCTGTTGCAACTCGTCAAAATTCCTTACCTCTATCTCGATTTTCAGCTTCTTACCCGTCCTTTCAAGATATTTTCCAACGGCATCTATAGACGCAGTGATGCCACCTGCAAAGTCAACATGGTTATCTTTGATCATGATCATGTCGTACAGTCCCATCCGGTGGTTGACTCCACCCCCTGTTCTGACGGCGTATTTTTCAAGTTGGCGGAGGAGAGGAGTCGTTTTTCGGGTGTCCAGTATTTTTGTATTCAATCCATCCAATTGCTTAACAGCTCTGGCTGTGGCTGTAGCAATTCCGCTTAACCGTTGCATGAAGTTCAAAACCAGTCTCTCCGATTTAAGGATGGAGCCCTGGTTGCCGGAAACCTCAAACACCACATCCCCTTTGCTGATGGCTGCACCGTCGGGAATGTAAACAGTTACCGCCAGGGAGGGGTCCACCTTGTGAAAGATGTGTACAGCAATGTCTACACCGCAAAGGATGCCATCATCTTTTACCAGCAGCCTGGCTTTACCTGAAGTGCTTCCGGGAACGGTTGCCAGGGTTGTATGATCTCCGTCGCCGATGTCTTCAGCAAGGGCGTTGGAGATGATTTCGTCGAGGGTCATGGGGAAGGGGGGGGGACAAGTGGACAAGTGGACAGGTGGACAAGTGGACAGGTGGACAGGTGGACGAGTTTAGTTTTCCTGGACCTGGAGTTGCTGGATGAGGTTTTGGTTGTTGACGGATTTTAGTATGAAATAGACCCGGTAAACCTTTTTTCCGGCTTCCAGGCTGCCAATGGTGTACTGGGAGCCATCGGGTGAGGAGCCCTGCCGGGTGATTTTAAAACTCTTCACCGGGTTCTGGCTGAAAAAGTCCTTGAGGATTTGTCCTGCCTGGGTTTTGCTGTATGTGTCATCATAACCGGGAAGCGTGAGGTCGACCATTGCGTTAAAGTTCTTTGCCACATCTGCTGCATTTCCAGCCTGGATGGCTGTTGCAACCTGGGCAGCGGTATCATCGAAACTTGAAAATGCAGTAGTCCCGAACCATAAAAGGAGGGGTAACAGCAGTATAATCAGTTTGAACGGTTTCTTTTTCATAAATATCGGAATATGCTAAGAAAAACTACTACAAACATACGAATAATCCGTTGATTTTTGCATCTTTGCAACAGAAATATGAAAATCAAGCTACTGCTTTGCGGGAAAACGGAAGAGGAGTTTCTTAAAACAGGAATTCGCGAATACGAGTCGCGGATAAAACGCTACGTTCCGTTTGAAATCATAGAAATTCCTGCCCTGAAAAACGCAGCCACACTTTCTTTCGCTGAACAAAATGCACGGGAATCAGAGCAGATCTGTAAAAAGTTTACCCCCGGGGATGTAATCGTTTTGCTGGATGAACGGGGGAAAGAGATGAGTTCAAAGGAGTTTGCCACATTCTTGAACAGGCAATTTTTATCTGGAGGGAAAAACCTGGTTTTTGTTGTGGGAGGGCCCTTTGGATTTGACCCGTTGTTAAAAAAGCAAGCCTCCTCTATACTTTCCTTGTCGCAAATGACGTTCTCACACCAGATGGTACGACTTTTTTTTACAGAACAGCTTTACAGGGGCCTCACGATCATCCGTGGTGAATCTTATCATCATGAGTGAAAACTAACCCTTCCTGTACCATTAACAATTTTTTAACGAAATGGTTAACAAATATTAACATCATAGGTGGTATTGTGACTTTTTCATTTTATAAATTTGCACCCTCAAAAAAACATTGATATGGTTGAAACCGACATCAAAGAATTGAACGAACGGATCCAGAAGGAGAGCGCGTTCGTTGATATGGTGACGATGGAAATGCACAAGGTGATTATTGGTCAGAAGCAAATGATAGAACGGCTTATGATCGGGTTGCTGGCCAATGGGCATATTCTTTTGGAAGGGGTACCCGGACTGGCAAAAACTTTGGCAATCAAGTCGCTGGCAAATTGCATTGACGCAAAATTCAGCAGGATCCAGTTTACACCTGACCTGCTCCCTGCCGACTTGCTGGGAACACTGATATACAGCCAGAAGAATGAGGAGTTCAAGGTGCGTAAAGGGCCAATTTTCGCCAATTTCATTCTTGCCGACGAAATAAACCGCAGCCCGGCCAAGGTGCAGAGCGCCTTGCTGGAAGCCATGCAGGAGAGACAGGTGACCATTGGTGATGAAACTTTTTTCCTCCCTGAACCTTTTTTAGTGCTTGCCACAGAGAACCCTATCGAACAGGAGGGAACCTACCCTTTGCCGGAGGCCCAGATCGACAGATTCATGCTGAAGGTAGTCATTGGTTATCCTGATAAAAAAGAGGAGAAGATGATCATCCGTCAGAATATCGGGAACGAGAAATTCAATACCAGCCCGATCATCAAAACTGCTGACGTCATGAGGGCACGGGCCATCACCCGTGAGGTGTACCTTGATGAAAAAATTGAAAATTACATCACCGATATCGTATTCGCAAGCCGTTTCCCTGCCGAATATAAGCTGAAAAAGTTTGAAGGACTTATCAGTTACGGCGGATCGCCCCGTGCGAGCATTTACCTGGCCCTGGCTGCCAAAGCATACGCCTTCATCAAACGCCGCGGATATGTAATCCCTGAAGACATCCGGGCTGTTGCCTATGATGTTCTCCGGCACAGGATTGGTCTTACCTATGAGGCGGAAGCTGAAAACATCACCTCAGAGGATATTATCAGTGAGATACTCAATACGGTAGAAGTCCCTTAGCCACATTGTTTCAGATTTCACATTTCAGATTTCACATTTCACTATTTCGCATCAATGGAATCCGCTGAACTTTTCAAGAAGGTTCGTAAAATTGAGATCAAGACCCGGGGATTGAGCAATCACATCTTTTCGGGAGAGTATCATTCTGTGTTCAAAGGGCGTGGAATGGCCTTTTCCGAAGTGCGTGAATATCAGCCCGGTGATGATATCCGGAACATTGACTGGAATGTCACAGCCCGATTCAATCACCCTTATGTGAAAGTTTTTGACGAGGAACGGGAACTTACGGTTATGCTCCTGATCGATGTCAGTGCTTCCAATCAGTTTGGCACAAAGAAGACCTTCAAACAGGAGGTGATCACTGAAATAGCAGCGGTACTGGCTTTTAGTGCCATCCAGAACAATGATAAAGTGGGTGTGATTTTTTTCAGTAAAACCGTCGAAAAGTTCATTCCCCCGAAAAAAGGAACATCTCATATCCTGCGGATCATCCGCGAGTTGATTGAATTCAAGCCTCAGCAGCAGGAGACTAACCTGACCGATCCGTTGCGATTTTTGACCAATGCCATCAAGAAGAGATGCACGGCATTTTTGCTGAGTGATTTTCTTGACCGGGGATTTGAGGATGCCATTAAAATTGCAAATAAAAAGCATGACCTGATTGCTGTCAGGATTTTTGATGAAAGGGAAATCGAACTGCCCGATGTAGGCCTGATCAGGGCTAAAGATGCGGAAACCGGCAAACAGATATGGATCGATTCTTCCGACCGCAGGGTGCGCAGGCAATACAACAACTGGTATAAGGCGCATCATGAGTACCTTGCTGAAACTTTTTTAAAAAGCGGTGTGGATGTCGCAAAGATTTCAACGGACCAGGATTATATTAAACCCCTCCTTGGTCTGTTCAGAAAAAGAGGTGCAAGAAGATAACTGTCACAGAATGAGAAAAGTTAAAGTAGTCATATTGTTCATTTTTCTGTCTTTAATCACTTCCGGTTTTTGCCAGGAGGTCACTGTTTCAGCCAAACTTGACACCAATGCCATGCTCATTGGCGATCACATCGGGTTAACCCTGAAATATACCGGTCCTGCCAAATCCCAGGTGTTGTGGCCGTTTATGCCGGATACCATTCTTGGGTCGATCACAGTGATTGGACGAGGCAAAATCGATACCATATTCACAGCAGATAAAAAATCGGTCACCTATACCCAGCAATTGAACCTGACCTGCTATGATTCAGGATTTTATACGGTTCCTGCCATTCCTTTCAAATACAGGATGTTGCCCGATACGACAGGAATTACCGCACGAACCAATATGACACTGCTGGCGGTACATACCGTTAAAGTGGATACAACCCAGGCAATTAAACCGATCATCGGACCGTTGAAGGTCCCCCTGACTTTCCGTGAAATGCTGCCCTGGATACTGGGCGCACTCGCAGCCATCCTGATCATTGCCGGCGGGATCTGGTACTATTACAAACGGAAAAAAAAGGAACCAGTATTTGCTTTGAAGCCCAAGGTGGTTTTGCTGCCGCATGAAGAGGCGCTCAGGGATATTGAAAAACTCAGGGTGAAGAAACTATGGCAAGGTGGCAAAGTCAAGGAATATCATTCAGAACTAACTGAAATCCTCAGGAAATACATCGAAGACAGATTCCAGGTTCCGGCATTGGAACAAACAAGTTATGAAATAATAGCCAGTCTGAAGAATAACCCTGTCTGTTCCAGCCAGGCGTCAGAGCGGCTGAACAGCCTGTTAATTCTCGCCGACATGGTTAAATTTGCCAAAGTGCAACCCCTGGCGATGGACAACGAGAAGAGTCTCAGTGATGGAATTGAATTCGTTCATGAAACAACAAATGCTTAGAAATGCTTAAACCGCTGACTTTCGGCAACCCGGGTTTTCTCTATCTGCTCCTGATCATTCCGGTGCTGATTGCCTGGTATTTTTACAGGCGGAAGAGACATACGGCAGATTTACAGGTGAGTTCAACGGCAGGTTTTGCCCAGGTAGGACGCAATCTCAGGTTCTATGTTTATCATGGGCTCTACGTTATCCGGTTACTTGCCTTAGCATTGCTGATCATTGCACTTGCCCGGCCGCAAACCAGTCTGAGCAGGCAGGATATCAGTGTAGAAGGAATTGACCTTGTTATTGCACTCGATGTGAGTGGATCGATGCTTGCGATGGACTTTAAACCTGACCGGCTTGAAGCGGCAAAGGACCTGGCCATTGAGTTCATTGACGGCCGTCCGAGCGACAGGATCGGGCTGGTGATATTCAGTGGTGAAACCTTCACACAGTGCCCGCTAACCACAGACCATGCTGTTTTAAAGAACCTTTTCCGTGATATTCACAGCGGCATGATAGAAGATGGTACTGCACTGGGTGATGGCCTTGCAACTGCCGTCAACCGGCTTAGGGGGAGTAAGGCGATCAGCAAGGTCATCATACTCCTGACGGATGGACAGAGTAACATGGGTTCAGTAGACCCAAGATCTGCCGCTGAAATAGCAAAGCTTTATGGCATACGAATTTATACCATTGGAGTCGGAACAATAGGCCAGGCCCCCTATCCGGTTCAGACACCTTTTGGGATGCAGACCCAAATGATGCCGGTGAATATTGATGAACCCACATTGATGGAGATTGCAAAGGGTTCGGATGGAAAGTATTTCCGTGCCACGAACAATGCAAAGCTTCGCGCCATCTACCAGGAGATTGATAAAATGGAAAAATCGAAGATCGATGTGACCGAATTCCGGAAAAGGAAGGAGGAGTTTCTTCCACTTGTTCTGCTGGCCTTTGTTTTGGTTGGCCTGGAAATGCTTCTCCGGTATCTCTATCTGAAAAATATTCCTTAGAGGCATGTTCGGGTTTGTTTAGAGGATTAACATTAGTATTTAACTATAAACATATAAAATTTGTTCCGGTTCGCTCACATATATTATTTTTACCTGCTTGCAGTAATTCCTTTGCTCGCGGGGTTGCTTGTGGTATATTTGATCTGGAAGAAGAGAACCTTAGCAAGGTATGGAGAATGGAGTGTGATCAGGCAGCTTATGCCCGATTACTCCCCCTGGAAGCCGGTTCTTAAGTTTCTGCTAATGACAGGGGCATTGATAAGCCTGGTCGTTGCACTGGCCGATCCGCAGACGGGTTCCCGGATGGAGAAGGTCAAGCGTAAAGGGATCGACCTTATGATTTGCCTTGATGTGTCAAACTCAATGCTCGCACAGGATATCAAGCCCAATCGCCTTGAAAGGGCGAAACAGTCTATCGTGCGCCTGGTTGATAACCTGGAAGGCGACAGGCTTGGTATCATTGTCTTTGCCGGGAAGGCCTATACCCAGCTGCCTATTACCACAGATTATGCTGCAGCGAAGATGTTCACCTCTTCCATCAATACAGGGATAGTTGCTACCCAGGGAACGGCTATTGGAGAAGCCATTGATGTTGCTTCCAATGGATTTGGCGAATCGAAACATAATAAGGCGATTGTCATCATCACCGATGGTGAAGATCATGAAGGCAATGTGCTGGAGATGGCGGAAGCAGCTGTTAAAAAAGGGATTACCTTATACACCATTGGGATGGGATTGCCAGAAGGCACACCAATACCTGTTTTTAGCGGTGATGTCCAGACGGGCTACCGGAAGGATAGGGACGGACAAACGATCATGAGCAAGCTCGACGAAACATTGCTGCAGCAGATCGCCAGTGTTGGCAAGGGAATGTATGTGCGTGCAACCACCTCTGAAACAGGCCTGGGGAAAATATTTGACGATATCAGTAAAATTGAGAAGTCGGAGATTGAAGAGAAACAGTTCAGCGATTATGAAGACCGTTTTCAATATTTCGTTGCCCTGGCATTGTTTCTGCTGATACTGGATCTCTTTGTTTTTGAGCGTAAAACAAAATGGATGGGGAGATTTAAACCATTTGACTTTGATTCGAAATGAGATACACTCTGATCATACTATTTCTTATCCAGGCAGGCCTCAATGTGTTTTCACAAAAGGAGAATGCGTTGTTGCGCCAGGGTAACCGGAAATTTGAAAGCGGTGATTTCAAGGAGGCTGAGAAGGACTACCGCAAGGCGCTTGAGTTGAACAAAGAGTCGGTAAAAGGTCAGTTTAACCTCGGAGCTGCTGTTTATAAGAACAATAACTTTGAGGAGGCCACCAAGATCTACAATAACCTCGCTGAAAAGAATTCAGATAAGGAAGTGCAGTCCAAGGTGTTTCACAACCTCGGTAATTCGTACCTCCAGTCAAAAGAGTATGAAAAGAGCATCCTTGCATACAAGAATGCCCTGATGAACAATCCGAAAAATGTTGATACCAAATATAACCTGGAGTATGCAAAGATGATGCTGAAAAAACAACAACAGCAGCAGCAACAGGATAAGGACAATAAAGATAAAAAAGACGATAAGAAGGATAAGAAGGACGAGCAGGAGAAGAAAGATCAGAACCAGGATCAGAAGCAAAAAAACGATCAGCAGAAGCAGCCACAGGATCAGAAGAAAATCAGCAAGGATGATGCTGAGCGTATGCTGGAAGCATTAAAGAATGATGAAAAGAAGACCATGCAGAAGGTTAAAAAACAGAAAGCAAAGGTCCAGGTGATTGGTATTGAAAAAGATTGGTAAAGGTTTGCATCATATGTTAAATAAATTTATTTTTTCACTCATCGTCTTCATACTGGGATCATATTCAGCAGTATATGCCCAGGATGTGCGACTTACAGGGCAGACAAAACAGGTTGTTGCTGTTGGGGAGACATTTACACTTGTCTATACCCTTAATGCCCAGGGTAGTGGTTTTCGTGGGCCTAACATACAGGGATTCAGCATGCTTAGCGGACCAAATACGAGTCAAAGCTCGAGCGTCCGGTTTGTAAATGGCAGTACCACGATGTCCATTACCTATACCTTCACCTACCTGCTTCAGGCTGGCAAGGAGGGTACATATGATATTCCTGCTGCCTCTGTTACTGCAAACGGGAAGCAGATTACCTCCAATACGCTCACGATTAAAGTGGTGAAGAATTCCAATGCATCGGGCACTCAATACCAGGGGGCTGCCGGACAAAACCGCGGAGGGGGTGCCCAGGGCGGAGCCGTAACAGGAGGCGCCAATGATGTATATGTAAAAGCCTTTTCCTCGAATTCCAGCCCGCTCCAGGGAGAGGGGATAGTGGTTACCTACAAGATCTTCACAAAAGTTCCCATTGCCCAGATCAACATCAGTAAATTATCCTCATTTTCCGGTTTTTGGTCACAGAACCTGATGAAGGAGAATGATAAGTTGCAGCAATCAACGCAGGTCATTGACGGAGAACAATACATTGTAGCTGATATCAGGAAGATTGCCCTGTTCCCTTTGAAGAGCGGCAGACTCGTTATCGATCCTCTTGAACTCGCCTGTGTTGCACAGGTAAGACGCCAGACAAAAACTAAAACAGGCGATCCGTTTTTTGATGACTTTTTCAATGACTCCTTTTTTAATTCAGGAGTCGCCAATGTTGAGAAAAACCTGAAATCAAATCCGATTGTTGTCAACGTTCAGCCTCTGCCTGAAGCCGGGAAACCTGCTGACTTCAGCGGGGCGGTAGGCAGTTTTACTTTTCATTCGGAAGTTGACAAGACCCGTTTGAAAACAAACGAAGCTGTCACCCTTAAATGTACTGTGAGCGGGAGGGGAAACATTCAGCTTATCGATCGCATGAATGTTACATTCCCCCCCGATTTTGAAAGTTATGACCCGAAGATCACCAGCGATATTCAAACAACTGCAGCCGGGATTTCCGGCAACCAGGTTTTTGAGTACCTGCTGATACCCAGGAAACCCGGAAAATTCAGTATCAAACCAATTACATTCAGCTATTTTGATCTTGAAAAGAGGCGGTTTATCACCTTAACAAGTCCGGAGTTTTCCCTTGATGTGGAAAAAGGCAGCGGGGAGGCCGGGAATGTTCAGACCTATTCCGGAGCCAACAAGGAGGAGATTAAGTATATTGGCAGCGACATCCGGCATATCAGGGACAACAGCTTCCGTTTGATGGAGGAGGGTTCGGGCCTTTTCAATTCACTGACATTCTGGTTCCTGCTACTTACGCCCCTGGTCTTATTCCTGGTATTTCTGGTATTATGGCGCAAACTTGCCGCCCGCCGAAGCGATACGGTGCTGATGAAAAACCTCAAAGCAACCAAGATTGCACGAAAGAGGCTGCTGAAAGCAGAGGAGTTTAAGAAATCGGGCCAGCAGGACAATTTTTATATTGCGATCTCCCAGTCACTTTGGGGATATCTCAGCGACAAATTCAGCATCCCAATGGCAGAGTTGAGCATTGATTCGGTACATGAGGCACTTGTCCGGCGAAGTGTTGGGGAAGCCATCATTACGCAGTTCATTGAAACGTTGAATAATACCGAATTTTCCCGCTTTGCTCCGGGGGAGAAGACTGTGAATATGGAGAGAATTTACAATGAAGCGCTCGAGATAATTGCAAAAATGGAGAGGGAGTTGAGATGAGAAAGCACATGAAACCATACACGATCCTGGTTGTTCTGTTTTTTATGGCTGTCAGTGCATTTTCCTCCGTCGAAGAGGTGAATGTGGCCAAGGCAAATAAAGCTTATTCAGCCGGCTCCTATGAGGCAGCTGCCGGGTTGTATCAGAAAGTGGCGGAGGCCGGTTATTATTCTCCGGAGCTTTTCTATAACCTGGGGAATGCCTGCTTTAAAATGAATGATTATTCAAAAGCCATCTTATGGTACGAGCGTGCGCGGCGGCTTGACCCGGGCAACGAGGACATCAACTTCAACCTCAATGTAGCCAATACCAAAATATCCGATAAAATTGAACCCTTGCCAGAGTTGTTCTATAAAAGGTGGTTTAATAATATCGTGTACGCCTTTTCCATTGATGGCTGGGCCATGATCGGCATCTGCATGTTTGTGGCCGGTTTGCTGGGTTTTGTGCTTTACCTGGCTTCCAGGGTGCTCTTCCTGCGTAAAGTGGGTTTCTGGACTGGAACCGCTTTTGTTTTTCTTGCTTTCATCTCTCTTGCCTTTGCATGGATTGGCTATAATACCACAAAATCGGTGAATGAAGCGATCGTTTTCGCACCCACCATAACAGTGAAGAGTTCTCCTGATGAAAAAAGCACCGATCTTTTTGTGCTTCATGAGGGCACAAAAGTGTTGCTCCTTGACAATATCAGCGGCTGGTACGAAATCAGGATTGCCAATGGCAGTGTGGGCTGGCTGCCGAAAACCTCCCTGGAGAAAATCTGATCAATCCTTCCTTTTAGCGGTGAATCCTGCGCATTTGCAGAAGAAAATATCCATTAGGTAAAATAATTTTGCTGGATACTTTTTTTGCTTTATATTTGTTCGTTTAAAAACAAGATGGTTTCACTATCTCCTATCTATTGATTATCCCGGGTTTAGAATGTAATTATTCCAGAAACATATAAGTCAAATAAAAAAGAGTGATATGAAAAATAGATTTTTACCCCTTAGCCTGATCACTGCTATCCTTGGCCTCTCCTTGCTTTTCTCCTCTGCGTTGACTATAGCCGGCCAACCTGGGAATCCGGAACTCCGGAAAACCGGGGAATCATGGTTGGAGAGCGTCCGTGCCAACCAGAATACCGGGTTGGTTAATCCGCAGGATGTCATTAAAGCCCGCCAGCAAGCTGAAGCGCTCCGGGTGAAATCTACTTCAGGCGCTATGGGTCTCAATTGGTTAAGTGCAGGACCTGACAATTTCCCGGGAATGATCTGGAGTACAATTTTCGACAATACAGACGCTTCAGGGCTTACCCTGATCGCAGGATCGGCCAATGGCGGTGTCTGGAAATCAATAAATCTTGGCCTGACGTGGACTCAGATGCCGGTTGAAAACAACCTGGTACTCAATGTCTCCAGTGTGGTTCAAACCTCCAACGGTACCATTTATGCTTCAACCGGGATTTCCACCTGTAAAACTGTCAAATTCAACGGCAGCGGTATCTATCGCTCCGTCGGAGGAGGTGCCTTCGCCCCAATTGCTGCAACCCAGGGTAAAGCTGATTTTAACGGAGTTATAAAAATGGTTGTTTCTCCGCAATCGGGACGCATCTTTGCCGCCACCCTTGGCGGATTGTATTTCAGCGACAACGGTGATGACTGGAACCTGGCAAAACCAGGCTATGCAATGGACGTATGTGCCGGATCAGACGGTACTGTTATTGCTGCAGTCGGAGATTCAGCATACATCTCTGCCTCAGGCAGCCTCAGCGACTGGGTAACGCTTACCACAGGTCAAACCGGGGCTCTCCCTAATACCGGAATCGGCTGGATGGTTTTTGCCATTGCACCTTCCGATGCCAATGTTCTCTATGCCAGCCTTGCTGCCACCGACGGGAAATTGCTCAATGTTTACTGCTCCTCCAATAAAGGAACAACATGGTCGGTTGTCTTTCCCAATAACCCAAGTTACGAGCCTTTTGGCGCCGGAAATGGCTGTTACTCAAATACCCTTGCAGTCTTCCCGAATGATCCTTACAAAGTATACCTTGGCGGTCAGAACATGTGGTATGGAAAACGTGTTGATCCTACCGGATTCTACAACTGGGAAAAAGTCAGTTTCGGTGATTTTGGTTCCCTCAGCCCCTATTTTGCCCCCCTTTATCATCACAGCTATATGTTCCGCCCCAATAATGCCAACCAGTTTGTGATGGCAACCGATGGTGGGGTGAGCATAGCTACCATTGATGTAAATGGTGTTACCTACCAGACAAGTAATAAAAACCTTCAAGCCAGTCAGTTTAATTCAGTCGCCTACTCTTCCCAGCGCTCCTTTGTAATGGGTGGCGGTGACCGGATAGGAACATTGGCATTGGGCTATTTTTATCCCTCACAGGTCAGTTTCCCAAGCAATGGGTACCAGATCTGGCGGGTAGATGAAAGCAAGTACGGTGCAAACTATCAGCCTCAGCCATCCAATTATGGTGGTACCGGAGGAACTTGTGAATGGTCAAGCATTGATCCACGGGTTGCAGTATACAGTCAGAAAGGCACCTTATTGATCCGCCGCCAGGATTTTACCGACATTAATTATTACAACCTGTTTTCAAAAGGGATCAGCGCGGTTAATTCCGATAAAATCCCGATGCGTTTATGGGAAACATACAACCAGGGGAGTGTCTTTGGGATTACGCGCGACAGCGTTAAATATTTTGCCGAGCAAAAAGCCGTTCCAGTTGACTCCACCATCATGATCAGAAGTGGTTCAAACGGGTTGTTCTTCCCTTATGTTACCACTGCTCCAATTCCAAAGGGTGACAGCATCATTGTTGCCGATCCTTTAGCCAGCCGGTTCTTTGTCTATGGTGATTCTGTGATCAACTCAGGTCATAATCACGCAATATATATGACCCTTGATTTTCTGAGACTGAACAAAGTTCCTACCTATTATATGATATTCAAGAATAGTGTCATTGCAGATCCTGTTACGGCAATGGCTATTTCAGCCGATCTCAATACACTCTGGGCAGGTACGCTGAAAGGAAGGCTTATCCGCATCTCAGGAATTAAAAATGCCTATGATTCAGCCACCGCCGGTGTTGGGAGTTCCCAGTGTGTGCTGGTCTCTACCGTATTCGCAACTACACCATTTACCAACCGCCAGGTAACTTCTATCTCAATCAATCCCAACAATTCGGGATTGGTGATGGTAACATTGGGTAATTATGGCAACCAGGACTATGTTTATTATACCCAGGGAGGCAATGATGCCACCCCGGTATTCAGTTCAATCCAGGGAAATCTTCCGCAGGTGCCTGTTTATTCAGGACTTATTGAGATGACGGGAAACAACAATGCCCTTATTGGAACCGATCTTGGCGTTTACACGACAACTAATCTGAATTCAGGAGCTCCGCAATGGGCTGCCGATATGCAGAATATTGGAAATGTGCCGGTAACCGATATTCGTCAGCAGGTGATACATGATTATCATGTTCTGAATTATGGTGTGATTTATCTTGCTTCCTACGGCAGGGGCTTGTGGATGGAGACAACTTATGCTCCGGTGGGCATTGATCCGGTACCGGGCGAAGTAAGATCGAACCAGTCACTGAAACTTAATCCAAACCCTGTAAAGGATAATCTTTACATCAGCTATGCGAATGAAACCGCCGGCAATCTTTCTGTCGTTGTGTATGATTTGGCTGGCCGTATGGTGATGAATTCCCCGCTTGGAATGCAAGCCAGGGGTGTTGTGAATACCAATATCAATTTGGGTGGCTTATCCCATGGCACCTACATTGTAAAAGTTGGGAATGGTTACGGCAAGGTCGTAAAACAATAACGATCATTCAATGCCTGAATAAAAAGAGGGTTGCTCATCGGGCAACCCTCTTTTTATTTATACCGTTTTTAGGATAATTATATCTCCTGGGGCAGGAATGAGTTAGCTGAGCGATTTTTTGAAATCCTGTAAAACTTTAACATCCTCTGCTGTGATATACCCGATTTCAAGCGCTTTCTGCACGAGGTGATCATAGTCGGTAAGGGTGATAAGTGAACAGTCAGCTTCTTTGAACGCTTTTTCAGCTTTCGACAGGTTGTAGGTGAAAATTGCAATCATTCCCTTGATGTTGCATCCGGCTTCCCGCAATGATTGTACCGCCGACAGGCTTGACCCTCCCGTTGAAATCAGATCTTCTACCACCACGATGCGCTGCCCATCCCGAACCTCTCCCTCAATCTGGTTTGATAAACCGTGCTCCTTCTTTCCTGAGCGAACATAAGAAAATGGTAATCCGAGTTCCTGGGCAACAAGCGCTCCCTGTGCTATTCCTCCGGTTGCAACTCCGGAGATCGCCTCAGGTTCAAAATTACTCTCTTCAATTGCCCTAACAAAATGCTGACGGATAAACGTACGAATCTCAGGGTAGGAGAGTGTTATACGGTTATCACAGTATATTGGTGATTTGATTCCTGAAGCCCAGGTAAATAATTCTTTCGGGCTGAGTTTTACTGCTTTTATTTTTAGCAGTAGTTCCGCAGTTTTAAATGCAATGTCTTTGTTATAGATCATAAAAGTATTCTTTTTATTCAAAGGCAAAGATAGCAAAAAATGTTGCAGTACCGGGATGCCTGCCTGTTGAAAAAACGTACCTTTATCCTATAAATTTGATCTCTGTGAAAATATTTTTAAATGATCGTGTCATCGAGTTTCTTGCAAAGGCACCTGAACATCCATTGAATTCCGACGTTGTTACAGAATATAAAACGGAAGAGGGACTCAGAACAGTATGGGATGAATTTTACCGGTATGAGAAGTTTCGGAATCTCTACATCATTGAGCCGGGATTTTGCTCCTTCGGCAATTCTGTCGCCTTCCATGTATTCAGCTCCTTTTTTAAAATCATTCATGCTGCCGGAGGACTTGTGATGAATGAGAAAGGTGAATACCTGTTCATCCACCGCCTGGGATTCTGGGATTTACCTAAAGGGAAGATTGACAAAAAGGACCTTCCCGGGGCCGGTTACTCCAGGGAGGATTTGCAAACTGCCCGGGTGGCCGCCATCCGGGAAGTTAAAGAAGAAACGGGTCTGAAGAAAGTTGTCATTACGAAGGAGCTTGGCGCAACATGGCACCTGTATACTGTTAAAGAGAAGATTGTCCTGAAAAAGACCCAATGGTTCGGAATGGAAGCCGATTCAGCCCAGCCGTTGCAGCCTGAGATACGGGAGGGAATCTTCCTGGCCAAGTGGACATCACCAAAAGCGATTCATTGTATCCTGTCACACACGTATGCCTCCATCAGGGAACTCGTTCTTGAAGTGCTATTTTAAGACGGATTGACCTGTTTATTCTACGTCAGCCTGGAAGCGAAAACCAAGCCGTTTACCGGTACTGATTGACATAGCATCCAGCGTTGTCTGCATTTCGGCCACCGTAACCTCCTTGATGTTGTCAAACGGCGGTGTAAGCAAGTCGAAATTAACGGTATATAACACGGATGAGTGGATGATAGACCGGACCGCATTCTGATCTAATACATCCCCGGTGAAATTATTCTGTAAAAGGCCGATCTCCCGTTTGCCATCGGTAAAATAGTGGTTCTCCCTGTTAACGAAAATCCTTCCGATACAATAACCAACATCATTGGTTCGCGAATATTTAAATGAATCGGCCAGGAAATTGAAAATGTGGATGATCCCGCAATAGGAGCGTGTCTTATCCTCCCGGATGTAACTGCTTTTCATGATTAGGTGGTCGCGCGGGATCTCAAAAACATTGGAGTGCATGAAAAAAATAAGGATATCTGAACCGAATTTCAGTTGAAATTCAAAAGCGCTCCGGTCGCTGTATTCAAAAAGTACAGGATAAGGCGATTTCTTCATTTTTCCCTTATTTAAATGGACAAACTCTTCACTTTGCTGCTTGAACAAGTTAAAGGTTTCAAGGGTTTTATGGTATACCTCCTGTTTAAGGCTGCTTTTCTCAATAATTGTTTTGATGAGCGTTTGGGAATTCGGTTTGGATGGAAACATGGCAGAGAACTTTAATTACAAAAATAGGAATTTAAAATCCAACCTGTAAGGATTTTATGCATTCAAGGAGCAGTAATTCCCAATCTTTTAGCATAATCAGACCAATTCCTTTCTTATTCAAAAAAATCTTGTTAAATTTGTAAATTGAATGATAATGATATAATTACCGGTTTATTGTTATCATTTTTCCCATACATTTCCTGATGTTTTTCACCAAGCATATCGTTGATCATCTGAACATATAACCATTCAAGCCACTAACTAATTATTTATCAAATGAGGAAAATTTCCATGATCATGTTTATGCTGGGATTCTGCATAAATAGCTTGTTTTCGCAGAACAATACAACCGGCCCGATTGTTCAGGCTCCGGTTTATTTTGATGTATCGCCACCGCTGCGGGATATGGTTAAAAATCTTCCGGCAAGGGCCGAAACATCATGGAAGGATGGCATCGTCAAGAATAAGTTCAATGTCAAGCCAAAACCTGTTGCCCTGATACCTGGTGGTTTGACCGATCCCGGACTTCAGACCCAGGATGGGATGATCCTGACGGATACAACCATCGTTAACTTTGACGGGAATACCAATACTGAGGGTTATATGCCCCCGGATACTCATGGAGATGTGGGACCAAATCACTATTTTCAGGTTGTTAACTGCCACTATTCCATCTACAGTAAAACCGGCACGCTTTTACTGGGACCATTGCCCAATAGCAGTGTCTTTACCGGCTTGCCTAACAATTCCAATGATGGTGATGCGGTAGTGCTGTACGATGAGCAAGCCGATCGCTGGATGTTTACTCAATTCTCCCTGCCAAATTATCCCGCGGGCCCCTTTTACCAGATGATCGCGGTTTCCCAGACAGGCGACCCTACCGGAACATGGAACCGTTACCAGTATACCTTTACCAACATGCCCGATTATCCCAAATTCGGTGTATGGCCCGACGGGTATTATATGTCGATGCATATGTTTACCGCTACAGCTGGCAACTATGCAGGAATTGGTGCGGTGGCATACAACCGGGCGCTGATGCTGGCTGGAAGTCCTGCAGCAACCATGGTAATGTTTACAAAATCAGCTTCAGATGAGGCCTATGGATGGCTTCCATCCGATTGTGACGGACCCTTTCCCGCCGGAAATCCCCCAAATTACTTCCTATATAGCTATGATGGCGCATCTGACCATCTTGGCATCTATGAGTTTCATGTTGATTGGGCCAATACCGCCAACTCCACCTATAGCAACTTCCTTTCGCTGCCGGTCAATGCATTCACCGTCAATATGACAGGTGTCACGCAGCCAGGCACGACCGTGAAACTCGATGTGCTGAATGACCGCATGATGTACCGTCTGCAGTATCGTTCCTTTGCCGGGTATTCAACATTGGTATGCAATCATACCGTTGACATTTCTTCAACAGTTGCCGGAATACGCTGGTATGAACTGAGGAAAACGACCGGAGCCTGGTCGATCTTCCAGCAGGCGACCTATTCACTGGCCGACAACAACAGCCGCTGGATGGGGAGTATTGCCATGGATTCAAGTGGTAACATTGCACTTGGCTATTCTGTTTCCGGGACTGGTCTTTACCCGTCAATCAGGTATACAGGCCGAAAGAAAAACGATGTGCTGAACCAGATGACCATTGCAGAAAGAGGCATTTACAACGGAGCCGGGTCGCAAACAGGTTCGGGAGCACGATGGGGAGACTACAGTGCGTTGAATTGTGATCCTGTTGCTAAAGCTACATTCTGGTACACTACCGAATACATGCCATCAACCTCCTCTTCCGGATGGAAAACTCGGATCGCCGAATTCCGGTTTTCCAACACACCCGCTGCCACCACCAATGCGGCCACGGCAATCACCTGTACCGGGGCCACGCTGAATGGAAGCGTGAACCCCAACGGTTTGGCAACGAATTACCATTTTGAATGGGGAACTTCGATAAGCTACGGAAACAATACTTCAACACTCTCTGCCGGGTCGGGCAGCGCCGCAGTAAATGTCACCGCACCCATCACAGGGCTTGTGGCAGGAACAACCTATCATTGCCGGCTTGTGGCTGTAAATGTGGATGGTACAGCAAACGGATCCGATATGACCTTTGTTCCCTGTGTTGCCTCTGTCGTTACCACTGCGGCAACAGCCATCACCATGACATCGGCCACATCCGGCGGAAATGTAACCTCGGACGGCGGCGGAACGGTAACGGTGAGGGGAGTATGCTGGGCCACCACCGCTAATCCTACCATTACCGGAAGCCATACTACGGACGGAACAGGAACGGGGGTTTTCACAAGTTCACTCACCGGGCTGCTGTCGAATACCACTTATCATACCAGGGCCTATGCAACCACTGCTGCAGGAACCTCCTATGGCAATGACCTTACATTTACGACACTTTGCGGAATCTATTCCCTGCCATTCAGCGAGGGTTTTGCCACCACAACAATCCCGTCGTGCTGGTCCCAGGTTGACAACCAGGGAAACGGACAGACATGGCTCTTTGGCGTTATCACCGGGCAAACCCCGCTGCCAGCGCTGACTGGTAATTACGCATTCCTGAACAGCCGTGCTTATGGCACCGGCAATACCCAAAATGCCGACCTGGTTACTCCAACCATCGATATGACAGGTTTCACCAATATTACCCTGCAATTCAATCACTATTTCAGGTCAACCGCGGGAACATCGGGCAAGTTGTCTTACAGTCTCAACAATGGAACGACCTGGACAACCATTCAGACATGGACCGTGACTACAGCCAATCCTGAAGCCTTCAGCCAGGTGATCCCGGCACTGACAGGACAGAGTGCAGTTAAATTCAAATGGAACTATACCGGAACTTATGGCAGGTACTGGGGAGTTGACGATGTCAGCATTTCAGGCACTGCCGGTTCGCCTACCCTTGCTGTAACACCGCCAAACCAGAATGTAACAGCTCCGGCCGGCACAACACCGTTTACGGTTACTTCAAATTCGGCATGGACAGCAGCCAGCAACCAAACCTGGTGTACCGTTACTCCGTCGGGCAATGGGAATGGCACGATAACGGCTACCTATGCACAGAATGTACTTACTACTTCGAGGGTAGCCAACATAACAGTAACAGTTACCGGGCTGACCCCGATCGTTGTGACTGTTACCCAGGCTGGCGCTGCTCTGTCACTGGCAGTAACTCCTCCGAATCAGTCGGTGACTGCAGCTGCAGGAATGACAAATTTCACTGTTTCCACCAATGTGGTTACCCCATGGACGGCCACCAGCGATCAAACCTGGTGTACTGTAACACCTTCAGGAACAGGCAACGGTACCATCAGCGCCAATTATACGCAGAATACCACCTTCGCCTCCAGGGTAGCCAATATCACCGTTACTGCCACGGGTGTGGCGCCTGTGGTGGTTACGGTATCCCAGGCAGGTTCTTCTCCAACTCTATCGGTAACTCCACCCAACCAGTCTGTGACATCGCCAGCCGGATCTGTTAATTTTACAGTTACCTCCAATTCATCCTGGATTGTGTCAAGCGATCAGACATGGTGTACCGTAACCCCTTCCGGCACCGGCAATGGAACCATTGTGGCAAACTATACGGAGAATGCCACCGCAGTTACAAGAGTTGCCAACATTACCGTGACTGTGGCAGGATTATCACCCGTGGTAGTTATGGTGACACAGGCAGGAATTACACCAACGCTCATCGTGACCCCCTCAAATCAGAATGTGACAGCCCCGGCAGGAAATACCAGTTTCTCTGTGACCTCCAATACAGCCTGGACAGTGAGCTGTGACCAGGGATGGTGTGCAGTAACGCCTGCAGGAGCAGGAAACGGAACAATAACGGCTACGTACCAGGAAAACCTGCTAACCACTCAGCGTCTTGCCAATGTAACGGTTCTGGTCAACGGCCTGGGCCCGATTGTAGTGACCGTTACCCAGGCGGGTGTAACTCCTACGTTGCTGGTAACACCGGGCAACAGGAACGTGACTGTAGCAGCCGGAACGACTAATTTCAGCGTTGCCTCCAACAGTGACTGGAGTGCCACTTCAAATGTTTCCTGGTGTACTGTGAACCCTTCGGGAACCGGCAACGGAACCATTGATGCGATTTACCTGGAAAATACCGGGTTGAATCCCAGGACTGCCATAGTCACCGTCGCCGTAACCGGGTTGACTCCAGTTACAGTTACGGTTTCCCAGGAGGGGCTTGTGGGAATGTCTGAAAAGATGGCCGGAAATATAATGCTCTTCCCGAATCCGACTTCAGGACGGTTTACCATCAGCTCAACTGACGGGTGGCTTGCCCAGATGGATGTTGAAGTTGTTAACATGGAGGGAAAGGTTGTAAGTGTGGTAAACTGTTCCGGGAAAGACAGTTATACCTTTGATCTTTCTGATCAGCCTCGCGGAAACTATATTTTACGGATCGTTACTGCAGAAGGTGTCATCCTCAGGAAAATCATCCTGAAACAGGTTGGATTCTGAACTGCCCGGAGAAACAACTGCTCCGGGGATGAAAAGTAAAGAGGCCGTCTCGTTCATCGAGACGGCCTCTTTACTTTTTACATCAGCTGCAGGCAAAAAAAAGAGAGTATCGTTTCAAGATACCCCCTTTTTAAGACGATTGGAATGCTGAACGATTAACTCAGCGTTTTCTCTCTTTTTCTCATTTTATAAACAACATACCCGCCATACAAAGCGGCTAAAAGTAACGACATCTCCACACCGTCGCCCAGTGGGGCGCCTTTATTACCAGATCCACCATGCTCACCCGGGGGTTGAGGAGGTTCTGGGGCAGTTTGAGAGAAACTGGTGTTCAGATTAGCGGTTCCAAGCATGAAACAGCTCAGAAACAGTAGGTTGTAGAGAATTTTTTTCATTTTGTAGTCTGTTGTACAGTAATCAAAATACGTTACTCAGTTGAATTTTCACGACTAAGATAGCACAAATATAAACAAATTCGACCGGGTTGTATCAAATATTTTCGATAATGTTCAAATATTTTTGAAAAAACACCAATTTGCATTGTTAGACTTGTGTTTGGGTAGATAAAATTATTAGTGGATGAAGACTTTTTTACTGCAAGTCTGTTTGTTGGTTACAACGGTTACAATGTAACATCCCTGCGGTACTTGCAGGCTGATCGTGGTATACGGGCCTGTCATTCTTTTCTGGGTTATTATTCTTCCCAGGATGTCACAGATGAAAATATTACCATCATCAAACTTGCCAGAATTGTTAATCACGCGTAAAGAATGATTGAACGAGGTAATGGTGAAGCCAGGTTGAGCGTAAGATTCGTTGATACCATATGGCCCGCCAAAATGAAGGTGGAACCTTTCTGCATTGTCACTCGGATTGGCCGTAAAAGTATAGTGTGGATTGTTTTTCAACTCCTGGAAGGAGCCTGTTTTCATATCCTCCAGCAGGATGCTTTTTGCAAAGAAAAAGTTTTGGACACCTGACACATCAAGGGTGTAGGATGCATCAGTGCCAGCTTTTACTCCGATGTTGATGATGGTGCCAGCATCTACCGATGGCCTGCGGTCAATGGAATAATAACGACCCTCCTTCATTGTGTAAAGTTCTGGAGCTTTCGGCTGCATGCTCCAGAATTTCCAGGAGCCTCCGGTATCATTCTGCGCGTTGACCGACACGATCATTTCATCGCTGTAGGCATTGTCGGATGCAGTGAGGTTAAACCGCAGTAAATTGTCAGCATCTGTGCCTGCTTTAAGCCATGTTTGATCGGAATGCAGCTGGACTGAGGTGGTCATTCCAAGTGAGCCGCTGGCAGATGCCAGGACGAAAAAAGCTTGCATAGGTGCAATGTCCTTGGAAACCAGGTTGGTTCCGCTGCTTCCGGGGGCTGAATTACAAACGCCATAATTTGCCCTTGAATCGTTGTATATCCACATGTCGTAGCCGGTGCCACTGGGTTCAAGATATGATCGTGACCAGCCTGAGGTGGCCTGCCAGTCAATGGCAGAGGGATAAGGATTCCCTGCAAGGTTCCATGCATTTGCACCTTTGGTAATGGGATAAAGTTCTTCTCCTGCATTGATGGTCCCTGAAAAGAGGTGTGTTTCGGGAGAACCTGTTGCCGCATTCCAATTGGCATCATATGCAACAAGATACCCTCTTCCTTTGGTGAAGGATGGAGGAGATGTGCTATAGCCTGCATTACTTCCGGATGCATCAACAGCGCCGTTATTGTATGTACCCTGATTGTCCTTGCGAAGATTGACCCAATAGAGCTGGTTGGTGGTACTTGCATTTGGATTCCAGTAATAGAAATCCCAGTTCCATGGACCCATTCCAAATGAATTGCCAGATGGAGCAGGAGCGAATTCAGGCCAGATGGGCTGGTCCGAAACAGGAGAAGAGAGTAAGTGCCATTTCAGGGTATTTGGAATATACCTTTCAACACTTCCCTGTACCGGATTGCTGGCAATCAGTGATCCGGTGCCGGTAGTTGTCGATTTGATTGATAAACCATCAATCGCTGCATCGTTGATAAGGGTGTTGTTTACCGTGAGTTTACCGTTGTAAGCAATGGTTAAATTACCTGCAGTTTCAATGGTGAGATTTTTTACCTCTTGCAGGGTTGAAAGGATAGGGGAGTTGAGGATGGTTGTGGCATCGGGAATGGTGACATTGGACGTTGACGAGGGAGTCCCGGTCGGAGTCCAGTTCTCGATGGTGGTCCATGAGGTGCTTTGTGAACCATTCCAGGTATAAGAGGTTAATTCTGCTTTTGACAAGGTGTTCTCCAGGGTGCCGAAGCTGGTAGGAAAATAGCCAATATTCACGTTAGCAATGGCGACCCAGTTGTCTATTGCATTCATGGCTGAACGACCCCATTCATAGCTCCCAGAAGGCGGCCCCGGGGTGCCGTATGTCCATTGCACCAATTCTGTTTCATCGGTTCCGTTCAGTTCTGTTTCACGGTAATGGTCGGCGATGGTTGCATAACAGTCGCTGCCACCTGTGTGTATGAAGTCGTACTGACGGTTAATGGCAGTAGGCTTCCATGAAGGAGAGGTTCCGATACTTATTTTAGCCAGGATTTGCGATGGCATGGTCCCTCCTGGCTGGAAAGTGATGGTAGTAAATTGATTTCCAAATGTGTATGGTGTACCTGCGATAAAACTTGAACGTGAAACGATCCCGGTTACATCACCGGGTCCGGTCGTGGTTGCATTGGCCCCCATCATGAGTGTTTTTTGTGCAGCACCATCCCACATGTCCAGACTGCCTTTTGTGGCTGATGGATTGTCGCCATGTAACAGCAATGTACCATTGATGGTAAAATCACTACTGGCCGTTATTCCACCGGTGCCGGTGATGGTCAGGTTAGTAATGGGAGTAGCGAAAATGGAGGCAGGGAGGGTTATTGCTGAAGCATTGTCAAAAACCAAAGTTGCAGAATTATTCCCTGCATTGATGAATCCGCTTGACCTTACCGGGGATATGCCTTTGATCGTTAAAGTATTTGAACCAAGAGAGAAGGTGCCTGAAGTTAAGGTTAACAACCCGTTGATGGTGAGGTTTTGATCTCCAAGTGTCACGCCTCCAGCTCTGTTAATGGTCAGGTTATTAAGGACTGGTTCAGATGAAAACAGATTGGAGGGAAGTGTAATAGCACTTGAACCATAAAAACTTAGTGAAGACAAGGGGGTTACACTAATTTGACCGGATGTTTTATACACCGGCCCGCTAATGCCAAGGGTGGTCTCGCCGAGATTGAGATTACCGCTTGATAGGGTGAGCGCGCTGGCGACAAAAACGGTTGAATAGAGGTTGGCCCCATCAGGGTTGTTAACAGTCAAATTATCGAATGTGATGGATGATGTGCCTGAAATTAGCTGATTTGAATTGCCATTCAGGGTAAGAGTTCCTCCCTGTGATGTTAAAAAAGTACCTTGATTGTCAAAATTCCCACCCATAGCATGGCCAAAGGTCCCGGCATTGAAAGATGTCCCATTCCCAATCGTCAGGTTCCCACCGATGGTCAATGGTGCAGCTGCTGATACTTCGGTCGTTTCTGAAAGGATAAAATCACCGGCAACAGACAGTGCGGAGCCTGGCAGTGTTTTCGTACCGCTCCCGCCAAGTACCAGGTTGTGATAACCGCCTGTTGATCCGTTCGGATTAATAACAGTTTGATTGGTTCCATTGTACTCCACGGTGTTATGATTGGATGCCGCGTTTAAAATACCTGATGCTGACAGTGAAAGTGTTCCGGCAATTCTCATCGTATTACCCGTACCCAGCGTTAATTTTGCACCGTCGGCCACCGTGACGTTATAGAAATTGGTTGGATCCGACATTGTTGCCGAATCGTTAACAAATATAACAGTGCTTGTCCCTGCATTGAAGAAACCCATATTGTCCCAGGCGCCGGCATTGCCATCCACCGTTAGTGTTGTGCCTGTACCGCCGTTTAAAACTCCCCCTGCCTGGATGAGGATGGAGCCAATGGTAGTGTTTGCAGGTAGTTCAGGATCATTGGGTGTCGTGCTTGCATCAGGAACCACTACATGATTGCCCGGTCCGGGAACAACTCCTCCCAGCCAGTTAAAGCTGGAGTTCCAATCGGTGGTAGCGCCAATCCAGGTGTAATTTGCACCGGAGGAGGTTCCCAGGGTCCAGTATTTTGAATCGAAACTGCTGCTTCTTGCCACATAGGTAAGACTCAGGTTGGCCAGTCCCACCCAATTATCCGTTGTGTTATCATTGGATCGTCCGTGGTCATCCACATGAGGTGTTGAACTTGACTTGTGATAATCAAACAGATCCAGGTTTCCTTCAGTGGCACCATTGAGTTCGGTATCGAGATAGTGCAGGTTTACGGTAACAATGGTTGCATTGTTTCCCCCGGTTTGGATAAAATCGTAATACCGCCAGATGGCATTGGGTTTCCAGCTGAGATTAGAGGAGGTCAGCGTGATCTTGCAACTCAGGGAAGCGGGCAGGACTCCGCCTGCTGCCATGTTGAATGTGGTAAACTGGTTCCCAAAGCTATAGGGCGTGTTAACGATGAAACTGTTCCTTGTTACGATTCCGGTTACGTCGCCTGTTCCGGTAGTCGTAGCGTTTCCACCCATGGTCAGGGTTTTCATTGCTGCTCCATCCCACATGTCGAGGCAACCCTGAGTGGCCGACTGATTTGCGCTTGCGAGGTTCAGGACTCCGTTTACTGTCAAGTCGCTGGTGGCGATAATTCCCGAAGCACCTTCAATAGTAAGGTTGTTGACTGCAGCAGAAAAAACTGAGGCAGGCAGTGTGATAGACGCATTGTTGGTAAATGTCAGAGTGGCAGAGACATTACTGGCGTCGATGTAACCGTTGGTCCTGACGGGAGAATTACCTGAGATGGTCAGACCATTTGCGCCCACTGTTAAAGTGCCATTGGTAAGTGTCAGGGTTCCGGCAACACCAACAGAACCTCCCAGCACTATTCCATTCGCCCGGTTGATGGTGAGATCGTTCAGCATGACAGCGGGTAACGTTGTACCTGCACCACTCCCCCCGAAGTTGATGTTGGAGGAGCCCCCACCGGTTAATGAACCGGCAGTTGTTGTAATGCCACCATTCAGATTTAACGTGTTTGCCCCGATGGTAAATGCGCCATTGGTCAGCGATAATGTTTGTGCGATAGTCAGGGTTCCATTCAAGGTCAATCCATTGGAATTGTCCAGGTTGAGCGCATCAACCATGTTGCTTGCAAATACGCCGGAAGGAAGACTTTGGGCAGAACTCCCTGCGAACACGATCACAGCTGAGGCCGCAGTGGCATCTATTTTCCCGCTTCCGGTGAAAGTGAGACTTTTATTGATGGTAAGTTGATGTGCTCCAACTACCAGGTTATAGGCGCTTGCATTGGTAATGTCTCCAACAATCCTGTCACCGTCTAAAACACAATGATGAACGGGGGCCGCATCAAATATGATATTCGCCCCCCCCACGGGAACTTCATTCTCCAGCCAGTTGCCGGCATCGGCGAAATTGTTGCTTAGCGAACCCTTCCAGGTGTAGCTGTTACGTTCAAAAGCACCCATTTTTGGCGTGATGCTGCGGATAAGCCCCGCAAAGTCAGTGGTGACCCCTGTGCCCGTAATCCCAGGCAAGGTCGTTGAAGTATAATAGTTAATGGCCGAAGTACCTCCGGGACTGGTGAATCCGGGATTGATGTTCAAGCTGTTCAGATCCTGGCCTGTGCCAAGTTTCCATGCAGCCAAGTCATTTTTATCCTGGGTTCCGATGTTGCCGAGCATTGCATTGGTTCCGGTAACCAGGTAGTCGTTATAGTCGATCGTTACGTTGGCGATCCCGGCCAGGCGAATGGCATAATGGTATGCCGAAGTACCCCCTGAACGGGCGTTAAAGAAGATGTTATTCCTGATATCGCGCGTATTGTTATTGGTGACATTGTAAAATGCATAGGTTGGGAGCGTTGTTCCCGAAACAGTTCCTCCGATATATACCGTGTTGAACCATACATTGTTGTTGTTGCCGGCATTTCCGTTTTCTGAGATCCCGTAAATCCGGTATCCCGGGGTGATCCCAACCCCAAGGTTGATGATGTTATTGGAGATGGTTGACGATCCGGCGTAAATCTTGATGCCGGTCATCACAGCCGAGCCTGACGCAACGGCAGCAAGGGTAAAACTGTGAATGAAGTTGCCGGAAATTGAATTGGTTCCGGTTGTTCCTCCATAGTAATACAATCCGGTCACATTCACTGAACGTGAACCCGTATAGGCGCTGTTTAATGCGTATATCGTATTGCCGGTGACCGTTTGATCGGCGCTTGTACTTAACTGTGAAATGCCAATTATGGCAGCATTGTTGGTCAAATCATTGCTTGGACTCGTAGTTGATAAATCATGGATGGTGTTGTTTTGTATGGTGTTGATCCCTTTTGATGTGCAAATGCCTCCTACTTGTCCATTGGTAGCGTACTGGTATGCATGGGCATCGGTTAAATTGGCTATAACGTTGTTGGTAATCACGTTGGAACCTGTGCCGTTGCTGTAAATTCCATAAACACTTTGCGCGGTACTGGAGGTGTTTGCAGTAATTGCCTGGATACTTCCGGCTGTGCTGGAACTGCCGATCAGGTTGTTATTTACCGTGAAGGAGCCGGCAACATTTCCAAGTTTGTAGATCCCTGTAAATGAATACGGAATATTGGATGCATTACCCTGTGTTGTAATGGACCCAATCGTATTGTTAGACGCCACGATGGTTCCCGGACTGTTTACATAGATTCCATATGCGGTTGCTGAATTGATTGAATTTGAATTTGTAAGGACGATCGATCCTGTTCCGGCTGGTGCGCCGATAATGTTCCCGGATGATGTGCCAATATTTATATTGCCTGAATTCGCATCAATTGCCATCCACGGGATGTCGTTGCTGCTGGTCACATTGAAATTACGGATGGTGTTGTTTTGGACTGAGGAAGGAGTAGTTGTACCAACGTCCATGTGGATGCCGTAAAAACGGACCGACAATAAAGAGTTGATCGTCCAGGCCGCACCTCCGCAGGATTCGTTGCTTCCACCGATGTAGTTGTTGCTGATGTTAAAACTGTTCCCTGTGGCATTGTTTATACGGATACAATAATAGGAGGTCCCGGCAGTAGGCACGAAGGAGGCGGTTTCATAGAAACTGTTTCCGGTAACATTCCAGCTGGTTGATGCGCTGAAAATATAAATTCCGTATGATGTTGCTCCGGGTCTCATAAAATCATAAACATTGTTGTTTGATATCGTGTTATTGCTGTTTTCACGTCCTGAAGTGCCATAGGAATACAGTATGTAGTAAGGTCTGTCAGAACCATTAAGCCCCGAAAAATTACAGTTGTCAAGCAGATTGCCATTATTGCCATTCCCGGCAGATGCTCCGGAAAATAAAACAACACCACTATAAATTCCTGTTGCTCCCCCTTTAAGGGTACAATACCTGATCGTGTTGTTCTCTGCCGAATTGATAAGACGAATGGTGGATGTGTTCGACGTGGATGAGAGGTTGGAATTTGTGATGGTCAGGCTTCTTGCCGTGCCTGTGGCGTTCACCCTGCCGTCGATCGTTACATTGTCGGCGCTGTTAAGGTCGACCAGTGGGGCTTCAAGATTGCCTGAAATGGTAATTCCGGAAATTATAGGGTATATCATCAGCGAGGTGTAATTGGCGCTCCCGATTCCACTGGCATTCAATAAGGCCGATGCAGTCTCAGTGGTGTTGGCCTTGATCCTGAGTTCCAGCGCCCCTGTATGCGTTCCGCTGTTTATCTTGTCGAATGCATCCTTCAAACGGTAATAGGTGGACTGGTAAACCCCCGATTTATAGACATCAATGTTAAGGCTGAGTGATCCTTCGAAAGCACCGATGGTGGGTGTGCCTGCCCTGTTAATCAACAGATAGTCGGTTGGCACAGCGCTGATGGTGGTTGCTTCCAACTTGTCGGACGATGGTTTATAGTTGATCGCAGAAGTACCTCCTGGGTTTGCAAGCGCCGGATTTATATTTAAGCTTTTTGCATCAAGCCCTGTGATAAGGGGAAGCGTGTTCAGATCAAGGTTGTTGAAGTGTCCAAGGAAACCACCTGTTCCAGGGGCATAATAGTCGTTAAAATCGAGGGTCAGCAGGGTGTTGTCAGCATAGTCAAAGAAGGCGGCGAAGTGTTTCCCCGTGGCGCCGTTGTTTGAACGGGCGTTCTCAAAAATGTTGTTTCTGAAGTTTCTGGTATTGGTCGCTACGGCGCTGAACAGGGCATAGCTGTTAAAATTACCGGTTGCAGGTGCGCCGCCAAGATATACCGTATTGAAAAAGAGGCTGTTGTTGTTACTTGCGGTCCCGGTTTCGTAAAAACCAAATAGGGTTGTGCTTGTATTGCCTCCTAAGCTGATGATATTGTTCGCATAGGTGGTCTGGCCGGTATTGATCTTAATACCATACACCGAAGCGCCGGAGGAGGAGCCTGAAACCGATAAACTGTGAATGAAATTGCCTGTAACGGTATGCGAATTCGTGGTGTACATTCCTGTTGCGCCAAAGTATATTCCGATCACACTGCCGGTAAAAGAGGCGTTGGTATTGGATAAATTATAGATCAGGTTACCAGTGATGGTTTTCAGCTGATTAGTCCCCGTGAGCGCCATGCCGCATATGGATGCCGTATCAGAAGTATAGGTGTTCGCATTTGCAATGGTAAGGTCATGGATCGAGTTGTTTGTTATGGCGTTGATCCCGGAGGAGGACTTGATCCCGATGACCATCCCGGAGGTGCTGGTGGCTGAATTGGTGGTGCTGTTAGTAAGGTTGGCTATCGTGTTATCGCTGATGGTGAGCAGGTTGGCGCCATTCGTATTGTTGATGCCGATTACAATTTGTTTATTGGAGGAGCTGTTCGAATTGGCCTGGATGCTGTTGGCAGTCAATGTGCTGCCAATGGTATTGTTGCTGATGGAGCCAGTGCCTGTGTTGGATTTATTAATTGCGTAAATGTTGCTTGCAAATACTCCGTCATTACCGGCAAGGATGGAACCTATCTTATTGTTCTGGATGTTCACGAGCCCTGACCCTGCGATGTTGATGCCATAAAGATTGGTCCCCGTTGCGCCTCCGGTTACGATAATGGAACCGGTTCCGGTTTCCTCACCGATTGTATTGCCTGTGGAGGTTCCAATGTTCGCGGAACCTACTGTTACCTGGATGCCGGTCCATGCGGCTGCACCGGCGTTGCTCCATACGATGTTCCTGATGGTGTTGTTTTGTATGCTCGTAACGGGAGTGGTTCCAACATTCAGGTTGATGGCGAAAAAGATGTTATTCTTTGCATTGGTTTTTGTCAAGGCAAGTCCACTACAAGATGAGGATCTGCCGCCGATATAATTTCCCGATAGGATAAAGCCTGTCCCTGAGGAGTTGTCAATTTGAATGGCGTTATACACTGCATCCGCATCGGGTGCAAATCCGGCGGTGGTTTCATAAAAACTGTTTCCCGAAATGGTCCATGCAGTTGTGAATGAAAAGAGGTGTATTCCGCAGGATGCGTAAGAACCATGGAGGAAATTGTATATATTGTTGTTGCTGATGGTGTTCTCACTGTTGTCAAAGCCGGATGCTCCCAGTGAAAAAATGGCATGCGTCGCCCTTCCCGCGGCATCGCTCGTAATATCGTTGTTGTCGATGGTGTTGCCGTCATTTCCATTGCCGGAAGTGGAGGTGGAGAAAAATATGATTCCTGATCTGTTGCTGGAAGAGGAACTTGTTTCGGAACCTTTGATGGTACAATACTTAACGGTATTTGATTCGGCGGAGTTGATAAACCGGATGGTCGAAGCAATAGTTCCTGTATTGGTGTTAGTAATTGTTAAATCTTTAGCAGAACCTGTGGCGTTCACCCTTCCATCGATGGTTACATGATCGGCTCCATTGAGGTTGAGGAGTGGTCCGGACACGTTACCGCTGATGGTGAGGTTCGTATTGGTGGGGTAGATGGTCACCGTATTCCAGGTTCCCGCACCCAGGCTGTTTACCCCCGTTTCGGATAGCGAATTCCCCGTAATGGTTATCTCAATTGTATTCCCTGTCTGAGCCGTACTGTTGATCGCCAGAAATGCACCGGCGGCATTGGTCAGGGACGTATAGGAGCCATTTGCTCCCGTTGAACCGGTTACGGTTACCTGGGAATTCACCTGTTGCAGGCATCCCAAAATCAGCAAAGTTGCCAGTAAAATATACCTTTTCATAGCCTTTGGATTAAAGTTAGCCGACACTGTGGTGGATCAACCTTCTCGTTACTCTTGTTTATTTATTAACAATTAGTCAAAGATACATCAGTATTTATGGAAATCCCACAACCTGAGGGATTATTTTTATCTTGAAAAAGGATGAATGATAACTTTGGCAATAGTGGCATCTTCTGTTTTTTCACCACTTTGGGGAACAGAATGATGTTTCCGTCAACATATAGGGAATTGAAACCATGTGCATCATTGAAAGTTGTATGCGGTAGGAAGGTGATTCTATGCAAAACCATTCACCCAAAAAAGAAAAATGTCAAAAGAGAGGAGCATTGTTTTCATGCATGTGAATTTTAATTATGTTTGTAAGAGAAACAAAAAAGATATGGAAAAATCAGGGTTAATGTCAAGGGGAAGCAACCTTATCTTTTCGGTTCTGCTTATATTATTGTGGAATACGGGATGGTCGCAGAACAAGAGTTATGTGACTCCGGCCGGTGCCGGTCTGATGAATGGAACTTCCTGGGAAAATGCCTATCCCGGGACCAGGGTTCAAACCGCCATCAACAAGCCAGGGATAACAGAGGTTTGGGTGAAAAAAGGAACTTATACGACCGACAGTACTTCCACCGGTAATGTGTCCAGTTTTTGGAAGATGAAAAACGGTGTGACGATTTATGGGGGTTTTTCGGGCACAGAATCCAGCACTGATGACCGTACTGATTATAGACATGGCGGCTCTAATGAAACTGTTCTGAGCGCGGTACTGAGTTCGATGTGGACATGGAACATTTTTAATAACGAATATTCTGCGACATTTTCTTCTTTGAATTCCTCTGCGATCCTGGATGGTTTTACGTTTTTCTACTCCATGTACGGGGCCATTAGTAATTCCGGAGACCCTGCTTCAATATTCAGCCCCACGATCAGGAATTGCACCTTTGTAACTAACTGGGATGGTGCAATTAAAAATTATTATTCATCACCAACCATTTCAAACTGTACGTTCACTGAAAATAACAGGGGTGTTCCATATAGCATCGACAATAAAGGGGGGGGAGGAGCAATTTACAATTTGCGATCATCACCATCCATCCAATCGTGTGTATTTACATCCAACACCGCATACGGGTATGGCGGGGCGATTTTTGACTCTGTGAATTCGTCACCCGATATCATTTGCTGTACCTTTACTTCAAACCACGCGTATACCAGGGTTGGTTTTCAGGGACAATTATACCAGGAAGGTTTGGGTGGTGCCATCTATAACGATGCCTCCTCTCCCTCTTCAATCATCAGCTGCTTGTTCTATTCCAATACAAGCGATGCTGGCGGAGGGGCCTTTTTCAACAAGGCCACCTATCCCATGATACAAGTCAGTCCTCCTCCAGCCGAGTATATTTCCAACTGCACTTTTTACAATAACCAGACCAGTGCAAACGGAGGTGCCATTTACAATTCAGGTTCTGTTTTTGCAATGGCAAACAGTGTTATCCGGGGAAACATTTCATCGGCAGGATTTGGAAATAATTTCTTTGTGGACGATGCTTTTTTTGTGTTGGCGACCTCCTGTTATTCGAATGGAACCAATGATGTTGCCGGTAGCGGGAATTTTACTTTTTACCCGGATTATTCAGCCACTACCGATGACCCGATGTTTGTCAACAGTGCCACCGGGGATTTACGTTTATACAGCGGTTCCCCATGCGTAAATACCGGATATGCCTTCCCTTACCTGCCACCATTGGATGTGAGGGGAAAACCACGGGTGCAGAATAACTATGTTGACATGGGAGCCAATGAATGGACGGGCGGTACTGATCCGATGACTCAATCGAGCTGGACTGGCGCTTTGGGCAACAACTGGAATACACCGGGAAACTGGAGCACCGGTTTTGTTCCAAAATACTGGAGATTGTGTGATGTGACCATTCCTGATGTAACCATTGACCCTGTGGTGGACCAGGATATTGCCGACACAGCACTAGTGAGGAATCTCAATATCGAATCAGGCGCTGTGCTTACCATCGCTCCCGGTTCAGCCTTTACGGTAACCGGAAGCCTTACCAACAGCGCTGGTACCGATGGCCTTAAAATAGTGAGCGATGCCACCGGAACAGGTTCACTGATCCAGCATACCCTTGGTGTGAGCGCAACAGTTGAACGTTACATGAACAATGCCGATTGGACCGATTCGAGGGATGGCTGGCATTTCCTGAGTTCACCTGTGGTTTCACAGGCAATCAGTCCTGCTTTTACCATGAGCCCTGTGGCAACAGGCCCTTACGATTTCTATTGCTGGCACGAGCCATTGAATGTTTGGGTGAATTATAAGCATCAGAGCACAGGGGGAGGGGCAGCACCTTTCTTTGATGCTGTAAATGGTTCAGCAAATTTCTCGGTGGGAAGAGGTTACATGGCCGCTTATGATGCAGAGGGTGTGAAGTCATATGCAGGAACGCTTAATGCAGAAAATGTTACGGTATCGGGGCTTACCATTTCCGGTTCAACCCAAACCAACAGGAGCTGGCATCTTTTGGGTAATCCTTTTGCAAGTGCCCTCTCCTGGGATGTTGATGATGCATGGAACCGTGTGAATATTTCGGGGGTGGCAAAGGTTTGGAATGAATCCATCCAGGACTATTCCGATATAACTTCCGAGCCTCCATCCATCATACCTGTTGCCAACGGTTTCATGGTGCAGGTGTCCTCAGGAACAGGGAGTCTTACCATTCCTGTCTCCCGGCAGGTCCACTCGGCACAGCCATATTATAAATCTGCATTACCGGTCATCAGGCTGATCGCACGCAATCTTTCCAGTGGGAATGCCAAGGAGAGTTCGGTCTGGTTTAACCCGGATGCCACGACTGGATTTGACCTCCTGTATGATGGAGCGTTTCTTGCAGGACATGGCCCTCTATTTTATTCAGTAGCTGGAGTCGAGCACCTGTCAACCAACTCCCTGCCCGAAGTTGACGGTACCCTTCAGGTTCCGTTTGACTTTATCAAAAATGACGGAACCGCTTTTACCATCGAAGCTAAAATGATTTCCGGCATCGATGGAGCGGTTATTCTCAACGATTTGAAAACTGGTGCATCACAGGACCTCACAGGGAATCCGCTTTATGCTTTCACCGCAGCTTCGGGTGATAATCCCTCCCGGTTCGTGGTCACATTTGCCCATACCGGATTTAACGAAACCAATTCACAAAATACTATCTCGATCTATACAGCAGGAAACACAATACGTATAAACAACAGAACCGGAAAAGGCCGGGGAGAGGTGTTTGTTTACAACCTCATGGGACAGCATATCGCATCTGCCAGTCTGAATGGCAACCCGACCTGTGAACTGAACCTAAATGTTCCGGCCGGTTGTTATTTGGTGAAGGTGGTCACTCCGGAAGTTATGGAAATGAGAAAAATTGTACTGAGGTAAGAAGATGAAGTAGTTACCTTAACAGGTTGAATGCAATCAAACTTTTCCGGGTAGCCTGTGAGGAGGCTATTACCTTATTTGACAATGTATTGGTTTATTGGCCATCTACAAATGGAGACATCGATACCATTTATAGTGCACATAATCCATGTAATTGACAGAACTCATTACCTGTATGAAAGAGGGTGCTTCCGGAAAACGGCTAAACTGGTAATAGCAATTCAATCGGCACAAGACCGGTAGGGCAGGAAAAGTCGCATTTGTGGTCTTCTTTGTTGTACTCACTTAAACTATTTCTATCTTTGAACATCAGATGAGATAATCCCTGTGGGAATAATATGATGTACCCCGGAAAAGAACGGCAAGAGAGAAAGTCCATATGGAATTGTCCTGTGATATTTGTGGTGTACATGATCAGAGATTCTTTTCAGACCATTGGTTGATGAAAAAAGTCCCGGAATCTGCCAGCTGGTTTAATTACGTTTGCCTGCCAACGAGGCTGAATAGTTCAATTTTCCTTCTAATTGTTATGTTGCTTGCTGCACCTGTCATGCACACATCCATGCTGGCACAGAATACCGACAGCCTGGTATTGAAACTGGCGGGGACCCATGAAGATACATCCAGGGTAAATCTGTTACTGAGACTGGTATCCGTTTACAGAAACTCAGATCCTCAAAAAACGGAACTTTACCTGTCACGGGCTTTGGCACTTTCGGAGGAGAAAAACTTTGAAAAGGGAATTGCCTATTCAAACTTTTATTTTGCCGTTCTTTTCCGGAAATTTGACATGACGCTTTCTGAAAGATTCATTGAGAAGGCGCTTGAAAAAGCGCTGAAGATAAAGGATCGAAACTTGCTTGCCCAGATCTATAACTATTATGGTTTAACATTGGGGGAACAGGGCAAATTTGAAGAATCTTCCAGGTTTTTTACCAAGGCGCTTGTTACAGCCATCTCTTCCCCAAATAAAAATGATTCACTTTGTGCCCGTTATACTCAGAATATCGGGACTAATTTTGCAAAACAGAATAAATATGCCCTTGCACGTCAATGTTTTAACAATGCAATAGCCATTGCAGGTCAAACCGGGAGCAAAGAGCTTCTGGTAACACCATACAATAATATTGGTCTGACCTACTTAAGGGAAAACAACCTGGAACTCGGTTACAGGTATTACATGAAGAGTTTGAATTTGGCAATTGAACATGATTACAAGCGGTTTTTGCCCGTGATCTACAACAATTTGTCAGACTATTTTCTTCAAATAAAAGATACAGGCCAGGCTGTTGAATACTCAAAAAAGGCTGTTCAGGTCGCCCAGGTCACCATGAACAGGACGGAGAAGATCAAAGCCATTGATTTCTTATACGGAATATACAAGAGCCAGGGTAACCTGCAAAAAACCATTGAGTACCTTGAACAATATAAAGCCCTGGAGGATACAATCTCTTCAAACAATCAAAAGAGTAAATTCAACCTGATGGAGGCCAGGTTCAAGTATCAGACTGAATTGAATGCCGGTGAACTTAAAATGGAAAAACAACGGATTGTCTTTATTTTCATTGTCGTTTTGTTCATCCTTGGCATCATCCTCATTCTGATCCTTTTCTATTATCAAAAGAGTAAAAACAAACAGCGACAGGATATGGTTGAAATGCTTCAGCAAAAAAATGTTATCCTGGAGCAGCAGATTACCATAAAGGCTAAAGAGCTTACCAACAATATGTTATTGCTAAGCAACAAAAACGAATTATTGACCTCGGTTATTGCTCAATTAAAGAAGATAGAACTTCATACCACCGGGGAGGTCAGCCGCCAAACCCATTCGCTCATTACCGATCTTCAATTCAACATCAGTAACAATATCTGGGATATTTTCGAGAAGGAATTCCTCGCAGTTCATCCCGGATTTTTTGACAGGCTTAACAGTCAGTTTCCTGACCTTACTCCGAAGGATAAGAGGCTATGTTCACTGATCAGCCTTAACCTCAACACGAAGGAGATTTCTGAAATCACCCACCTTAACATTGATACAGTTGAAAAAGCACGAACCCGTTTGCGCAGGAAGTTCAATCTGACAAACACCGAAACATCGCTATCGGTCTTTCTGTCACAATTTTAACATAAATTCAGATAGTGCTGTATGTCAGTTTTATAGCGCAGTCCTTCCTGCTTTATTCCTGCTCATTTCCATGTGCTTTCCTGTAATCTTCCTGCCATTAAAATCATCAAATCGTTTGGGAGGGTCTATTTTTGGACAGCAAAACAAATTGTTCGTTCCACCTAACGCAAAAACCAAAACCCTATGAGAAAAATTATCCTTTCGATTATTGCACTATGTATTTTCACAGCGACATCCGGGCAGCCATTGTCAGGCGCGTACTCCATTCCGGGAACAGCGCCAACCGGGTATCCCACAATTGCCCTGGCCATTGCCGACTTGAATACATTTGGTGTAACAGGCAGCGGAGTTACTTTTAATGTTGATGCAGGATATACGGAGTCAATAACCAGCCCTCTGCTGATTACCGCAACAGGAACGCTGGCAACGCCAATTGTTTTCCAGAAATCCGGGTCGGGAGCCAATCCTTCAGTAACAAGAACGGATGCAGGAACCCTGGCGACAACTGCGCTGGGCGCCCAGGGGGATGCGGTCATCATTTTCCAGGGATCTGATTTTGTAACGTTTGATGCGATTGATGTGACGGCAAACAATGAAGGGATCGAATATGGATATTATCTGCGCAAAGGCAGCATAACCAATGGATGTAAGAATCTGACCATTAAAAACGCAACGGTAACCATGAACAAGGGAGTCAGCGCCTATGTGGTCGGGATCTATTCCTCGAACAATGATGCAGCATCCCTTGTTTCATCCGCCACCGGCATTACCATTACTACCACAGGGGGGAGAAACGAAAACGTCACCCTTACCGGCAACACCATCCAGAATACTTTCGCCGGTATCGTATTGAGAGGGTTCAATCACACCTCATCACCCTATGACCTGTATGATCAGAATTTCGTGGTAGGAGTTTCAAAAGAAGGCAATACCATCCAGAATTTCGCAGGGAATATTTCGGCCACCTCTTATGGAATTTACCTGATCTATCAAAACAATGCCATACTTTCCAGCAACACCATCAACAACAGCTCCTCCGGCGGAGCGCCAGCCAATGCAATCTTATATGGTATTTTTAACTCTGTCGGGAATAATTCAGTTTTTTCCGCCATAAACAACACCATCAGTGTTACGCAGGGAGGCTCCTATGCACTTTATGGGATCAACTCGGCATCAACGGGAATGCTGTCGTTGGATGACAACAGCATAACTCTTAATACAACGGCCCCGACCACCGGAATATTCGGATACATATACAACTCTGCAGCCACGAATGCTACCTCAATAAGTGTCCGCAATAACACTTTCAACGGGTCGACCATTGCTACGTCCGGCGCTACCTATCTGATCTACAACAACACAAATTCTCCGGGTGTCATGACCATTGAGAACAACAAAACAGCCGGAAGCATTGTCAAAACAGGCGCCTCAGGGCATTTGTACTGTTATTACAACAATGGAGCCCCGACAGGAACTGAAAATATATCTGAGAACAATTTTTCGAATATAACGGTAGGGGGCGCTTCCTATTTTTACGGAATCTACTCCTCTTCCTTAACTGATAATTATACATCGAATGTGTTCAGGAATACCATTTCAAATATCAATGTTAACACAGGACTTCTCTATAGCTTCTCATTGGGCGGGTCAAAAACAAGGTCGGTATATGCCAACACGATTCATGCATTGCAGGGTGGAAACCTGATCTACGGAATTCTGCTGAATTCCGGAAATCCGGCGAATCTCTACCGGAACGAGTTATATGACTTCACTTCAAGTTCTGTCACGCTTGCTTTTCCAACTGTCCATGCCATCGTACTGGGGATTATGGTTGGGAATGGAACCGCAAATGTAAACCTCTACAACAATTTCATTTCCGACCTTAAAACCCCTGTATCAACCGAAGCAAATTCCATTTCCGCGATCCATATTGAACAAGGTGCCGCCTCCACAAACCTGGTCAATGTGAACATTTGTTTCAACACCATCTATTTAAATGCCACCAGTTCTTCAACCTCAACATTCGGAACCTCTTGTATTTATAAGACAGCAACTCTAATGACGGGGGATTTCAGGAACAATATCCTTGTCAATAATTCTACCCCCGGACCCGCTGGCGGGGCAACCGTCGTTTACCGCATGGATGACAGTTATAATGCAGCATATTATGCAGGAACATCCAATAACAATGATTTTTATGCCGGAACTCCTGCCGTAAACAGGCTCCTTTTTTATGATGGGCATACCGCCGGTAATCAAACACTTGCTTCTTATAAAAGCAGGGTTTTCCCTGCTGATGACCAATCCATTTCAGTATTACCGCCATTTATGCAAATAACATCAGCTCCATATGACCTGACGATCGACAAGAATATACCCAATGCATTGGAAAGCGGTGGAAAGATCGTTACATCCCCAATCTCCATTACCACTGATTTTTTCAATACAAGCAGGTATCCCGATCCGGCAGCACCGGTCAATGTCAGCTTCAACCCTAAAGCACCGGACATCGGAGCCCACGAATTCGGAGGTGTAAACATTGATATTGTTCCCCCACAGATCATCTATACCCCTTTACCCAATACAAGTTTGACCGGGTCAAGGACAATTATTGCAACGATCACTGATGTTAACAGCGGCGTACCCACCTCGGGATCAGGCCGTCCTGTTCTTTACTGGAAGACCAACGCAGGAAATTATAGTGCGGCACCTGCAGTCTCCTTAGGTTCCGACCAATTCTCATTTACTTTTGGCGGAGGAGCGCTGTATGATGTGGTTTCCTATTACATCGCTGCACAGGACATGGCTGGCACACCTAATATATGTTCCGTTCCCTTTTCAGCAACCGCGGCATACTCGTCCGATCCGCCTGCAGCAACACCTCCGCCTTCCAACCCTTATATCTATGTCATTATTGAAGGCTTAAACGGTATTTTAACGGTTGGAACACCAGGCGGGGATTTCTCTAACCTGACCAGTTCAACCGGCGCTTTCGCGTCGATCAACAGCAAGGCGCTCACAGGAAACCTCACACTGAGGATCATCTCTGACTTAACGGAGGACGGATACGCCGAATTGAATCAGTGGCTGGAAGATGGAACAGGAAATTACACCCTTGCCATCGAATCCGACGCAGCCGCAGAGCGCATCATTTCGGGCAGTGTGGCCAATGGCGGCATGATCCGTTTGAGCGGAGCCGACCGGGTGACGATTGACGGCCGTAGCGGAGGATCCGGCAGATACCTGCGATTCCGGAATACCAATACAGCTGCGCCGGTCCTGACATTCCTGAACGACGCTACCTTCAATACCGTCCGAAATTGCTTCATCGAAGGATCAAACACTTCAGTAACCGGGCTCATCAGCCTTGGCGCGACGAACGGAACAACAGGAAACGACAACATTACAATCACCCAGAACATCATCAGGGATCGCTCTGACGTTTTAGGCGTTCCTGCAGCAATGATCTATTCACTGGGGCAGGCTGGAAAGACAAATTCGGCCATCACGATCAGCAATAATGAGATTTATAATTTCAGCAGTTATGGGATCAACGTTTCAACCGGCAATGGAGATAACTGGGTCATTACCAACAACAGCTTTTATAACAACCTTGCCTCCCCGCTGACAACCGCCATCACCAGCATCAATTTTGTTCCGGGCGGGGTTTCAAACAGCAACCTCATCACCGGTAATTTCATTGGCGGCCAGGGACCGGAATGCAGCGGCAACCCCTGGAACAATGGTTACGTTGGAGGTGCGTTAGTCAATTGCGGAATAAATGTCAATGCCGGAAATACCATATCCACCTCGATCCAGGGAAACACCATTCAAAATATGCTCCTTTCGGGAACAGGTAATGTGATTTTCAGAGCTATCTGGGGACAAAGCGCCACTGATATCGGCACTATTACCGGAAATATTTTAGGATCATTAACTGTGCCGGGCAGCATAACCATCAATGGTACACAAAGTTGTATCCTGATTTACATCCAATCCAGGGCAAATATTGCAAACAATATACTTTCGAATGTAACCCAAACCCATGCAACAGGGGTAAATTCCCTGTACGGGATGTGGTTGAACGGCAGCCCGGCAGTGGCATATTCCAACAGGATAATAAACATAGGACCGAACTCATCCGCCGGGAATACAACAACCAATACCCCGACGATTGGCATTAATATCTCCACTACGCCTGCCACCGTATACAATAATGTGATTTCACTGGGCAATGACGGTTACACCCACAATATTTCCATGACAGGTATCCGTTCAAATTCGGGATCAGGAACACATGGTATCTACTTTAATTCAATCAGTATCGGGGGAACCATGCCGGCAGCAAATTCACGCGCATGTGCTGCAATTCAAAAGGATCTTGGCGCTGCCATGATAATTAAAGACAATGCTGTTTCTGTTACAGTGGTTGACGGTGCTGGCGGAACAGCACTGCACAAGGCGCTCAACTTTGTCAACAACACCAATGTGACATCCGATTACAACGATCTCTATACTGTCAATCCCAATGCACTGGCTGCCTGGAGTACCACCACGTATAACTTCGCAAATTACAAAACAGCCTCTTCACTGGACGCCAATTCGCTGAATGAGGATCCTGCATTTGTTTCGGCAACTGATTTACATACCAGTGTACCGGCGTTAAACAATGGAGGTATCACCATGGCAGAGGTGACAAATGATTTTTCAGGAATCACCCGAACCAATCCTCCGGATATAGGTGCATATGAATTCACCCTTCCGATCACGTCGATCCATACCCTTGCTGCAACTTCAATTGACCAGCATACAGCAACACTTCATGGTGATATCAATACCAGAGGAGAAGTTGTAGGGCTTTCATTTGAATATGGTACAACAATTTCTTATGGAAATACAACCGCTGCAGTTCCCGCAACAGTGCGGTCACTCTCCGACATACCTGCCACTGCCGGTCTTACAGGACTGGTGTCAAACACACTCTACCATTTTCGCATCAATGGAATCTCAACCACTTCAGGAGAAACGGTTCACGGAGCGGATATGACGTTCACTACGCTCTCTTCAGTCCCGGTAATCACAAATTTGGAGAATATAACGATCTCCAGCGGCCAGGATACCTGTTTCAATGCCAGCCAGACAGTTATCGTTGCAGGCAATGATAATACATTTGTTGTTCAAACCGGAGGAAGTGCAACGATGATCGCCGGACTGAATATTATTTATCTGCCTGGCACCACGGTTGAGCCGGGAGGTTACATGCATGGATACCTAACCGACAACGGTACTTATTGCGGCGCCAAAGCTCCTGCACTCATTGCCGTCAAGTCCGGTGCAGTTGAATCCACATCGATCACAAGTAATTCCTTATTCCGGGTTTATCCGAATCCCACATCAGGAAAGTTCACACTTGAAGTAGCAGATGAAACTCAACTGGAAAAAGCAACTATTGAAATTTATGGCATGAATGGCATAAAAGTTCTGTCAGTTAATATTTCAGCTGAACAAAGCCATGTTTTCTCGATTGAGCAGATGCAACCTGGTATGTATTTTATCCGGATGATAACAGGGAACAGCACTGAAACGCTGAAACTGATAAAACAGTAGTCATTGTGTTTGGTCAGGCCACCCGGGATCCCGTTTTTATTGGGACCGGGTGGTTTTTTCCCTTCTAAGAATTTAATTCCAATGCCATGACCCGGAGCATAACTACTTTTCTCTTACTTCTCATCTCTATCTACAGTTGCCAGCGCCCATCGCCATCCGGGTATTCTTCCCCGAACCACAGATATAGTTTAATGCCTGGTAACAGTATTAAAACAGCTAAAAATCAGAATGGCAACTCGCGGACCTGTTATGTCTATATATTACCAAAATCAGATAGTCCTATCCGGTTAAAATGGGTTACGATTCACCGTGACTTTCCAAGGGAGTGGGATATCTTTTTTTGTGACAACACCGGGTGTCATATGTCGCTGCCTGATTCGGGTAAATTAAATCCTGTTTCAACCAAATCCGCCGAAAATGATTTGACCCTGGGTCTATTGGTCAACACAAATGGGTTCACAGGAAAAGGCCACTTTGAATTAACCCTGGAAGAAATTGGCACATCCCTGAAGGATACGCTCTCGTTTGAGGTTGAATAACTTAAAGGTTACCAAAGTTCTTTGATGGTTTTCATTGCATTAAAAATGAAAAATGTCGGTTTTGTCTTTGCTGCCAAGAGTTTTAGTCTGAAAATCAGCGATTTGTCAAATTCAGCAAACTCATGATAATTTCCCGACAGTTCACGGGCCAAACTGAATTTCCGATATTGAAAGGCGAGCTCGAACATCTTAAAATACCTGTATGCTGCGGCTTTTCGCTCAACATCCGGAAAATCTTCGGGAAAGAGTTCTGCCAGGTAATGCCATTGAAGCAGGCCGTTTTCCTGGTACTCCACCGCTTTCCCAAACGACGCCGGGTTTGAAACAGATTCATGCCCTGTCCGCCAGATGGCGGTCTCCTCATTCATGTATTTAAACCAGGCTCTGTTTTTACTGAAAATGGTGTACAACAGCCAGTCGCACACTAAAAATCCCCGGGAACTGAATTCCGCGAAATCAATGTAATTCAACAATTCAGACCTGAAAAGGACCGTACAGTTTCTCATGTATTTTTCCAGGTATTCAAGAATGATTCCTGATACATCACCATCAGGAACATTGGGATATTCCTTCTCACCTTTTATCCTGGTGTGCACCAGGCTGTATTCGGGGTTGTTTTCAAGGAAGGAGACCTGTTTCCTTACTTTTAACGGGTCAGTCCAGTAATCATCCCCATCGAGGAAGGCCACATAATCACAACCCGCACGTTGTATGCACTGCAACACATACATTGTATTAGATACCAGTCCAAGATTCCGTTCATTCCGGATGATGCGGATAACGTCAGGGTGCCGGTCACGATATCGCTGGCATACGGAGTACGTCTCATCGTTACTGCAATCGTCGCCAATAAACATGACAATCCTGTAATCCGATTGCTGGTTCAGCACACTTTCTATGCATTCACCAATGAAGGATTGCTGGTTATAGGTCACCATGCAAACGCCGATGGTTGGGATCATTGATATAGATTTATTTGTTACGTAAAAGTAGTAAAGTTCCTCTTTGATTCATTTTTTCCAATTTCCGGATTTATTTTCCAGATTTTGGACTATCTTTACATATTACAAAAATTTTTGTTTCGTAAATCAGACATAATCAGTAATATAAGTAAATATTTTACTTTGGCACGCTTTTTATTTAAAGAAGGGAAAACAATTTACCATGAAAACAAATCAACTGATCCTAATCATCCTTGTCCTGTCAGCCTTAGCTTATACAGGATGTAGAAAGAGCACAGATAATCCAACGCCTTCAAAGCCCTCAACATTGACGGAGTTGAAAGCATCCTCAAAATTTTCCTGGAGCACTGGCACCCCGATCACAGTTTCAATTCAGGGTCTGCCAACCGTTATCCCGGTCAAATCAACGCTATCCATCTCCCTTAAGGATGGTTCGGTCTTATACAGCGCTTTGCATGAGATGGACCGGAACCTTACTCTTTCGCTGATGATCCCCACAATTGAAAACGGGCTGGTCCTGAAATATGGGTCGGCGTCATATCAGGTCCCGGTAGTTAGCAACAGTGTTACTTTCTCATTCATCCCGGTATTAGACGATAACCAGTAAAAACCTATTCCCATGAAAAAAATAAAAATATTAATTGTTATGATTATTGTGTTGGTGGGTTCAGGCCTGCGTGCACAGGTAACCCTCAACTGCGAATCCGGAAACAGGGCCATCGAACAGGGCAACTGTTGGATTTTCGGAGCTGTTGCCTATACAAGTACTGTCAGTTCAGTGATCGCCGGCAGTTGGTCATGTCGCAGCAACCAGCTTACCAGTGCTCTCCCAACAGCTTGCTGGATTATATCCCCCTGGATGCTTGTGGGGAACGGGAACATCACCTTCAAGGCGAAATTTGAAGGAACCGCGGGAACCACCCGTGGAATTGAGCTATACTATATTCCTTACGACCAGAATGCACCCAATAACGAAGGCACGGCGGTGCAATTTTACACCTACAACTGGCCTAAACCCTGGCCGACGGCAACGGCGCAAAATTTTATAGTTCCGCTTGCGGCAGCTATCACCAATTCGACTCAGGTTTACAAGATCAGGGTGAGTTTCGTTGGCACCGGTGGTACTGCAAGGATCATTTCTGACGATTATTCAATTCCAGGCACTTACATGTCCGATCCTGCCCACGGCTGCATTCCCCTGGCTTTAATCCAGGATGCCGATAACGACGGAGTCGCCGATTCAGATGATGCCTATCCTAACGATCCAACACGAGCCTATAACAGTTACTTCCCGGCCCAGAACCAGGACGGAACCTTGTCTTTCGAAGACTTATGGCCGGCAAAAGGTGATTATGATTTTAACGATGTCGTAGTCAATTACAGGCTTCAGAAGGTGACCAATTCAGCAAACAATGTAGTAGAACTCAAGGGCAAGTTTGTCCTCCGTGCTTCGGGCGCAGGTTATCACGATGGGTTCGGGTTTCAGATAGACGGGATCTCTCCGGCAAAAGTCACCAGCATAACCGGGAATTCCATCAGCGCTGCCTCAATCTATTCTTTTGCTCCAAATGGACTTGAGAACGGACAGACATATGCTACCTGCATCGTCTTCGATGATTTTTATCATGTGATGCCCTCGCCTGGTACCGGTATTGGGATCAATACGGATAAAACCGCTCCCTTCGTTCCTTATGAAACGTTGAATGTAAATATGACCTTTATCAACAATGGGACTCCACCACCGGGGGGGACTGTTTCCAATGCCCAATTGAATCTTTCTCAGGTCAACTTCTTCATCGTTGCCAACAAGGAGAGAGGTCATGAGATTCATATGCCCGATTATCAGCCGACAAGCCTTGTCAACAGCGCCTTATTTGGTAGCCTTGACGATGATTCCAATCCTGCCCTAGGGAAATATTACAAGACAGCCAATAACCTGCCCTGGGGGGTCAATGTGCTCCAGGGTTCCGACTATCCCTCAGAAAAAGTACCGATCAACGAAGCTTTCCTGCATTTCATTGACTGGGCGGGCAGTTCGGGAAGCAATTTTCCAAATTGGTTCCAGAGCCAGCCAGGGTACCAGAACAACGAGAAAGTATATTAGTTTTCTTTTTTAAACAAGTTGCCCCGGTTTCCAGGAATGGGAACCGGGTTTTTCATTTCCGGGATGGCAGGAGAAGAATACTGTCTCCATCTTTTGCCATTCTTCCCATTAAAAAGAGAAAACCATTGTAATAATTTATTTTATTGCGGTTTATACGATATATCGGTAGCAGGTTGGGGGCAATTAGCTGTTAACCGGTAATTATCGTTTCCTCCGGGGCGACTTTGAGTGTACCTGCTCAAACCAGTTCTAACCTGGAATACCGGCATTGTGGCATCAGGAAAGTTACTTTCCGGTGGAAGTTAGTCCTTTTTTTAGCAATTATTGTTTTTGTTATGGTCCGGGCCATTGCCCGGGAATATCAGCGATTTGTCAAAATATGCAAACTCCCATCAAATATTATCTGCCGGTACGATTCCGCTCAATCAAAAATAAATTATCCATTGTTTTGAAAAAGACGCTAAATGGAATAAAAACTAGCTTAATTTTGACTTCGATTGAACTTATCTGAAATACATGAAACTGTTCGAAGTAAAAGACAAGCCGGGAAAGCAGAAGTTTTACAGGGTAGCGAAAGAACTTTACAGGAATGATGTAAACTGGGTTTGTCCGCTGGATAACGATATTGAGGACGTTTTCGATCCTGCAGGAAACAACCTTTTCAAAGACGGCGAGGCAATACGATGGGTTTTAGAGGATGTTGAAGGCAGGTTGCTCGGCAGGGTAGCTGCATTCTACAACCGAGGCAAAGCTGCAAAAACCGAACAGCCGACGGGCGGGATGGGCTTCTTCGAATGTGTACACGACAACCAGGCCGCCTTCATGCTGTTCGATGCCTGCCGCGAGTGGCTGAAATCAAAGGGCATGGAAGCGATGGACGGCCCGATCACTTTCGGTGAGAACCTGACATACTGGGGATTGCTCATCAAAGGTTTTACGCAGCCGGTATACGGAATGCCTTACAACTTTCCATATTACCGGGAACTTTTCGAAGCTTACGGCTTTAAAACTTATTTTGAACAATTTTCCTACGAAGCCGATCTTGCAAAACCGTTTCCCGAACGCCAGGTCAAATTTTCAATGCACCTGAAGGACAAGTTCCGGCTCGAACACTTCGATTTCAGCAAAAAGGAGAAGTACTTGAACGACATCTGCACCATATATAATGCGGTATGGGCCGATTTTCATGAAGATTACACACCCCTGGATTATTCCGAGATCGAGAAGATCATGAACAAGGCCAAGGCCATCATCAACCAGGAATTCATCTGGTTTGTTTACGACCAAGACCGCCCTGTTGCGCTCGTTGTGGTGTTTCCCGATGTGAACCAGGTACTGAAAAAACTTGGCAACGGGAAACTTAACCTGTTCAATATTATCAAATTCCTCTGGTATAAGAACACCGGGACCATTACCCGGGCAAGGCAACTTCTAACGGCCGTAGTACCCGAATACCAGCGGTCGGGGGTCACAGGGGTGTTGTTCCTTACCATGGTCGACTCCCTTAAAAAACACAGGATCAAATATCTTGACATGTCATGGGTTGGAGATTACAATGTGACCGTGAACAAGATCTACCGGCTTCTCGACATCCCCGTAGTGAAGACTCATGCCACACTTCGGTATATGTTTGATCCATTGAAAGAAGTAATCCGCTTCACCAACGTACATACTACAAAACACGACAGGCTCGCCGGCCAGTCTGATGGAGTTTAATTCCCGGCTCGGGGATATCCCCGGAAGTCTCCTGACAAATCGGATCATTTTACCACCAAATGCCGGTTCATGTTAACCCCTTTACCGTATTTTTAAACAATAATGGAGCTGGATAAATCACACTGGTGAAGGCTGATCAATTTAAGCGCAATTTCCATTACATATAGTCATAGAATTGCTTGATGATTGCGCCAGGTTTGACCTGATGGCATTGATGGAAAAGTATAAAGCGAATTGAAAACCATGAATCGCCGATTAATGGCAGCCAACTCCCTCTTGGATTTCATGATTATGGGTTTCAGATGTGAATTTCTATTTCGGTTTCCAAAAGGGATCAAACTCTTTGACCTGACCGCCAATGTTACCAATGTTATATGAAGCAGCATTGTCACTATGTCTTTTACTCTTATGATTATCAAGGATCAGACAAAAGGCGATGATCAATTCAAGGTTGCAGTCATTGTCGGCAATGATGGCATAATTGTCACCTTCAAACCAAGTAACAGGTTCTTTCTCCCACCAGGCAACCTGGGTTGTATTTCTGTACACTGAGTATTTTCTCCCCCGATGCCCATAGATATGATATATATCCGGGCTGCAATGACATTGGTAGTGCATCTCCCACCATGAATCAGCCCTGAATTCAACTGTACTATTAACATGAAGCCGAATAGTGTATTTTGGCTTCCAGAAGAACCATTGTTTATTGATCGTGAGCCTGGCTTTGGGATCATCGTTCTTGAACAAGTTTATAACAGATAGCAATCTGAAAAGTTCATTTGATGCCTTGTATGACGGTTGTCCATCAACGAAGATTTGGTATTTATCCCCGATGGCAATTTTATTTTGGTTAATATCTATGCGCATACAGTTTTTATTAATGATATATTGATATTGGCAATCAGGTTAAACCCGATATTTAAATAGTTGTTTGTCAGTTTATGAATCGTCCGGCATGGCAATTGGTCGGATTGGCGAGCTGTCGGCATTTTCGATATTCAAAGGTAAGAATTGAAACGGATTATATGATCCGCACCGGTTTGCTGAATGATCATGAAACGCTTAAAATACTACCGGAGGTTGAACAGCTCATGCGCCTTTTCAATGCGATAACAGAGAAGATGAAGGTTAAATTGAAAGGGTGATGGGGGAGAATGGGAAGTATAATCCTGAAATCTGAAATGCGAAATTTTTAGTGCGTTGTCAGCGACTGGGATCGCATTTTACATTTCGCATTTGATCTGTAGCCCGTAGGGAACTAAAACTTTTTAAGCTGATTTGTTTCTCGCTCCTCATTCGCTTAAGGCTTATATGTAAGAAAAGATGCGATCATAGTAAAGCCTCCTTTTGTCGTAAATTAAATTTGATAAAGCAAAATTCTTCCCCTGATTCTTCCCCTGCATTAAACTGTTTTCAAAAGTATGTGGTATGAATTTTTAACGGGCGATGAAGAGGAATAATTTGTAAATTGCATCACCTTAATGTTATTTATTTGAAGAGTGTTTCTTGCCGGGATGTAGCGAAGAAAATAATCATCTTTCATGATAAGACCATTTTTACTGATCGCACTGAGTCTTCTTTTTTGCATAGGTGGCATGGCGCAGGTGGGAATAAAAGCTGACAATAGTTTGCCGGATAATTCTGCGATGCTGGATGTTCAATCAAGCAACAAGGGAATGCTCATCCCACGGATGACTGGAGGACAGAGGGCGGCAATTGTCAATCCGGTGAATGGGTTGATGGTGTACCAGACAGACGGGATTACAGGCGTTTATTATTTTAACAGCGGCATATGGCAGCGGGTGGGTGAGAGCGATGGCTCTGAGACCAAAATCAATGCAGGTACAAATGTTACAGTAACCGGTACGGGAACTGTTACCAACCCCTATACCATCAATTCCGGCGGCGGTGCAGGCAGCGGTCATTACATCGGAGAGCTTTTCGGTGGTGGCATCGTGTTTTGGGTGGACCACACAGGGCAGCATGGGTTGATCGTGAGTATGATCGATCTCAGCTCGTCGGTTCGGTGGAGCGGTGTGCTTACCACAACGGGGGCGGTGAGTACATGGAACGGGGATGCGAACTCTGCGCTCATTTTCAACGTCAGCTATGCGGAGCAGCTTTGCTATAATTATGTGAATTCCGCAAACTATAACACGGGTATCTTCACCGACTGGTATCTGCCAGCAATTGACCAGCTCGCATTGATATTTCATAGCAGGGATTTCCTGAATGAGGTCATTGAAAGCGCCCCGGATCCCAAGAGTATTTTTGGAACATCGGCTTATTACTGGTCCTCGACAGAGAAGTCCTCTCAGGTCGCATGGTGTTTTTATTTTGACAAAGGATGGGCCGACGGTGGGTTTTCAAAGGACACGTACTGGTGGGTTCGGGCCATCAGGGAATTTTAGTCCTGTGCAGCAGACCATGAAACGGTCACATACAGGTCCCGGCGTGATTTACGATATGCCGAATGATCCTTTTTTTTGAGGGTGAACGATGGCAGGCAACGGCAAAATAAAGATGAAGCAATGATGATAAGACTGTTTTCAGGGATTGCGATGTGTATTCTCCTGGCGTATGCCGCCAAGGGCCAGGTGGCGATAAGTGCAGACAACGGTTCACCGGATAATTCGGCGATGCTGGATGTGCAGTCAAGTACCAAAGGGATGCTGATCCCACGGATGACAGGGGCGCAAAAGGCGGCGATTGTCAACCCGGTGAATGGGTTGCTGGTGTACCAGACAGACGGGATTACCGGAATGTATCACTATAACAGCGGTGTGTGGCAGCGGGAGGGGGAGAGCGATGGCTCGGAGACCAAAATCACTGCGGGGACCAATGTTACGGTTACCGGAACGGGAACTGTTGCCAACCCGTACGTGATAAACTCCAATGGCGGTGCAGGCAGTGGTCATTACATCGGAGAGCTTTTCGGTGGTGGCATTGTGTTTTGGGTTGACAATACAGGGCAGCATGGGCTGATCGTGAGCCTGACCGATCTCAGCTCGTCGGTGCAGTGGAGCTCGGTACTTACCAACACAGGTGCTGTGAGTACATGGAACGGGAGTGCGAATTCTGCACTCATTGTCAGCGTCAGCTTTGCAGAGCAGCTTTGTGATAGCTATGTGAATTCCGCAAACTATAACACGGGCATTTTCAGCGACTGGTATTTGCCCGCGATTGACCAGCTCTCATTGATCTGGCATAGCCGGTATATTCTGAACAAGAATATTGAAAGCGCCCCGGCGCCCAAAAATGTTCTGGGGACATCGGCTTATTATTGGTCGTCGACAGAATTAACGTATCAATATGCATGGAGTTATGCATTCGCCGCAGGGCTGGCCAGTAGTTCATTTGTCAAAAGCACCTACGCCTATACACGTGCCGTCAGGGAGTTTTAAGGAAGGTTGTTGGGTGTGATCTTTTTTATTGCCTGAACTGGTAAGGTGTAAAAAGAAAAGTGCAAAGCGAAAAAGTTCTTACACTTTATACGTTGCACTTTGCATTTGGAGTAGCCCGTAGGGGAGCAATTCACTGTTAACCAGTGACTTTTGTTTGCTTCTAAGTAACGCACATTCACATTATTGTATTTTTCAGCAGGTACATCTGGGGTTACAAAATGCCAGGGAAAGTCGGATTTGTTGTACCAAACGTTGTACCCGCCTAAACTATTTCTAACTTTTAATCACCGATATATTAGCCTCAGTAAAAGTAATACTACGAACTTCGAAAAAGAACGGCAAGGGCGAAAGTCCCTTTTACCTGCGTGCCATCAAGAACCGCAAAACCATCTTCATATCCATTGGTCCCTGCATTTAGCGAAATGAATTGTTAGAGTTTGGGTGTTATGTTGGATTTGTGTGTTAAATCCAGCGTGAAATTTGCGTAAATTTATCCATTGTTTGACCGAAAATCAACCGCCATGAGAAGAATACCCCTGTTCATTCTGTTGGTGCTGTTTGTCTTTGCATTCCGGAACCTTTATGCACAAACAACCAACCTGCTAGGCAATGGCGGGTTTGAGAACGGTGAAACCGGCTGGTCGGGATGGAGTGCTGGTACGTTCGTAACCAGTACGGATTACTATTCGGGGGCGCACTGTGCACAATTCACCACGAAAGGTATGCTGGAGCAATCACCGGTAACGGTCATCCCGGGGAGACCTTACAAACTCAGTGCGTGGATCAAGATCAATTCCATGTCAGGAGCCGACTGGGGTGGGATCCGGATGACAGCCATTGAATACAACTGGTCTGCATACTACTCCTCAGAATTTTTAACCCCACAGAACCGGCCGGTCGGGCAATGGTTCCATGAACTTGTTACCTTTACCCCGACTACCAACCTTATCCGCGTGCAGGCAGGGTTCTTCGCAGGGCCGGCGTGGATGGCCGACTTCAGCGTAGATGAGGTGGTGCTGACCGAGGAGCCGGTGATCAATACACTGCCTGTTCTCGACTCGCTGGTGCTCAGTGGCACCAGTGGGAACGTGCCGTTCACTGTTTCGGGACAGATCTTTGCACATGATCCTGACGGGGCGATTGACAACGAAATTACCGATATGGGCGACGGTGCTGTGTATGCCGGCAATGCCTCCTTCAGCCATACCTATCGCGTGCAGGGTACCTATACAATTCATGGAGCGGTAACCGATGACGACGGGGGAGTGGATACTGTATCGAAAGTGATCACCGTGATCGGAACCAACAATCATGTGGTTACGATCCTTGACCCTTCATCCGGTCAGGGTAACAATTATTCCACCGCTTTCGACACACTGTCATTGCTGGGAATCCGGCTGAACGGCACTGGCGATGTATTCTGGTACAACGACCGGGCGATGCAAAGCGGGTACGTCGCAGTGGTGTCGGATACCTTCAGAATCCAGGGAATCGGACTGATACCCGGGAAGAATGAATTAGGTGTACAGTCAATGAACAGCAATGGAACAGTTGCAACCGACAGGATCACGGTTAATTACACTCCCGCCGGTTATTCCGGGCCGCAGATTTCTGCCATCAATGCCAGCCTGATCAACCTGAAACAGTACGAGCGGACAGACATTACCTTTGCGCTGAAAACAGTGGCTGACAACCTGTATTTTCCATATGACACACTTCTGCCGGGTAATCTCAATACCGGCCAGGGTGTTACGGTCGACATGCAATTCACCAAAGGTAACATCGTTCGCCGGCAGCCCGCCTTCATGAACATGGAGATCACCCGCATTGACGACCACCTGGTACCCACTGGTCAATATGCATGGACGGTGAGAATGTCATTCAGGGAAACCGGCACCTGGAGCAGCCTGATTATTGGCCGGGATGCAGGTGGAGTCGCTCAAACAACTGGCCCGACCTTTTCAGTGGTTCCTGATACCCTGAACCCCGGGTATGCTAAAGTTTCATCGTCCGACAACCGCTATTTCGAAACGGACAACGGTAAACCCCTTAACGCAATGGGTTACAACACCTCTGTATCAGGTCCCGGTGACGTGGATGAGGAGATTGGACATTGGAAACAGAACCACCTGACCTTCGGCCGGTTCTGGCTGTCGGGGGTGTCGCCATTCTCGGATTCCTGGTCATCATGGGCCACCCACCATACCATGACGCCCAACGGTTATATGCCACCTCCATTGCTGACCTTCAGCCAGAAATACGGGAACGGGGATTTCTCTTACCGTATCGCTTCACCCGCCATCGACAATGTCAACACCCCGGCCATCTTCAGGGGATTCTGGGACGGTCATACCTATATCAAACCGTTGCACCAGTACCGGATCACGGCCAGGGTAAAAACGATCAATGTCGCCGGAAACGGTGGACTCGTGCTGAAAACCGGCGGTTGGCTCGGGACAGCCGTGGTAAATCCAGGGGTGGGAACGGTACTTTCACCTTACCTCAGGGGCGATAATAACTGGTCGTACCTTGTCGGCACCTTGCAGACCGGGAGCAGTCAGACCTCGATGGACAACCTCTACCTGGTGCTTGAGGACTGCACAGGCGAAGCTTACCTCGACCAGGTGGTCATCCAGGAGGTGAATAACGACGGCACGCTGAACGGCAATGTCCTGGCGAAATGGAATGCCAACAGCCATTATTACCTCGATCCCATTAAATGCAAGGAGGCCGACCACATGATCGATACTGCCAGCAAAGCAGGTATTTGCTACAAGGTGGTCATTCATGAGAAGAACGACTACATCTCCAATCATATTGACAAGGCCGGGTTTGTGACCGGCAACAAGGGGAATTTTGACAATCCGCAGAACACAAAACTGCATCGGCTATACGAATATTACTGGCGGAACCTGGTCGCCCGGTGGGGGTATGCAACCTCCATCCATTCGTGGGAGCTGGTCAACGAAGGGGCTCCCGGGTCCTATTTCGACCTGACCAACGACCTGGCCGACTATTTTGACACAAAAAGCGCCTACCCGAGGATGGTCTCCACATCCTTCTGGAGCAGCTGGGTTCCCGGATACTGGAATGATTCGCACGCCGATTATGCCGACTTCCATGCCTATGTGATGACCACTGGATGGATCGACAATATCCAGATCGACGGAACAACCTATAACCGGGAGGCGCTGAAGAATGATGCAGCCGCAGCGGTATATGCATATTCCACAACTACCGGCACCGATCCCCAGCGGAACAAACCCATCGTTTGGGGAGAGACGGACCTCGATATGCCCGGGAATCAGTCGCCAGACTCGCTGCTGGCTTATGACACCGCCGGGGTGTGGCTCCACAACTTCAACTGGGCACATATCAACCGCGGAGGGGTGACCGGATTGATATGGAACCCGGTAAACATCAGGAACCACCAGCTTTACTTCCGCTACAAAGGGTTTCATGCATTTATGAAGGATTTGCCGCTTACTACCGGCCAATATACCGGAATCAATGCTGTCTCCTCCAACCCGGCGATCAGGGCCTGGGGTCAGGTACAGGCTTCAGGAAATGCCGCCCACCTCTGGATTCAGAACCGGAATCACACGTGGAAGAATGTCGTCACCACGGGAAACCCGTCTCCGGAAAGCGGGGTGATCACCATTACAGCGCTGACCCCGGGACCTGTTACGCTGGAACGGTGGAATTCATGGAATGAGGACACAATCCCGCAAAGTACTGAAATCCTAACAGTGAATGCTTCCGGTGTGCTCCAGGTCCCCGTCAGCGGCCTGGTCACTGATATCGCGCTGAAACTCGGCAACGGAAACACCGGAACGGTTCCTTCCGTATCGTACGACTGGCCACAGTTCCAAAAGAATGCGGAACGCACGGGCAGGACAACCTTATCCGTTGCGCCTCCCTACCGGGCCCGCTGGATCTGGGCAGGCCCGGGCACCACGCTCAGGAATCATCTCAGTGAACCTGGCTGGACGGATGACCTTACCTCACGCGACGGCTATTCCTTCCCCATACCCGACACCGTGGGATTCACCATTGGAGGCATGGTTCAGCCAGTGGCTTCGGGTGGCAGGCTCTATTTCTGCACCATGGATGGGCATGCTTATGCCATCAGCATTCATGATGGCTCGACCTTGTGGAGCGCATCCGTCCCGGGGGGATCGCTTGTGAGCGCCGCAGTAACAGGGGGCAAAGTTGTTTTTGCAGGTGTGAGAGGGACAATCTACGCCTTTGACACCGCCACCGGCGCCACTGCATGGCAGTACGCCACTGGCGGAGCCATTACCACTGCACCGTGCATGATAGCAAAGACGGTGATTGTTGCGAACCACCGCGGGAAGGTCTCCTGTGTCGATTCCCTGGGAAACCTTGTCTGGCTGCAAAATCTGAATGTTCCGGTCCTGGGAGGGATTGCCGCCTCAGGAAGTTCTGTCTATGTGCCTGCCGAAAACCTGAAAGTGTATGCTTTGAATCTGACTAACGGCTTTATTCGCGCATCGCACCAGGTGAAGGGGCAGAGTTTCAGGCTGTGCCATCCTGTCATCTTCAACGGCCGAATCTGGGTGACATCCTGCGCCGCAGCGCTGACCGGCAGCGAGTACATCATGGAAAATGTCATGGCATCATCCTCTTCGCTTGCGGAGGAGGAGATCAACATCAGGCGATGGCTGCAGGGTGATGACAATGGAGGCACCTGGGCCAATGCGTCAAGTGACTGGCAGCACTTTTTTGCCCTGGATACGCTGGATCTTCAGGAGCCATTCCTGATCCCTGCCGGGCCGGTGGATGGTTGTGGTTTCCCGGCACCATCGGCGGCCGTTGACAACGCCAACCGGGTGCTTTACTGGTGGAAGACACGGTATCCCAAGCTAACCGCAGCGGGTCCCGCTTTCGGTACCAACTATTCACTGGATATTGCCGGGGTCAACCAGGAAAATGGCAACCGAATTCCCATCGACAACGGGCAACTTTCGGGGATGTTTCCCCTTGAAACAGACAATCTGTATGCGTTCAGCTCCGGCGGGGATTACCTCTGGCTGAGGCAGCATTTCAGGGGTACACAGGTGATCAACCTGAATACCAGCCAGCATCAGATCGCCGAGGTGACCACCCGGTACAACGACGGCGCCAACTTTTCGATGGCCCATATCTGCTACCGGAATGAGAACATCATTTCCGGCGGTGTTTCGATGCCCTACAGGACCAGCCAGACTCCTTCAATGGGCAGGACTGCTGCAGTGATCGCCGGGAACTATGTTTTCCTGGCGGAGGAGTTCGGGATCGTTGCAATAGAGCATTATTGAGAACTTTTAAGGTTACTGTTATTCTCAGATCAAAATACAGAAAACGATGAAAAAGCTGGCTTGGATCGCTCTCCTGGTATCGTTCGGTACAATGCTGGAAGCGCAGGTGGATGTGAACAAATACCTCTGGCAATATCCTCTGGAACAAAACCTGTTCGCGGATCCGGAAATGAAAATGCTGCTGCAGGAACAGATGCAGAAAATTATCGATACAGGGACCCTTTGTTTCCGGCCAATGACCTGCCGCTACAGCGACCAGGTTTACGAAAACTATTTTCTTTACCAGGAGCCGGGAAGGATACTGCAGACATCCGCGTTGGCTTATCCCCATCTTCCGGCAGCGCAGCAAACGGCCTTGCGGTTGATGGTGCCGGCCCTGCTTGCCAGCACTGTCCACGCACCGTGGTCGCCCAATCCGCAGGCGCGGGATGCAGGAATCAGGCGGGAATTTTACGCTGCCGATGATATATGGGGGCTCAATTCCGGATTCGGAATGTACAGGCCCACCATCCAGGGAGTTTACAGCCTGTGGTTGTATCTCTACAGGACAGGTGACACAAGCGCCATTCAGCCCTGGTACGAACAGATCAGGACTTTTTACAATAACAAATGCGGAGCCGGGGTTGATCCAGGGAACCTCTATGGTACCATGAGCGCTCACATTGGGATGGCCCGGCTGGCAACGATATTCAATGATACTGCCCAGGTGACCGTTGCTTCGGGCCGGATTGCATCCAACCTGCAAAATGGCCTGGACATGCATTATGTTGATTCCATGGCCTTTTATGGCAAGCAGGGCTGGAATGCCCCTTATGCAAACGAATATATCCAGCGCAACGACAATTATCTCTACCGGGGATTTATTTTCCTGAATCTGAGTCCCGAAATTGGCCGGTATTTACAGGATACCCTGTATAACCAGGTGGTGCAGCGACATAATGCCGGTATCCAGCTTTTCCCTTTCTGGTGGCTCAGCCAGGCGCCATATTTTGTACGCTGGACAGGAGAGGAGGGGGTCGGAATACCGACCGAGATGTCGGGCATGATTATGCCGGTAGAACGATGGGTCGTTCACCGGGATGCAGCTACAATGCGCTCCTATATGCAGAGCGCCCCGACTGGTGTAACCGACTGCTACTGGATCGAATCGCTGGTGTACGCCCTGGAATCGGATGCAACGGATTCCTGGGTCGACGTGCGGACAACGCCGTTTACCACCGACGGCACCGCTGTGCCGGTGAACGCAGGAATCAATGGCATCGTTCCCGGGGGAGCAGATACCTGCTTTTCTGCCACCAACACCATTGTCACTGGCGGAGCCGGGCAGTCGTTCATCATCTCGCCCGGCGGCCATGCCGATCTTATGGCCGGTCAGCACATCCTGTTGAAAACCGGGACCATCGTTCACAATTCCGGTTACCTGCACGGAAGGATCAGCACCGACGGAAATTATTGCAGTTTCAATCCACCTGTTTCTGCAATGGCGGGCTTAACGGGGACCAATTGCAACCAGCCAGGGAGGAGAGCGGACGCTTGCAACCGTCTTTCTATCTATCCCAATCCAACGCCGGGTGTGTTCAGGGTCGATCTTTCCGCGTTGCCGGGATTCTTTCCAACCAGCCTTGAGATAGGGAACATGATGGGCGAAAGGTTACTCGTTCGGTTGGTTTCACCAGGAGATGCTCAAACAATCGATCTGTCTGGCTTTCCTGCCGGCATGTATATTGTTCGTGTGATCTGCCGGGATGGAATTTTGTCTGGCAAGGTGGTAAAGCGATGAAATCGATGCGCGCTGGTGGTTTTCACATCTCAGATTCAGATTTGACGTTTGTTTTCATGTGTTATCTGGGATCAGGAGATTGCAAAAATTATTCTTTCCATTCAGACAGCACTTCGTGAGAGTCCGTATCTTAACTTGCCTGTCCAGAATTCATCCAAACCCGCTGGAATTTTATTATCAACAATTGCTTTCCTGATTTCGCAAAGTGCAACTGAATCACATTGACCTGACGCCTATGTTGCCAGCCCTTCAACAAACCAGTCGATGCCTGAAACATCACTAAAATCAGGACCCGCATTGAGTTGACCATGATACACATTGACCAGTTCATGAGTGATTATCTGCTGTGTTTTCAACTTCTCGGAGTAAACATGTTCACAGGATTCCATATCCCAAAGTTTCGGGGAAATCATATCCAGTTAATCTGAACCGCCGCTGGCTACCATCCAGCATGCTGATTTATAATCCAGCATCTTCCAGACCGATAGCCACTGAGCGTCAAGTGATTTTCGAGTTGGATCCACGTTTTCTTCAAAATTGTTTTTGAAATATCCATTAAAAAAGAATGAACAGACAATTTGCCGTTTAACTCAAAGTCTCTCGGTAAAATGATAAAACTGTAAAGGCGTTTTACCACTTTTTTTCGCAGGATGCGAACCGTGTTTATTCCGCATGATCAGAGGGGGCTGGATCACCCGGAATATCATTTCGTCAGCAATGCCGAATTTGGATTTCGAAGCCCCTTTGCCTCTTTAATATGGAACTTTACGGAGCCTATAATTAATTCTGCTTCGATCAGGACTGGTACTTTATTATTATCGGCGGTGAGCCACACCACTATATCCGACCCTTCCTTGACGAGGTAAATTTTACTGGTCGTTTTAATTGTGAACTTGCTGCAGATGTACTTCTTTCCGTCGCCGGTCTCGATGATGCCTTTTCCCGCCGCAACCATTTGCAGGCTGACGGGATTGTTGTAGAAAACCGTTGAAACCGGGATCACTGTTCCCGGCAGGAGTTTTTCGAGATCAAGCGTACGCGGAAAATAGGCGGCCGAAACCATGTCGCGGATGCAGTTTTCTACCGTAACCTGGCCTTTGTCAACTGCCTTATTGTTGAGCTTATAGGTAAATGAATAGTTCAACATGGCAGGATAGAAGTACTGGGAAAGAAGAATCGTATTCTTGTTATGCACGGTATATTGCAGGAATTTTATGGTTTCCCACGTCTGTGGGTTGATCCATGATTCATACGAATCACGCACCTTGAACAGGTGATCGTACATGGGATAGGTTTTCCCGTTGATTTTCATGTGCAGCACTTCTTTGCCACCAAGCATCTCCTGTGTAGTGACCAGGGTGACGAGGGCGATGTTTGACCAGGTGGGCCCCAGGTTGTAGGATATATCATAGGCAAGGTACTCGCTGGGTCCAACCGAGGTATTCCCCTTGAAACATTGGGCATCCAGACGGATAAAAGGGATTAATAACAGGAGAAGACAGGAAAAAAGTTTCAGATTCCTCACGCGCAATGTATTCATGGTTTAGTTGATCCGATATCTGAAATCTGAAATGCGAAAAGCGAAAAGCGAAATGCGAAATGCGAAATATTTTGAGCGAAGTCAGCGACTGGTATCGCATTTCGCATCTCACATTTCGCATTTAGTTTTGTAGCCCGTAGGGGAATCGAACCCCTATTACCAGGATGAAAACCTGGCGTCCTAACCGTTAGACGAACGGGCCAAATTATGATTTGGGTGTGCAAAAGTACACTATTCATTTTTTATCTGCAAGAAAAAAAATAATTCTTGAAAAATATCTCTATTTTTGTTTCACGGAAATGCCAATACACCTGTTCTTTTCCACCTTGTCCCTGAAAAGAATATTGTCCCTCCATACAGGTCCTTTCTCTAACCTTTCTCTAACCTTCCTCTAACCCTCCTCTAACCTTCCTCCAAACATCCTCCAATCATTCTCCAATCACCCTTTCATCATCCTCCATATTTGTGCTGCATTCACCATGGTTTCACCCTGCGTTCACATTGGTTTCACCCTGCATTCAACGTGGTTTCACCCTGCGTTATTCCTGAAAAATCAGGAATGAGTGTTGTTCGGCTGGCAGGAACATTTTAATGTGTGGATATGGCCTGCGGTTTGGTCACGCCATGGCGTGACCCCACAGGTGCCACCATTGGTTGCCCGTAGGGACGTGCCATGGCACATCCCCACAACCTGTCCACCCGTCCACCCGTCCACCCGTCCACCCGTCCACCTAATTTGTCCGGTTCTGAATAAGCAAAACCCTGTAAAATTCCACCCGTTTTCTTGCCGTTTCTCATTTTTAATTTGTAATTTTGCGGCTTGTTAGAAAATTAACAAGACTAGAATCAAGTCATTAAAAATCAACATAATATGAACAAAGCAAAAAAGTTTTTATCTTGTGACGGAAACCAGGCTGCAGCCCATATGGCCTATATGTTCAGCGAAGTTGCCGCCATCTATCCCATCACTCCCTCCTCCAACATGGCCGAAAACGTTGATGAATGGGCTGCCCACGGACGCAAGAACCTGTTCGGCGAAGAGGTTAAAGTGGTAGAAATGCAATCGGAAGCCGGCGCTGCCGGTACCCTGCACGGTTCCCTCCAGGCTGGTGCCCTTACCACTACCTTTACTGCATCACAGGGACTGCTCCTCATGATCCCCAATATGTACAAACTGGCTGGTGAATTGCTCCCGGCAGTATTCCATGTAAGCGCCCGCACCGTGGCCGCACATGCCCTCTCCATCTTCGGCGACCACAGCGATGTATATGCCACACGCCAGACCGGCTTCGCCATGCTCGCTTCCGGTTCAGTCCAGGAGGTGATGGACCTGGCCGGCATCGCCCACCTTGCCGCCATCAAATCTCGCATCCCTTTCCTCCATTTCTTCGATGGCTTCCGCACCTCTCACGAGATCCAGAAGATCGAGATGTTCGAGAACGAAGACATGATGAAACTGCTCGATATGGATGCCCTCCAGGCATTCCGTGATCGCGCCCTCAACCCGGAACACCCGGTAACACGCGGCACCGCCCAGAACCCCGATATCTTCTTCCAGGCAAAAGAGGCCATCAACCGCTTCTATGAGCCAATCCCCGATGTGGTTGACGGTTATATGCAGGAGATCACCAAACTGACCGGCCGCGTTTATCACCCGTTCATGTATTACGGACACCCCGAAGCCGAGAATGTTCTCGTGGCCATGGGTTCCATCACCGATACCACCAAAGAGGTGATCGACTACCTGACGGCAAAAGGGGAGAAGGTCGGACTGATCTCGGTTCATCTTTACCGCCCGTTCTCCGAAAAATATTTCTTCAACGTGCTGCCAAAGAGCGTTAAACGCATCTGCGTGCTCGACCGCACCAAGGAACCAGGCGCCAATGGCGATCCGCTCTATCTCGATATCCGCGATATGTTCTACGACCGCGAAAACCGCCCGATGATCATCGCCGGTCGCTACGGTCTCAGCTCAAAGGATACAACCCCTTCACAGATTGTGACCGTGTTTGACAACCTGAAAGCAAAAGAGCCCAAAAATCATTTTACCCTGGGCATCGTGGATGATGTGACCTTCCATTCACTTCCGCTGATCCCTGAGATGGACATCTCCCCGGCGGGTACCTATTCTGCCAAATTCTACGGAATCGGTTCCGATGGTACCGTTGGTGCCAACAAGAACTCGATCAAGATCATCGGCGATAGCACCGATAAGTATGCACAGGCATACTTCGCCTACGACTCCAAGAAGTCGGGAGGGATTACCGTATCGCATCTCCGCTTCGGCGACACGCCCATCCGTTCACCTTACCTTGTGATCACCCCCGATTTCGTGGCATGCCATGTTCCTGCCTACCTGGAGAAATACGACATGCTGAAAGGCTTGAAAGATGGTGGCACCTTCCTCCTGAATTCCATCTGGGACGCAGACGAGACCAAGCGCCGCCTGCCCGACCATATGAAAAAGTACATTGCCGACCATAAGATCAATGTTTACATCATTGATGCTACCAAGATCGCTGAAGAGATCGGACTTGGCAACCGTACCAACTCCATCATGCAGAGCGCTTTCTTCAAGGTTTCCAATGTGATTCCTTTCGAGAAAACCGTAGCAGACATGAAGAAGGCCATCTATAAAACATACGGCCGCAAAGGGGAAGAGATTGTCAACATGAACTATGCTGCGATTGACCGCGGTGGTGAACTGACCAAACTGGATATCCCTGCCGAATGGTCGAAAATCGTCATTAAACCTGCCAGCGCCGAAAACAAGGATGCCTTCATCCGCCAGATTTTCGACCCGGTAAGTTCGATGAACGGTGACGATATTCCTGTAAGCGCTTTCGTGGGCCGTGAAGACGGAACCTTCCCCAACGGAACCACACAACTTGAAAAACGCGGAATTGCCGTGAATGTACCTGAATGGATTGCCGAAAACTGCATCCAGTGCAACCAGTGTGCTTATGTTTGTCCTCACGCTGCCATCCGCCCTTTCCTGCTCAATGAAGCTGAAAAACAGGCAGCACCTGCAGGCATGCATACCCTTAAAGCTGTTGGTAAAGAGCTGGCCGGAATGGAATTCCGCATCCAGGTCTCGCCACTCGACTGTACCGGTTGCGGAAACTGCGTGGATGTTTGTCCTGCCAAAACCAAGGCCCTGGAGTTCCAGACCCTGGAAAGCCAGATGCCGGAAACCACCAACTGGGACTACAACATCAGCAAGGTTTCTTACAAAACCAATGTGATCGACCGTTTCAAAACTTTTAAAAACAGCCAGTTTGCCCAACCACTCTTCGAATTCTCGGGAGCCTGTGCAGGTTGCGGTGAAACACCTTACATCAAACTGCTCACCCAACTTTATGGCGAACGGATGATGATCTCCAATGCCACAGGATGCTCCTCCATTTATGGTGGTACCGCGCCATTCACCCCTTATCGCCCGAATGTGGACGGACAAGGTCCGGCATGGGCCAACTCCCTGTTTGAAGACAATGCCGAATACGGATATGGGATGGCCGTTGCCATTACCCAGCTCCGCAAGCGCATGGCCGACAGGATGCGTGGCGCTCTTAAGGAAAATATCATGAATGCCGCCACCCTTGATGCGATGCGGGCATGGATCGACGGCATGTACAACGCCGATGCATCAAAAGCTGCTGCAGCTGCGTTGATACCACTCTTAACCAAAGAGAAAAACGAACTCTCCAGGGAACTCCTCAACCTGCGCCAGTACCTGGTCAAGAAATCGATCTGGATCATTGGAGGCGATGGCTGGGCATACGATATCGGGTACGGTGGCCTCGACCACGTGATTGCTTCCGGCGAAGACATCAACATCCTTGTACTGGATACAGAAGTTTATTCAAATACCGGAGGACAGGCTTCCAAATCAACCCCGGTCGGAGCCATTGCCAAATTTGCCGCATCAGGAAAGAAGGTTCGCAAAAAAGATCTCGGCGCCATGGCCATGACTTATGGTTATGTATACGTTTCCCAGGTTTCAATGGGCGCAAACAACAGCCAGCTTTTCCGCGCAGTGAAGGAAGCCGAAGCATACGACGGTCCTTCCCTCATCATAGCCTATTCACCCTGCATCAATCATGGATTGAAACTTGGAATGGGTAAGGTAGAGGAGGAGATGGATCGCGCGGTAACTTCCGGTTACTGGCAGCTGTATCGGTATAACCCGGTCAACGGCAATGAAGGCAAAAACCCCTTCACCCTTGACTCAAAGGAGCCTGAGTGGAACACTTTCCAGGAATTCCTGCTCAGCGAAGTACGTTATTCGTCGCTCCAGAAGATGTTCCCGGCTGAAGCAGAAGAGTTGTTCAAAGCTGCAGAAGCGAATGCCAAATGGAGGTTCAACAACTATAAAAGGTTGGCCGCAATGAGTTACGAACAATAAAGAGCTATATTTGTAATACTTTATCGAATTACTAAAAGAAACTGTCATGGCAAATTTATCAACACGTTATATGGGTCTTCAGTTGAAGAACCCTGTCATTGTAGGCGCCAGCAACCTGGTAAAGGATGTGGACAATTGCAAGAGGATGGAAGAGGCCGGCGCTGCAGCTATTGTATATAAAACCTTGTTTGAAGAGCAGATTGAACTCGAGCGCCTGCAAATGAGTGAAGAGTTGAACCAGTACAACGACCGTCATGCGGAGATGATCAGCCTGTTTCCCGACATCGATCATGCCGGTCCCCGCGAACACCTCAGTCACCTGAAAAAGGTGGTCAATTCGGTGAATATCCCGGTTATTGCCAGCCTGAACTGCACCTTTGATGAAACATGGGTGGAGTATGCACGTCAGCTGGAAAATACCGGCATCAATGCGCTGGAGCTCAATTTCTATGCTGTACCCGGCGATTTCAAACGCGAAGGCAAAGCCATTCTCAATGAACAACTTGATGTGGTCAGCGAAGTGAAGAAAAGCGTGAAGATCCCGGTGAGCGTAAAGCTGAGCCCGTTCTATACCAACACCCTTATGCTGGTTCAGAACATGTATTATGCTGGTGTTGACGGGTTCGTCCTGTTTAACCGCATGTTCCAGCCCGATATCGACATGGAGACCGAGGAGTACCACTTTCCGTACAACCTCAGCCATGAAGAGGACAATCGCATGGCGATGAGGTTTGTAGGTTTGTTGTTCGGCGAAATTCGCGGATCGCTCTGTGCCAACACCGGCATCTACACCGGCAAGGATGTGGCCAAGATGATCCTTACAGGCGCTGATTGTGTACAGGTGGTGAGCGCTGTTTACAAAAACGGCATCGGCCAGATCACAAAAATCATTGAAGAACTCGATGGCTGGATGGATCACAAGAAGTATGACACCATCGATTCATTCCGTGGAAAACTCTCCCGTAAAAACCAGAAAGATCCGTTTGCCTACCGCAGGGCTCAGTATATCGATATCCTGATGAAAAGCGAAGAGATCTTTAAGAAATACCCGATGAGGTAGACCGGTTATCGACTTTGACAAATAAAAAACGAGGGCGTTCCAAAAGGGAGCCCTCGTTTTTATTTAGATGCTGACTTAATTAATATCGATGTTCATCAACATTCTTGCCTGTACACCTTTCATTTCACGAACCTCCTTATAATACTCATAAAAGCGATAATCGGTCCCAAGGGCCTCTTTCAGTTTTGTGGAAGGATCGTTGCCGCTGAACTGGTCGATCAGTTCCTCAAACCACTCTTTTTGTTCGGGAAGGGCGATCAGCCGGTAATCTTTTGTTTTGGCCAGGGATGCTGCAAGTTCAATAGCTTTGGTAAGTCCGCCGAAATCATCGATCAGCCCGATGCTCTTCGCGTCGCTGCCGCTCCATACGCGGCCCTGGCCAATACTGTCGACCTGTGCTTGTTTGATGTTCCTCCCTGCGGCAACTTTTCCGGTAAAGACGTCATAAATATGATCAACATCCCGCTGGATCAGCATCGTCTGGTATTTTGAGAGGGGCTTCATCACCGGGATATAATCCCCGTTTTTGTTGGTCATGGCCCAGTCGAAGGTGATGCCCAGCTTTTTATTGAAGAGACCCTCCATATTCGGAATTACGCCGAACACCCCGATGGAACCTGTGATAGAGGTGGGATCGGCGAGGATTTTCGTGGCTGCGCAGGCAATGTAGTAACCGCCACTGGCAGCCACATCGCCGAACGAGGCCACTACGGGCTTCACCTTTTTGGCAAGATCGATCTCGCGCCAGATCACATCGCTCGACAGGGCGCTTCCACCGCCGGAGTTGATGCGGAACACGATGGCCTTTACTTTTTCATCTTCACGCGATTTCCGGATGGCCCTGGAGATTCGCTCTGAACCGATGCTCGCATCATCGCCCTCTCCGCCTCCGATGGAGCCGCTGGCATAAATCACGGCAATTTTATCGGAGGCAACAGATGTTTTCCTGGTGTCGGCCACTGCCGTATAGTTGTCCATAGAAACCAGGGTGATCTTTTTCTTTTCATCGATATTCATCTTTTTCTTCATGAGTGATAGCAACTCATCCTTATATACCAGCTGATCGACGAATTTATAGTGCAAGGCATCGTCGGCTGTCTGGATTTTAAGGCTGTCGGCAATCATGTTGAGCTGATCTTTGCTGATTTTCCGGGTTTCAACGATCCCTGTGAGCATTTTATCCCAGATATCCCCAATCAGTTTGGTGATCTGTTTACGGTTTTCAGGACTCATTTTATCGAGGAAGAGAGGCTCTGTGGCCGCTTTAAATTTCCCGTGACGGATAATCTGCATTTTAACATCCAGTTTCTCCAGCATCCCCTTCAGGAAGGTCATCTCTGATGCAAGCCCTTTGAAATCGACAGTTCCCTGCGGGTTCAGGTAGATTTTGTCGGCCGCAGTGGCAAGATAGTATGATTTCTGGGAATAGCCTTCACTGTATGCCCAGATGAACTTGCCCGAGGTTTTGAAGTCGATCAGTCCCTCGCGGATCTCATCAAGGGTGGAGACACCGAATGGGATATCGGTCAGGTCGAGGTAAATTCCCGCAATGTTGTTGTCTTTTTTTGCTTTTTTCAGGTTTTCGAGGATATCGTTTAGACCGGTCTTTTTTTCGGGACCGGAGAAACCCATGACAATCTTCGATTTTGAGCCTCGGTCGGCGATCTCTTTGTTGAGTTTCACCAGCAGAAGCGTGTTTTTGGTGATCACTGTTTCTTCACTGGAGGCGGTGGCTACAATCGCTGCAACGATTCCAATACTGATAAAGGTTACAAGCAGGATGAGCAAAAATGTTCCCAGCATGCTGGCGAACATGAATTTAAAAAACTGTTTCATAAAAGTGTTAATTTGGATTATTCACAAATGTAATAAATATATACGCTGGAATTTGGTGTTGGTTACATGTAGGGATATGTCAATCGTGTAGGGACATGTCATGGCATGTCCCTACGGGCAACCGCCAGGTTGTTGCCATCGGATATTTTAGATTGGACGATTTACGATTGCAGATTGAATTTTTTGATTTACGATTTACGATTGAAGGCTGCTAGTAGAAAATCTGCAATACATCATTTTAATCGTTAATCGTCCAATCTGAAATCGAGTTCCCTTTAAATTTTCGCCTGTGCGGAAATCACCTGATTTTGTGAATAACAAATTGGCTCCGGTGCAATAAAAACGTCGTAATTCCTGTATCATTGTTGTCTGGTTTATCCGACCACAGATGAACGGTAACTTAATCAAAATCAGATGAAGGAGGTTTTTATTCTCTTGGGAAGCAACCGGGGTGACCGGCAGGAATTCATGACCAGGGCGCTTGTGATGATGAGCACCATGGTTGGTGAGGTTGTCAGCAAATCGGCGTTATATGAAACGGCCCCCTGGGGGTTTGATGATTCAACGCCTTTTTTAAACCAGGTTGTTGAAATCGATACAACGCTCGATCCGGAGGCGTTGCTTGAGAAACTGTTGACCATAGAGGTTCAACTCGGCAGGATCAGGCCGTTTGAAGGGTGTGGATGCAGTGTTCCGTCAATGTCGGCACTCGATGGTGAAAGCGATAATTCGGAGGCTCCCGCCTATGCAGGCAGGACGATCGATCTCGACATCCTTTTCTATGGACAGCGCCTGGTTTTCACCGACCGGCTGATGATCCCGCATCCCCGGCTTCATGAGCGGCGGTTTACCCTGGTTCCAGTGAATGAGATAGCTCCTGATTTCACCCATCCTTTGCTGAAGAAGACAATTTCGGTACTTTTACGCGACTGCACCGATCATGCAAAGGTTTCCGCTGCAAATACTCCTGGTTTTTGATTTTAATTTCCATCTCCCGTGTATAACTACGTCGTCATCGAAGGCAATATAGGCGCCGGCAAAACATCGTTTGCAACGCTGTTGGCTGAAGATTGCAATGCCAGGCTCATCCTTGAGCAGTTTGAAGAGAACTCATTTCTCCCAAAGTTTTATGAAGACCAGGCCAGGTATGCATTTCCCCTGGAGTTATCTTTTCTGGCCGACCGTTACCAGCAGCTAAAAGCCCAGTTCAATGCGGCCGACCTGTTCAAAACCTTTACGGTGGCAGATTATTTTATATTCAAATCGCTCATCTTTGCCAGCAAGAACCTCGAGCCGCTTGAATTCGGGCTCTACAGCAAACTGTTCTCCATTGTCAGTTCGGTGGTTCCGAAACCGGATATGATCGTTTACCTCTATCTGAATCTTGAAAACCTCCGGAAGAACATCGAGAAGCGGGGGCGTCCATATGAGCAGAACATTCAATTTGATTACCTCGAAAAGATCCAGAGCGGCTACCTGGAATTTCTGCGTCAGCAATCGGATCTGAGGGTACTGGTCATCGATACCAACGGGTTGGACTTTGTAACCAATAAAAAGGACTATACCTGGCTGAAGGAGTTGACCATGAAGGATTATCCACAGGGAATGCACCATATCCAGAACCTGAGATAGGGTGGATCAAGAGGAAAATCTTGGGGGAATGGAGCAAAGTTTAAATTCACATTTCACATTTCATATTTCATATTTCATATTTCATATTTCATATTTCCCCCTGTGGCACTCAGTGAATTCTCCGTGGTACATCTCTGTGTAATTTTGTTTCACCGAGTAATTAATGCAACAGCGGTGAAATCTGAGATCTGAAATGCGAAATCTGAAATCTGAAATCTGAGATCTGAAATTCCCTGCCCCCAACAGAAATTTTTTTTGAACCCAGATAATGCCGGATCGGTAAAAAAAAGAAGCCGTTACGGTTTCCCGAAACGGCTTCAATTCAAAATCAGCAAACAAAACTATTTTACGATATTCTGGAATTCAGGAGTGGTTGCGAAGTTGATGAATTCGCGGTCGCCCTTGGCCTGAGCTTTCAGGTCAGCGCTTTTGCAGGCTTTCATCAGGTTTTCATAAACACCCTTGCTGTTATTTGCACGTGCTGCAGTTACAGCAAGCAAATAAGAGGTTTCCGGAGTTTCAGGAGCGCATTTCAGTGTGGTTTCTGCAGCTGCATTATTGCCTGATAACAACTGGGCGAGGCCAAGGTTATAGGTGCATTTTGCATTGCCAAGCTGGCTGGCGGCTTTGGTATAGTCACCTTTAGGGATCAGCAGTACGCCCTGGTTGTAGTTGGTGTTTTCACCAAGGGTGGCAGCTTTCTTGAACTGGGCTTCAGCTTTTTTCAGATCTTTCTGCTTGGCAGCAACAACGCCGATGTTGTTTTCGATGATGCCGTTGTTTGGCTGAGCGGCCTGTGCTTTGGTAAGCAGTTCGGAAGCGCGGGCCAGGTTGCCTTTTTCAACTTCAGCTACGGCAGCGTTGTTCAAAGCTTTCCAGTTGCCTGGGAATTGTTTTGCAGCATTCTCGAGGATGGTCACTTTTACATTGTTATCCTTGGTGAGGGTGGCAGCATACAATAACTCTTCAACTTTCAGTTTTTCAGGATTTGAAGCGCCAAACTGGAGTAATTCAGCATCCGTCATGCGTGGTTCGTACAGGGTAGCGGTGATCTCGCTGCGGCGTAAGCCCGGGAGCAGATCTTTTTCAATTTCAGGATAGATCAGGATCATGTTGCGGATTTCCTGTTCTTTCTTGCTTACATCAGAATTGGAGTTGATAACATTCAACACTTTGTCCTTATCCTTCATGTTGCTGCTCTGTACAGCTTTGAGGAAACCATTCCAATCCGGTCCGTGATGGGCAAGGGTCATGTTTACATCTTTACCTGCGGCTTCAACTGCAGCTTTCACAGCTTTCTTGTCTTTGTTTTCCTTGTTGGCATCTTTGGCCCATCCCTGGAACTGATCGAGCATCCATTTGTTACCGGTTTTCGAACGGTTTTCAGAGAGGTTGGCATTGTAGGTCTCTTCACCTTCAGGAGAAGCATAACCGTTCATGGCGATATCCTTGATTTTCCATCCCTGTTGGATGAATCCGTTGAGGTCGGTGAGGGCTGCTTTTGCGGGATCAGTTTTGTTGATGCCATATTTCAGGTCAAGATCGAACTTGTTTTTCTTGAAATAGATAACACCGGTTTTTGACTGGAATACCTCTTTCTGGTAACCGTGATCTGCGATGAGGGTCAATTCGTCATGCTGTACGCGTTTGGAGGTGTAGATAACGCCAGGAGCGAGGTTGCGTGAAGGCAACTCCATGAATTTGGCTTTAACCTTGATCTCGTCTTTCTTGTACAACACTTTTTCTTTGGCTTCGTAGATGATCGGGGCAACCGTCAACTGTGAAGTGTTCATCTCAGGTTTGTACGGGAATTTGCAGGTGTATGTGAATGATCCACCTTCTTTGTATTTGATCATGGTGCCTTCGCCGGTCAGCTTCTCACCATAAAGGTGGGTGCCGCAGGGAAGTTCGTATTTGCCGCCATCATAGGTAAGAACCGGCTGGAAATACATGGCTGCCGTCGGGCAGAAATATTTTGGAGGAACAGTGCCTTTAACGGTCACCACAATTGAATCACCCTTTTCGGCAAGAACAGCAGGGCTGGTTTCATATTTGATGAGTTCGTAATTTTTGGCCATATCCTTCAGGCTGCATCCGCTGTAGGCGAATTTATAGGTGATGCCGAGGTTCACGCCGCTGTACATGTCGTTGATAACCTGTTTCGCGCCGCCCATGGTCATATCGAGCACATCGCCATCCCTCCATCTCCAGATGAATTCAGGGTTGATTGACCAATGTTTGCTGAGGTTGAAATCAAATCCGATACCTGCGTCGGCTTTGAACTCGAGGTTCCATTTGCCAAGGCCGCTGTTGTTGCCGTAACCCAATGATCCGGTTGCTGCGTCAGCTGACAGATGGCTGGGGTAACCAAGGTATCCGATAGGCGTGTCGCTGCCATTGTTGAATTTTGCACCCTGCGTGTGGTCAGCGCCAACACCAACGATCAGGTAGGATGAAAAGAATCTTTCAGGTTTGTAACCCATGATCCAGTTTACCCAGTTGATGGTACCTTCAACGCTGGTCTCGATAACCCATGATTTGAAATTCTGGGAGACCACAGTTGGAGTGGTACCTTTCTGGTAAACCAGTTTGTCGGTGACGGAAGCTGATAAAGGCACCCATCCACCCCTTAAACGAACACCTATCACTCTTGAGAATTGCTTGGTTAAGCTACCGCCGGCGCCAAACATCCATTTGTCATTGAACAGGATGTTCTTGGAAAGATCTCCATTGAATTGATCCATCGCACCATAAGCTGTAAATGCCCAGTAGCTGTGAGATGGAGCTTTCTCGCACTTGGAAGTTTTCGTGGTTTCGGTTTTTGCATCTTTCTTCGGAGACTCTTTCGTCTGAGCCATCGTAACCACGGGCACAATCATCATAAGAAAGACGATTAATGCCGTCGATAGGGTTTGATAAAGTTTTTTCATACTGTAGAAATTTTAATTATAATTGATTTTTGTTTACTGATTGAGCAAATATAATATATATAATAAGGAAATCGATGAATTTTCAGAGACAAAATATTAAATTAGTTACCCTTAATACATAAAATCCTGAATGTTAACAATTTACGATACTTTATATGTTTAAGGGTGTAAAATTAAAAAATTTGAACCAAAAACAACAAATATATTTTCATTTTTTTGTTCTACGGTCAAAAGCAATCAAGGTTTCATTTATTTTCCATTATATTTATCTTGCCGAATAAATCCCATATCACTATCCCAACAGCTACCGAAACATTGATGGAGTGCTTGGTTCCGAACTGTGGAATTTCAATACACTTTTCAACATATGGAAGAACTTCGTCGTCGATGCCATTTACCTCATTTCCAAAGATGATGGCGAGTTTTTCCCCTTTGGCAGGCTGGTAATCCGGCAGGCTGATACTGCCTTCAGCCTGTTCAACAGCTAAAATGGTGAACCCCTCGGATTTGAGCGCAGCAACTGCCTCCAGCGTGGTGGGTGAAAAGTACCAGTCGACGGATTCAGTGGCGCCAAGCGCTGTCTTCTGGATCTCCCGGTGAGGAGGGGTGGCGGTGATCCCGCAGAGGTAGATGCCCTGGAGCCGGAATGCATCCGCGGTACGGAAGACGCTGCCGATGTTGTTCTGACTGCGCAGGTTGTCGAGGATGACAACGACCGGTAATTTTTCCGACGATTTGAACTCCTCTACCGTCATCCGTCCGAGTTCGGGCATGGTTAGTTTCCTCATGAAAAGTGGTTTCAGTTTTTTGCAAAGATAGTTTTATCGATTTTTATCAACAAAACGAAGATAGTGTAATCTGTGCTTCCTACCTTTGAAAAATAATCGAATTACGAATATCAATATGGCCAAACCCAGAGAATCTGCCGAAACGCCCCTGATGAAGCAGTACAACGCCATTAAGGTGAAATATCCTGATGCGCTGCTTCTCTTTCGCGTAGGTGATTTTTATGAAACATTCGGCGAGGATGCCATCCGGGCCTCCAACATCCTGGGTATTGTGCTGACCCGCCGCGCCAATGGCTCCGGAACCTTCATGGAACTGGCAGGGTTTCCTCATCATTCACTCGACCTCTATCTGCCGAAGCTTGTGAAAGCCGGTCTCCGGGTCGCCATCTGTGACCAGCTTGAAGATCCGAAACTCACAAAAACCATTGTCAAACGTGGAGTAACAGAACTGGTTACACCCGGTGTCTCCTATCACGACAAGATCCTGGAGCAAAAGGAGAACAACTTCCTGGCAGGAGTGCATCTTGACTCAAAGATATCCGGGATCTCTTTTCTCGATATCTCCACCGGGGAGTTTTACCTGGCCCAGGGCAGTTTTGAATACATCGACAAACTGATCCAGAGTTTCCGGCCGAGCGAAGTGATCATTCAAAAGAATAAAAGACAGGAGTTTACTGAACTTTTCGGCAGTAAATTTTATATTTCCACCTTCGACGACTGGGTGTTTACATCCGATTTTGCCAATGACCTTCTCCTGCGCCATTTCGGTACCGCCTCTTTAAAGGGGTTTGGTGTGGAAGGCCTTGAAACCGGGGTTATTGCAGCCGGGGCGGCATTGCATTACCTGGCCGAGACGCAGCATGATAAGGTAAAACATATCTGCAAGCTGAGCCGGATCGAGGAGGACCACTACCTCTGGCTCGACCGGTTTACCATCCGCAACCTGGAGCTGCTGAATTCGGTGAACGAAAACGCGAAGACCCTGTTGGATGTTCTTGATCAGACCGTCTCTCCCATGGGCTCAAGGCAGCTGCGCCGGTGGATCATCCTGCCACTGAAAAACCGCCAGCCCGTGGAAGAGCGCCTGGATGCAGTGGAATATTTTACGAAAAACACCGAACCCACGGAACAGTTCCGCCACCATTTCCAGCAGATCGGCGACCTGGAGCGGCTGATATCCAAGGTGGCCGTAGCCAGGGTGAATCCCAGGGAGATGGTTTACCTTAAACGTGCGCTCGACAGCATTGAAGCGGTTAAGGAGCTGTGTACAACCTCGGGAAACGAAGGGTTGCAGAAGATCGGCGACCAGTTGAATGTGTGCAGGCTGGTTCGTGAGCGGATCGAACGGGAGATCAACCCCGATCCCCCGGCGCTGGCGATTAAGGGCAACATTATCCGCGAAGGACTGGATCCGGAACTTGACGAACTCCGGCAAATGGCCTACTCGGGTAAAGATTACCTGCTGCAGATCCAGCAGCGCGAGATCGAGCGTACAGGCATCTCCTCGCTGAAAATCGGGTTCACCAATGTTTTCGGTTATTACCTCGAAGTAACCAACTCACACAAGGAGAAGGTGCCGCAGGAGTGGCAGCGCAAACAAACCCTGGTGAATGCCGAGCGGTATATCACCGAGGAGCTCAAGGTTTACGAAGAGAAGATTCTCAATGCCGAGGAAAAGATGCTCGAAATCGAGCTGAAACTTTACAACGACCTGATTCTCTTCCTGGCCGATTATATCCAGCCGATCCAGTTGAATGCATCGCTGGTGGCACGGCTCGACGTTTTGGTCTCGTTTGCATCCAGTGCGGTCAAATACAATTATGTACGGCCTGAACTCAACGATACCTTTATCCTCGATATTAAAAATGGCCGCCATCCTGTGATCGAACGCCAGCTGAAGCCGGGGGAGATGTACATCGCCAACGATGTTTACCTTGACGACCGCTCACAGCAGATCATCATTCTGACCGGGCCTAACATGTCGGGAAAATCCGCCCTGCTCCGGCAAACCGCCCTGATCGTGCTGATGGCGCAGATGGGGAGTTTTGTCCCTGCCGACCAGGCTATTCTCGGACTGGTTGACAAGGTTTTTACGCGGGTAGGAGCGTCGGACAACATTTCATCGGGCGAATCTACCTTCATGGTCGAGATGAATGAAACAGCCAGTATCCTCAATAACATCTCGAACAGGAGCCTGATCCTGCTGGATGAGATCGGGCGCGGGACCAGCACCTACGACGGCATCAGCATCGCCTGGGCCATTGCCGAGTTCCTGCATCAGCATCCCCTGTTCAAGCCCAAAGTACTCTTTGCAACGCATTATCACGAGTTGAATGAGATGGCAGGACTGATGCCGCGAATTAAAAATTACCATGTATCGGTCAAGGAGATTCAAAATAAGGTGATATTCCTCCGAAAGTTACTGCCGGGCGGAAGCGAGCACAGTTTCGGCATCCATGTAGCGAGGATGGCCGGCATGCCGCAATCGGTTCTTGAAAGGGCAGGGGAGATGCTTCGCCAGCTGGAGGATAGTCACAATGCCGAAGGACTAGGCAAACAGGTTCGGGGAAAGGGAAAAGTTAAAGCTGACCGGGGCGCAGGAGCCTCAGATCAGGGATACCAGCTCAGCTTCATACAATTGGACGATCCGTTATTGCAGCAGATCAAAGAGGACATCCTGAACACGGAGATTAATACCCTTACCCCTGTTGAGGCGCTGATGAAGTTGAATGAAATTAAAAAATTGCTGAAAAAAAGTTAGGAGGAATGATTTTTTTTATACATTTGCAGCCTCAAATTACCATGCGAAAGTAGCTCAGCTGGTAGAGCACGACCTTGCCAAGGTCGGGGTCGCGGGTCCGAATCCCGTCTTTCGCTCAAAACCAATTTTTAACTGTAGAGGCGCGCCATGGCGCGCCTCTACAGTTAAAAATTCGCCCTGGTGGTGGAACTGGTAGACACGCAGGACTTAAAATCCTGTGACTTCACGGTCGTGCGGGTTCAAGTCCCGCCCGGGGTACTTTTCAAGCTTAAAACCCGCGTCAATCGCGGGTTTTGCATTTCAGGTAGCCAAATGGGTACCCAAATGCACGCTCATCGTC